>JAGODZ010000159.1 GCA_017997975.1 Rhodoferax sp.
CCGGTTGTGCATGTAGCCGGTCTGGTTGATCTGCGCCATGGCCGCATCCACCAGGGGGTAGCCTGTTTCGCCCTGGCACCATGCCTTGAACAGAGATTGCGCGCGTGGGCCACTCTCCCAGGGGATAGCGTTGTACTCCGGTTTGTAGGCACCACCCGCGACATGAGGGAAATTCGCCAAAATTTGAAAATAGAAGTCCCGCCAAATCAACTCCCCCAGCCACACAGACGCGCCTTGGCTGCCTTGGATGTGCCGCTGCAAAGCCGTCGCGGCCAGCTGGCGAATCGAGACGGTGCCAAAACGCAAATGCACACTGAGGTAACTCGGGCCCTTTTTTGATGGGAAGTTGCGGGTGTCGTGGTAATCGTCCATCCGATCAAAAAAATCCTCAAACAACTGGCGTGCCCCAGAAGCGCCTGTAGGCAGTCGAAGTGTGCCGAGGTTGGTGGTTTCAAAACCGAGGTCAGCCAAGGTGGGCACCTCCATCCGAAAGCTTGGTGGGCGCGGTGCCAGCGATGAACCGAGGGGCGCGCTGTCGTGAGCGCGCAAATCAGTGTCAGTCAGGGTGGCCAACCATTTGTTCTTGTACGGTGTGAAAACGCCATAGGGGGTGCCGCCTTGGGTCAGTATCTCCTGCCGCTCAAAAATCACATGGTCTTTGCAGGTTTGAAACGCAATACCCACGCTTGCCAAGTCGTCACGCACTTTGGCATCGCGGATCACCGCCTGCGGTTCGTAGTCATGCGCCGCAAAAACCACTTTTGCGCTCAGTTCTTGGGCCAATGGCGCGATCGTGTCCACGGCTTTGGCATGTCGCACGATCAAACCGGCATCGTTATGGCCGCTGAGTTGGCGCAAATCTTGGTCCAGTTCAACCAGAGACTCTCGAATGAACTCCACGCGCCGGTCAACCCGGGGCAGACCATCCAAAATGTCCCGGTCGAACACAAACACGCAGTGAAGTTGGCGGCAGGCCTTCAAAGCCATGTGCAGCGCCGCGTTGTCAGTCACGCGCAAATCACGACGAAACCACATCAAACCGATCTCAAATTGTTGACTCATGTTCCCCCGCTAAAATTGTTGAATGCCCGATGATTTTGCCCTCACCAACCTGACGAATCATTTTTTGATCGCGATGCCCGCATTACAGGACGACGTTTTTCACCGGAGCGTGGTCTATCTGTGTGAGCACAGCGACCGGGGAGCTCTTGGGCTGATCATCAATAAGCCCTGTGAGATCAGCATGACGGGTTTGTTCGAAAAATTGAGCTTGCCCTTGTTGCGCAAAGACTTGCTTGACGTGCCTGTGTTTCTGGGCGGACCGGTTCAGAACGATCGAGGCTTTGTGTTGCATGACGCAACCTTCTCTCAAAACAATCAGCCTGATGAGTCTGTTTACGCCTCAACCATGGTCATTGCGGGTGGCATGGAGATGACCACTTCCAAGGATGTTCTGGAGGCGATCTCTGCAGGATTTGGGCCCGCCCGCGTTTTGGTGTCCTTAGGCTACGCGGCGTGGGGCGAGGGGCAATTGGAGTCCGAACTGTCTGAAAACAGCTGGCTGACTGTGGCGGCGGACCCGGCCCTGATGTTTGAGCTCCCTTTTGAAGAGCGATACGACAAGGCCCTGAAACTGCTGGGGCTCGAAGCCTGGATGCTCTCTATTGATGCAGGGCACGCATGAGCTCGGCACCAGCGGTGACGCCGCTCATTGTTCCTCCGAATCTGCAGACTTTTTTGGCACTGGATTTTGGCATCAAGCGAACTGGTTTGGCAGTCGGCAACCGGTTGATGCGCACCGCCCAGCCGCAAGGCACGATTCAAGCCGAAGGTGACGCGCGCTTTGTCAAAATTGCTGAGCGCCTGCGCGAATGGCAGCCCGATGCGCTGGTGGTGGGCGTGCCCTTTCACCCGGACGGCGCTGAGCATGAGAATACCCGGCGCGCACGCAAGTTTTCGCGGCAGCTGCAGGGGCGGTTCAAATTGCCCGTGTTTGAGGTGGATGAGAGATACACCACCACCGAGGCGCTCTCCCTGGGCGCCAAAGACGCCGATGCCGCTGCGGCCTGCATCATTTTGGAACAATTTTTGAGGAGTATTCCATGAGCACACTCGTGCTGGACGCCGAGGCGCTTTACACCGAATTTTTAGCCGGCGTGCGTGCGCTGTACCGGCCCGGGATGCGCTTGGTGGGGGTGACCTCGGGCGGCGCGTGGTTGGCCGAGCGTCTGCACAAAGACCTGGCCTTGAGCGACAGCGTGGGCATTATTTCCTCCAGCCTGCACCGGGACGATTTCGCTCAGCGTGGCATGACGGTGGCGGCCCAAACCCACATTGGTTTTGACGTGAATGGTGCCGACATCATTTTGCTCGACGATGTGCTGCACACCGGGCGCACCATTCGGGCCGTGCTGAACGAGTTGTTTGACTTTGGCCGTCCGGCCAGCGTCAAGCTGGCCGTGTTGGTGGACCGCAGTGGTCACCAACTGCCTATTCAGGCCGATTACTTTGCCGCACGGGTGGCGCTGTCGCCTCTGCAGTCGCTGGCCTTGGCGCGCAGTGACGCGGGTGTATTCAGTTTTAACGTGAAAGAGCGCTAAGCCATGCTGTACCGGCGTAACCCCCAGCTCAACAAAAATGGCGAGTTGATTCACCTGCTGTCCATTGAAGGCCTGCCCAAGAGTGTGTTGACCCAGGTGCTGGACACAGCGGCAAATTTCGTCAGCGTGAACGACCGAGAGGTCAAAAAAGTACCGCTGTTGCGGGGCAAAAGCGTCTTCAACCTCTTTTTTGAGAACTCGACGCGCACACGCACCACATTTGAAATCGCGGGAAAACGGCTGAGCGCTGACGTCATTAATTTGGATATTGCCAAATCGTCCGCCTCCAAGGGCGAGTCGCTGCTGGACACGATTGCCAATTTGAGTGCCATGGCCGCCGATTTGTTCGTGGTGCGCCACGGTGAATCGGGTGCACCCTACCTCATTGCACAGCATGTGGCACCGCACGTGCATGTGATCAACGCCGGAGACGGGCGGCATTCGCACCCCACGCAGGGGCTGCTGGACATGTACACGATTCGGCACTTTAAGAAAGATTTCACCAACCTCACCGTGGCCATCGTGGGAGATGTGCTGCACTCCCGCGTCGCTCGCTCAGACATTCATGCGCTGACGATTCTGGGGTGTGCTGAAGTGCGGGTGGTAGGCCCTAAAACGCTCGTACCGTCTGATCTGTCGCACATGGGTGTGCGCGTGTTTCACAACATGGAGGAGGGCATTCGGGGCTGTGATGTGGTCATCATGTTGCGCCTGCAAAATGAGCGTATGAATGGCGCTTTGCTGCCGTCCAGCCACGAATACTTCAAGAGCTACGGCCTCACGCCTGAGAAGCTGCAACTCGCCAAGCCCGACGCCATCGTGATGCACCCCGGGCCCATTAACCGGGGTGTTGAGATTGATTCAGCCGTGGTCGATGGCAAACAGGCGGTGATTCTGCCCCAAGTGACCTTTGGCATCGCGGTGCGCATGGCGGTGATGAGCATCGTGGCGGGCAATGAAGCGTAACGCGCTGGCTTGGCGCCACCGCAACTGATGGGTTCATGATGACAATGCAAAAAAACATACTGATCAAGGGTGGCCGGCTGATAGACCCCGCCAGCGGTTTTGATGAAATTACCGATGTAGCCCTTGCCCATGGTGCGGTGGTAGCTATAAAAAATATAGCAAATGACTTTCAAGCTGAGCACACGATCGACGCCTCGGGCTGCTTGGTGCTTCCCGGTTTGGTGGACTTGGCCATGCGCCTGCGCGAGCCCGGCCATGAGCACGAAGGCATGTTGGAGTCAGAGATGACGGCTGCTGTGGCCGGTGGCGTGACCAGCCTCGTTTGCCCTCCCGACACCGACCCGGTGCTGGATGTGCCCGGCTTGGTCGAGATGCTGCGCTTCAGGGCGGAGAAGTTAAATCTGGGGCATTTGTACCCCTTGGGCGCGCTCACACGTGGTCTCAAGGGTGAGGCCCTGACCGAAATGTTGGAGCTCACAGAAGCGGGTTGCGTGGGGTTCAGCCAGGCCGATGTGCCGGTGCAAAACACCCAAGTCTTGCAACGCGCGTTGCAGTACGCCAGCACCTTTGGTTATACCGTTTGGCTGCGGCCGCAAGATTTCTATTTGGGCAAGGGCGTGGCAGCCAGCGGCGCACTGGCCACGCGTATGGGTTTGAGTGGCGTGCCAGTGGCTGCTGAGACCATCGCCTTGCTCACCATTTTCGAGTTGATGAAAACCACCGATGCGCGGGTGCATTTGTGCCGACTGAGCAGTGCCGCAGGGGTAGGTTTGGTGCGCCAAGCCAAGTTAGAAGGGCTCAAAGTCAGCTGCGATATCAGCATCAACTCGCTGCACCTCACCGATGCGGACATCAGTTACTTCGACAGCCGAGCGCGGTTGAACCCGCCGCTGCGCCAGCAACGCGACCGCGATGCGCTCAGCCTTGGTTTGGCGGACGGCACCATCGACGCCCTGGTCTCGGACCACACCCCGGTGGACGAAGATGCCAAACACCTTCCCTTTGCGGAGAGTGAGCCGGGTGCGACCGGGGTCGAGTTGTTGCTGAGCTTGGCTTACAAGTGGAGTGTGGACAAAAAGGTGGACCTCGCCCGCGCTTTGGCGGTCGTGACCAGCGGCCCAGCCGATGTGCTGGGCAGTGCCCTGGGCAAGCGAGCGGGTCGCGTGGGTCGCTTGGCCGTCGGCGGCCTGGCTGACCTTTGCGTTTTCGCCCCTCAGGAAGACTGGGTGGTGGAGTCGAGTGCACTGCGCAGCCAGGGCAAGCACACCCCATTCTCTGGCTACGAATTACCGGGACGGGTGCGTTACACCGTGGTCGGGGGTCAGGTCGCTTACCAAGCCAAATGAGCGGGGTGTGGATTCGGCTCCGGGCCGTCTGGAAGCTGATGCGCGTCACCAGCTACGTCCTTTGGGGGGCTTGGCTGGTTGCGACACGATTGCCTCGCCTAACGCTGCTGCAAAGAGAAGATCAAATCAAGGCTTGGTCCCTGACCCTGCTTGAGAAGTTTGCTATACAAGTGGTAGTGCATGGCACACCGCCTGTTCAGGGGCCTTTGTTGCTGGCGGCCAACCATATTTCTTGGTTGGACATTGTGGTGATGCTGGCGGCCCGCCCTTGCCGCTTCGTGTCCAAGGCCGATATCAAACACTGGCCTCTCGTGGGCGCCATGGTCAGTGCGGGCGGCACACTGTTCATTGAGCGCGAATCGCGACGCGACGCGATGCGGGTGGTTCACCACATGGCCGAACACTTGAGTGCAGGCGACGTGCTGGCCGTTTTTCCCGAAGGCACCACCAGCGACGGCGTCAGCTTATTGCCGTTTCACGCCAACCTGTTTCAAGCCGCGATAGCCGTCAACGCCCCAGTGATGCCGGTTGCCATTTCCTATGTTGATGGAGCGACGGGAACCCTCAGTTTTGCCCCTTGCTATGTGGGCGACGACACGATGATGCAGTCCCTGTGGCGCACACTCAAAGCGCGCCCCTTGCGTGTGGTGTTGACTTATGGTGAGGCTCAGTTGGCCCAAGGTCGTGATCGCCGCACGTGGGCGGCCGATCTGCGCGCCGAAGTGGCGCGCCTGCGCGCGCCGGGGCAGAGCGAATGTTAGGAAACTGGGATGATTGGCGTTGACGCCTTGGTGGCAGCAGCCCCCGCCACAAGCGGGCGCATCGTATTTTTGCACGGCATTTCGCAAGTTTTTCCGCCCACGCCCGGGCAGTCCCGGTTGAACGTGACCACATGGTCCACTTGGGCGCGAATGCCGATCCACTCCCCCACCTTGTGGTCGTGGTGACTGGGCACATGGGCCATCACTGTCTCGCCGGTGGCCAAGCGCAGGGTGTAGAGAAACTCTGAGCCCCGAAACGCTTTGCGCACAATTTGCGCTTTCACCGGTGCATCGTCGTCATGCACGATGTCGTCCGCCCGCAGCAGCACGTCACAGGCACCCCCTGCAAAAGCGCAGGGCAGGGGACACTCGGCCACGTCAGTCAAATCACCCAGAGGGGTTTGCACCACCACTTGCTGCCCCACTTGGCGAATCACCGCTGGAGCGAACACGCCGTGCCCAATGAACTCGGCCACAAAGCGGGTGGTCGGGCGGTGGTACAGGGTGTAGGCGTCGTCCCACTGGTGCAACGCCCCTTCGTGCATCACGCCAATGCGGTCGCCAATGGCAAAGGCTTCTAACTGATCGTGGGTGACAAAAAGCGCGGTGGTTTGTGCCGCTTTGAGAATCGTGCGCACTTCATGTGCCAGACGTTCGCGCAAATCCACATCCAAGTTTGAAAAGGGTTCGTCCAACAGCAGCAAACGGGGTTTGGGGGCCAGTGCCCTTGCCAAGGCCACGCGCTGTTGCTGACCACCTGAGAGTTCATGCGGAAAACGCGCTTCTTGACCCGCCAAACCGACCAGTTCCAGCACCTCTGCCACGCGAGCGGCGCGTGCTTTGGTGGCCAAGTGGTGAATGCCAAAGCCCACGTTGCGGCCGATGGTCAGGTGCGGAAACAGCGCGTAATCTTGAAACACCATGCCAATTTGGCGGTTTTCAGGGGCGAGATTGAACGACGTGCTGCTGACAACTTGGTCTGCCAGTTGGATACTGCCGCCCGATACCGCCTCCAGCCCTGCCACAGCGCGCAATAAAGTGGTTTTGCCACAGCCCGAGGGGCCAATTAACACACCAATGTCGCCCGCGTTCAACCCCAGCGAGACGTCGCGCACAGCAGGTTGGGGGCGGCCAGCGTAGGCCACGCGAAGATGGGAGACCTCTAAGAACATGCGCGCCATTGTAGATGCTTACAATTCTCATTTACTTCACGTCCTTGCCTCAAGTCGGGTCACATTTTCATGCTGTTTCACCGGCTTCGCCAAACCCTGCTGCTGCTGCTGACGCTGGCCTTCATGCTGCCCGTGCTGGCGGTCTTTGCCTCTTGGATCCCAGGGGGTGCCCCAGACGCTGGGTCGGCTCAAATACTGCGTGAAATGCGCAGCACCGTGCTGCCGGCCTATGTGTGGACCACGCTGCGACTGTGCGTGACGGTCGCTGTCGGGGTGATTTTGGTGGGCCTCTCCACGGCGGCTGCGGTGACCTTGTTTGATTTTCGCGGGCGAAAAGTGTTTGAGTGGGCGCTGTTGCTGCCGATGGCCATTCCCGCGTATGTGGTCGCTTACGCTTACACCGATTTTCTCCAGTTTGGCGGACCGTTTCAAACGTGGATACGAGCGGTTTTGGGTCTGGAGGGGCGTGTCTTTCCTGAGGTGCGCAGTGAAGGCGGCGCCGCATTGGTCTTCATCTTTGCGTTGTACCCCTACGTCTATTTGCTGGCGCGCACCGCCTTGGGCGAGCGCGCTTCACAACTGATGGAGGCCGCCCGTCTTTTGGGTGCGCCCATGCGTCGGCGCATTTTGGAGGTCGCCTTGCCACTGGCGCGACCTGCCGTGGCGGCGGGCACGGCGCTGGCCTTGATGGAAACGCTGGCCGACTTTGGCGTGTCGAGCTACTTTGGTATTCAAACCTTCACCGCTGGTATCTACAAAGCTTGGCTGTCCATGGACAACCGCATCGCCGCCGCCCAGTTGGCGACCTTGCTATTGGCCTTTGTTGCCTTGCTCCTGTTTCTAGAGCACCGCGCCGAAAAGCGCATGCGGTTCTCATCCACCCGGGGTGCACGAGCGGGTTCGTTGGATGCCCGGCCTTTGCGGCTGCAAGGCGCCTCGCAATGGCTGGCTTGGGGCGTTTGCGGTGTGCCTATTCTGGTGGGCTTTGTACTGCCGGTGGTGTTCATGCTGCGCCCCCTGGTGGCCGATTGGTCGGTGCTG
>JAGODZ010000160.1 GCA_017997975.1 Rhodoferax sp.
ATGTGCTGCGCGACAAGGAGAAGCGCGCCACTTACGACGCACTGGCGGCGCGCGTGGCGCAAGGCCATGGCAGCCAAGACCCCAGACAAGGCAACGACCAACCGCCACCGGGGTGGGACGAAGGCTTCGAGTTTCATCGCGGCGGTGCGCAAGGCCCCAGAGACAGCGCCGATTTCAGTGAGTTCTTTTCCTCCGTATTCGGAAAAGGCGAGTTCCGAGGCGCTCAAAGTCGTCAACACAAGGCGCGCGGCGAAGACCACCATGCGGCCATCGAGATTGCCATTGAAGACGCCATCAAAGGCGTGGAACGGGAAATTAGCTTGCGCGCCCTGGAGTTGGACGCCCAGGGCCAACCGGCCTATGTCAACCGCACGCTCAGTGTCAAGATCCCCGCGGGCGTGCATCCGGGGCAGTTCATTCGCTTGGCCGGCCAAGGCCTGCCCGGACACGGCGGCGAGGCGGCAGGCGACTTGTATCTGGAAGTGCGACTCGCCGCACACAAACTGTACCGCGTTGATGGCAGCGACCTCTACATGACCCTGCCCGTGACGCCAACTGAAGCCGCGTTGGGCGCACAAGTGCAAGTGCCTACGCCCAGTGGGGGCGTGGTGGAGGTCACCATTCCCGCCAACGCACGCAGTGGCCTCAAGTTGCGCCTCAAAGACCGGGGCTTGCCAGGCAAGCCCCCAGGCCGCTTGTATTTATTACTGGAGATCGCTTTGCCACCGGCAGACAGTGAAGCGGTGCGCCAAGCCTATGCCCAACTGGCCAAGGCCGCGCCCTTTGATCCCCGTCGCCACCTTCTTCATTCGGGAGCATGACCATGCGCATGTCCAGCTACAGCGTCACCACCCTCCTTGCGGTCGATGACGCCCATCCTTTGGCTATTGCCGAATTGGCCCATGCTTGTGGAGCGGAGGTGGAATGGGTCGTCCAACTGGTTGAAGTGGGCATTTTGTGTGGCCCCTTCACGACCATTTCGCCTGAAGAATGGCAGTTTCAAAGTGCTGACCTGAAATGTGCGTTGGAGGCGCGCCGCTTGGAGCGCGACTTTGGCGTCGGGTTGGACGCCGCCGCTTTGATTTTGGATTTGCAGCACGAAGTGCGTCGTCTCAAGTCCACGCTGAACAACCACGGATTGCTCTAGCTTTGCGTCTCGTCTGGCAGCGCCACCCGGCGCTGTCGCCTTTGATCCACTCTTGCGCTCCAGCTGAACGCTCGCTCGGTACACTCCGGGGTTTCCTCTCACCCACCAGACCATGACTTACTGCGTCGCCATCAAACTCAACGCCGGGCTGGTTTTTCTGTCCGACTCGCGCACCAACGCGGGTCTGGACCAGATCAGCACCTTTCGCAAGATGATTGTTTATGAGAAGCCCGATGACCGCTTCATGGTCTTGCTCTCCGCGGGGAACCTGAGCATTTCTCAGTCCATTCGCGAAATTTTGCAAGTCGAACAGATCAAGGACCACAACAGCGGCGAGCCCCTGACGATTTGGAACGCCAAAAGCATGTTCGATGCCACCCGCATTCTGGGGGCGGCCATTCGCAGAGTGCATGAGCGCGACGCTGAGTCACTCCAGCACTCGGGCGTGGACTTTAATGTGTCCATGATCTTTGGTGGTCAAATCAAAGGCGAAGCCATGCGCCTGTTCCAGGTGTACTCAGCCGGCAACTTCATTGAAGCCACCCCTGAAACACCGTATTTTCAGGTGGGCGAGTCCAAATACGGCAAACCCGTTCTAGACCGGGTCATCACCCCCAAAACACCCTTGAACGAAGCCGCTAAATGTGCGCTGGTGTCCATGGACTCCACCCTCAAATCCAACCTCTCGGTGGGCCTGCCACTGGACATGGTGATTTACGAAGCCGACCGGTTCTTTACCGACAAAGTGGTGTGCATTGACGAAGACAACCCTTACTTCAAGATGCTGCACAACAACTGGGGCCAAAAACTGCGCGAAGTGTTTGACAGCATCGAAGACCCGTTGTGGAACGGCGGCCCCACCAAGATTCCCCTGATGGCGCCGTTGAGCCGCCATTTGCCGCTCAAAAAAATCACCAATGCCCAAGAAAAGCTGATTTAACGCATGACGCCCCTCGTTTTCTCCCACGCCAACAGCTTTGGCGCCAGCACTTACCGCGTCTTGTTCAAGGCCCTGACAGCACGGGGCTTTGCAGTCAGTGCGATTGACCAGCTGGGGCATGACCCCCGCTACCCGGTCACGAACAATTGGCCGCACTTGGTGCAGCAATTGGTGGACTTCGTGCAGTTGCAAGCCGACCAAGCCGGCGTGCCCGTCTTTCTGGCCGGCCATTCTCTGGGGGGATTTTTGAGCGCGATGGTGGCATCCAAAGCGCCGAACTTGGTTCGTGGCGTGGTGCTGCTGGATTCCCCCCTGATTGGCGGCTGGCGGGCCAAGGCTTTGGGCGCGGCCAAGACAACACCGCTGTTTCAGTCTTTTTCGCCTGCCTCAGTCAGCCGCAAGCGGCGCAACCAGTGGGCCGACACGGCGGCGGTGATGGCGCATTTTCAGCACAAGAAATCGTTTGCCAAGTGGGACCCCCTCGTCTTGCAAGACTACATTGATCTGGGCACACGCGACGAGTGGGTGGACGGCCAACCCAGCCGCGTGCTGAGTTTTGACCGTGAGATTGAGTCTGCCATTTACAACAGTTTGCCGCACAACATGGTCGCATTGTTCAAGCGCCACCCCATCAAATGTCCAGTGACGTTCATTGGCGGCATTCAGAGCACAGAGATCAAACAAGCGGGCATGGCGATGACTGAAAAAATAGCCAAAGGTCGTATCATGATGTTGGATGGAACCCATCTGTTTCCCATGGAAAAACCCTTGGCCACCGCAGCCGCCCTAGAAACAGCGCTGCGCAACATGACTCACTGAACCACCGCTGTGCTGCGGTGTCACCACTCAAGCAGCCCAAGTCACCAGCCCGCTCCAGCTGCTGGCCAGCACCACCCCCCCAAACACGATGCGGTAATAGGCAAACCCAGCAAAACTGTGGGTGGCAATGTAGGTCAGCAACCAGCGAATACAAATCCACGCGCTAAGGAACGAGAACACCAGCCCCACCGCAAACATCGGCACATCGGCTAGAGCCAGCAGTGCGCGGTCTTTGTACAGGCTGTAAACCCCCGCGCCAATCAGCGTCGGAATGGCCAAAAAGAACGAGAAGTCAGTGGCCGCCTTGCGCGACAAGCCCAGCAACATGCCGCCAATGATGGTGGCGCCACTGCGACTGGTGCCCGGAATCATGGCCAAGCATTGCGCCAACCCCACCTTCAAGGCGTCCATGGGCGTCATGGCGTCCACACTGTGCACGCGGGTCACGGCGGGGTTGTGGGCCTGGCGGCGCTCGGCCCACAAAATAATGAAACCACCCAAAATAAAGGCGCTGGCCACCACCTCAGGGGTGAACAAGTTCGCCTTGATGGCTTTGCCAAAGGCCAGTCCCAAAATCACCGCCGGAAAAAACGCAATCAACACATTCAGTGCAAAACGCTGCGCTTGCTTGTCAGTGGGCAGCGCCACCACCGTGTCACGAATTTTTTGCCAGTACACCAAAATCACCGCAAAAATAGCCCCGGTTTGAATGGCAATGTCAAACACCTTGGCCTTGTCATCGTCAAACCCCAGCAGCGACCCCGCCAAAATCAAGTGCCCGGTGGACGAGATGGGCAAAAACTCCGTCAGCCCTTCGACGATGCCCATGATGGCGGCTTTAAGCAGCAAAACGATATCCAAGCGAACACTCCTTGATGTGGTGCGATGTTGATGCGCGGCAATTATCACTGCGCAGCACCGTGCTTTGCGCCCAACGCTGGCGCTTGACACCACCGCAATCGCATTTCGTCGCAAATCGGTCGCCTCATTGGAGCAGCGCGGGCACAGTTCAGGCATCGGGAAGCGCCAAAACCTTGGCCACACCCTCCACTCACTTCAAAAAGACCTTGCCATGCTCACTCAAATCATCAGCCACAGCCCTGTTTGGGTTTGGTTTTTGCTCCTCGCCTTGCTGTGGTTGGGCCACAGCCAAAGCAAGCGCCGGTTGGCCTCGCTGCCCACAACCGCCATTGTTCCACTCGTGATGGTGGGCCTGTCTTTGCAAGGCACGCTCCATGCCTTTGGTGCTCAGACCGCCGTTTGGGTGGTCTGGTTTTGCGCAGGCCTGACAGCTCTGGTGGGGGTCATGCGCCAGCCTTTGCCCGCCGCCACCCGTTATGACGCCACCCGCCAGCGCTTCGATTTGCCCGGCAGTTGGGTGCCTATGCTGCTGATGACGGGCATCTTCTTTGCCAAATACACGGTGGGCGCACTCTCCGCTGTGCGGCCTGAGCTGGTTCATGGCACGGCCGTCAGCCTGAGTTGGGCGGCGCTGTATGGGGCTTTCAGTGGTGTTTTTCTGGGCCGTGCTGCACGCCTGTTTCGCCTGTGCCGGGCGTGACTTCATTCGACTTCGTTTCGTTACCATCATCATCCACCGAAGGAACCATCACCATGACATACGACGACATTGAACGCCTGGCCCGCCGCCGCGCGAACGCCAAAATGGGTTGGTTCACCCATGCCTTGGTCTTTGTCCTCGTCAACGCTGGGCTGGCCCTGCTCTCCGGGCTCAACGGTCACCCCTGGGCCGTGTTTCCGGCCTTTGGCTGGGGTCTGGGTCTGCTGATTCATGGTGTGGTCGTCTTTTGGGGTCGGGGCGCGGGCGCTGGCCTGCACCAACGCCTGCTGGAGCGCGAGCGTGCTCAGCTGGCCCACACCAAAGACCCTCGGTGACCCGGTGAACCAGCGCCCCCTGCACCCCAGCACCTTGCTGGCCCACCTGCTGCCCGCGCTGGTGCTCAACAGCGCCATCGCCCTGGGCCTCACCGTGTTTGGCGAATACGATTACGCCAACAACTTCATTTACTCGCAATGCATTGGCCTGAGCATTGGCGTGCTGATTCACCAGGGCCGGCGCTGGCTGATCCGGGACTGGGCCACGCAGTGGCAGCGCATTGTGCTCATCGTGCCCGTCGCGTCGGTGGTCGGTTTTTTACTGGGCAGCGCTCTGGGTGATGGGGTCTCGGGCGGGGACAGCGTCAGCCAATGGGCGCGCCATCCCCGCCAGGCCTGGGGCTTGGTGAGTTTGAGCCTGGTCATCGGTGCGGTGTTGACTTACTTCTTTGTCAGCCGCTCCCAGCTGGCCAAAGAGCGCGAGCGGGCGCAGGCCGCCCTGCGCCACGCCGCCGAGTCGCGCCTGAAACTGCTGGAAACCCAGTTAGAGCCCCACATGCTTTTCAACACGCTGGCCAATCTGCACGCCCTCATTGGCACCGACCCCACCCGCGCCCAACACATGCTGGACCGCTTGGTGAGCTACCTGCGTGCCACGCTGAGCGGCTCAAGGCGGGCCCAGCACCCCCTGCAAGCCGAGTTTGATCTGCTGCGCGACTACCTCGAACTCATGTCCGTGCGCATGGGCCCCCGGCTGCAATTCACCCTGCTGCTGCCAGCCGACTTGGCCGATCTACCCGTGCCGCCTTTGCTGCTGCAACCCTTGGTTGAAAACGCCATTCAACACGGCCTGGACCCTCAGATTGCGGGCGGCCTGATCACCGTCCAAGCCCAGCGCAAGGGCACGCAAATCACCTTGGCAGTCACCGACACGGGCGCGGGCTACACCGCCCCTGCCACCGCCCACGATGGCTTTGGTTTGACCCAAATTCGCGCCCGCCTGGCCGACACCTATGGCGACCAAGGCGCTCTTGAATTAGTAGCTACTCACGCAGGTGGAACAAGGGCTAGCATCACATTTCCTTGTGAATTAATCTGACATGCAACCTGAACCCCCCCGCTCTCCCACCGCCCTGATTGCCGAAGACGAGCCCCTGCTGGCCGCCGCCCTGCAGTCGGCGCTGGCGCAAGTTTGGCCTGAACTGCAGGTATTGGCCGTGGTCGGCGATGGCCATTCGGCGGTGGCGCAGGCACTGGCGTTGCAGCCCGACGTGCTGTTTTTTGACATTCGCATGCCCGGCCAAAGTGGTTTGGAGGCCGCCAAAGCGCTGGCCGACGAGTGGCCCAGCGACCACACGCCGCAGCACCCGGCCTTTCCCGCCTTGGTTTTCCTGACCGCCTATGAGCACTACGCAGTGCAGGCCTTTGAGGCACAAGCCATTGACTACTTGCTCAAACCCCTGCAACTCGCCCGCTTGCAAAAGACAATAGAAAAAGTGAAGCAATCCCTTGCCAGACCTGCGCAGCCCGCTCTCAATTTGGAAGCAACCCTGAGCCAACTCCGAGGCCTTCTGTCCAGCCCACCGCCGGTTGCCACTGCGCCATTGAAAGTGATTCAAGTGAGTGTGGGGCCTCAAATCCGCCTGATTCCGGTGGGTGAGGTGCTTTACTTTGAAGCCGCCGACAAATACCTGCGCGTGCTCACCTTGGATCACGAGTACCTGATTCGCACCCCCCTCAAAGACCTGCTGCCCCAGCTCGACGCCAGCCTGTTTTGGCAAATCCACCGTGGCACCGTGGTGCAAGCCCTCGCCGTGCACACCGTCACGCGAGACGACTCCGGCAAGCTCAGCCTCACGCTGCGCGGTCGCCCAGAAAAATTAGCGGTGAGCCGGCTTTATGCGCACCAGTTCAAGGCCATGTGAGCACTTTGGCACTCACCCGCCGCCCTGACCTCTGAAAAACCAGTCCGTCAACGCGGGTGGTGGGGTTCATGGGAAGATCATCAGTACCCACACTTTTTGGCCTGACCATGACCGAATCCCTCACCCTCGATTTGTTGCCCCTGTTCCCGCTGGGCACCGTGCTGTTCCCCGGCGGCCTGCTGCCACTGCGTATTTTTGAAGTGCGCTACCTCAGCATGATTGGCAAGTGCCACAGCACTGGCGCCCCGTTTGGCGTGGTCACCTTAAGTCAAGGTGCCGAGGTGCGCCAGCCCGACCCCCACTCCCCCCGGGGGGATGGCTTTGCCACAGAGAACTTTCAGCGGGTCGGCACGCTGGCCCGCATCACCAAGTTTTCCACCCCTCAAGCAGGGCTCATCCTGGTTCAGTGCGTTGGCCAGCAGCGCTTTGATATTTCAAACCGCTCGCAGCTCAAACACGGCTTGTGGACCGCCAACGTGACCTTGCTCACCCCTGACTTGGCCGTGCCCATTCCGCCTGATCTTCAAAACGTGGCCAACGCACTCAACCAAGTGTTGGACGCCCTCAGCGCCCGCAGCACCGCCAGCGAGCCTTCTCCCGTGCCTCAGCCCTACCACTTGGACGACTGCGCGTGGGTGTCCAACCGCTGGTGTGAGCTGCTGCCCCTGCCTCTGGAGACCCGACATCACATGATGGCACTCGACAACCCGCTGGTTCGCTTGGAGTTGGTGAACGACGTGCTGCAGCGCACGGGCATCGCCTCTTGAGTCAAAAAACGACAGATCGAAAGTTCCCACCAGCCCGCGTCCTCTGCTACTGTTCAAGTCGTTGACACCCCGCACTCATTGTTCCCCCACTAGCAGCCTGTCGGGCTTAGGTCGTCGAAAGCGAAAATCGGCCCCAGCGAGGATAGTTTTTGACGATTTCGCAGCCCAATATCTGGATATTGGGTAAGAAAGCGGCGAAAAATAGCCCGCTGCGGTCGATTTGCAGCCGACGATTCCTAAGTCCGACAGGCTGCTAGAGAGTAGACCGCCATGACGATGCACTACACCACCGCTTCCGAACATGTGCAGGAAAACAGAATGCGCCTGTACCCCACGCAGGTCATCAACATCATTGGTGGGCCGGGTTGCGACAAAACCTT
>JAGODZ010000018.1 GCA_017997975.1 Rhodoferax sp.
GCATGAAGCCGTTGCCGATTTTGTCGATGGTGACGGTCATGCCGGCCTCAACCGCCCAGCGCAGCACGAGGTCGCGCCCCTGCTTGTCCAAGTCGGTGAGGGTCAAGCGGCAGACGCCGCCTTTGGGCGTGGCACCTATTTGGGCCAGCTCCATGAGCGAGGCCCACAGGCGCTCGCCGTTGATGCGCAGGGTGTCGATTTTGGGGGTGGTGGCGGTGGTCATGGTGATTCTTTTCAGTCGGTGGAGCGACGGTTAGCGCACGACAGGCGTGGGTGCCAGCGTCTCGGAGCGCAGGCGGTTGGCGGTGAAGTTGTCGCTGAAGGCGGGGCGCTTGATGTAGCGGCCTTTGCCTTGCACGGCGCGCAAGTCGCCTTGCACAAACACCAATTCACCTTGGCTCACAGTGTGGCTTGGAATGCCTTTGACGGTGCGGCCTTCAAAAATGTTGAAGTCGCCCTTGCTGTGCTGGGTGGTGACCGACAGGGTTTTGCTGCCTTCGGGGTCCCACACCACCAAATCAGCATCCGCCCCCACCGCCACGCAGCCTTTGCGCGGGTAGATGTTGAACAGCTTGGCGGTGTTGGCCGACGTGATGGCCACAAACTCGGACGGCGTGAGGCGACCGGTGTTGACGCCGGCGTCCCAAATGACCGCCAAACGTTCTTCCACGCCGCCGGTGCCGTTCGGGATTTTCGAGAAGTCGGCTTTTCCGGCGGCTTTTTGCTCCGCGCAAAAGGTGCAGTGGTCGGTGGCGGTGGTGTGCAAATTGCCGCTTTGCAGGCCGCGCCACAGAAACTCTTGGTGGCCTTTGGGGCGAAACGGCGGGCTCATGACGTGGGCGGCGGCGCTGACAAAGTCGGGGTGGCGGTACACGCTGTCGTCCAGCACCAAGTGGCCCGCCAGCACTTCGCCATAGACCCGCTGGCCGCGCGCGCGGGCACGGGCAATGGCCTCAGCGGCTTCAATGCAGGACACGTGCACCACGTAAATCGGCACGTTCAGCACGTCAGCAATGGCGATGGCGCGGTTGGCGGCTTCGGCCTCCACCATGGGCGGGCGCGACAGCGGGTGGCCTTCGGGACCGGTGATGCCCATCTCGGCCACTTGTTTTTGCAGCAGGTACACCAGCTCGCCGTTTTCAGCGTGCACGGTGGGCATGGCACCCAGCTCCAGGGCACGTTTGAAGCTGTTCACCAGCGTTTCGTCGTCGCACATGATGGCGTTCTTGTAGGCCATGAAGTGCTTGAAGCTGTTGATGCCTTCTTCCTTGACCAGCGTGCCCATGTCGCGCTTGACCGATTCGTCCCACCAAGTGACGGCCACGTGAAAACCATAGTCGGCGGCTGACTTTTCAGCCCAGCCGCGCCAGGTTTGGTACGCCTCCATGAGCGACTGCTTCGGGCTAGGAATGACGAAGTCGATGATCGACGTGGTGCCACCGGCCAAGCCCGCTGCCGTGCCGGTGAAGAAGTCGTCCATGGTGACGGTGCCCATGAAAGGCAGTTGCATGTGGGTGTGTGGGTCAATGCCGCCTGGCATCACATATTGGCCGCCCGCGTCCACGATGGTGGCACCGGCTGGGGCTTCCAGACCCTCACCCACCGCAGTGATCTTGCCGTCGACACACAAGACGTCGGCGCGGGTTTGGCAGTCGGCGTTGACGACGGTGCCCCCGCGAATGAACAAGGTGCTCATGAAATGCTCCTAAAAAAATAGCTGCTTACGCAATTAAATAGCGGGCTAGCGCCCATTTTGATGCTTAAAGGCAAGTGTTGCAAGGCGCTCAAGCCGCGATGCGGGAGGGATTGTTCGGGTGCGTCGTCCAGTCCGCGTGAACGGCACTCACCGTTTTGCCGGTTCGCAGATCGACTTCGCCGGGCAGCAGGTCTCGCAGGGTGATGCACTCGGGCACTGGGCACACCAGAACGCACAGGTTGCAGCCCACGCATTCGTCTTCTTTGACTTCGAAATGGCGCTTACCGTCTTTGGTGGCGGTGATGGCTTGGTGCGAGGTGTCTTCGCAGGCAATGTGACAGCGACCGCACTCAATGCACGAGTCTTGGTTGATGACGGCTTTGGAGATGTGGTTGAGGTTGATGAACTTCCAGTCCGACACGGTCGGTACGGCCTTGCCCACAATTTGGCTCACTGACTCGAAACCCATCTCGTCCATGTAGTTGGATAAGCCGCTTTCCATCTCTTGCACGATCTTGAAGCCGTACACCATGGCGGCGGTGCACACCTGCACATTGCCAGCGCCCAGGGCGATGAAGTCCAGCGCATCACGCCAGTTGCCAATACCGCCAATGCCAGAAATAGGCAGGCCGGCCGTGAGCGGGTCGCGCGCAATCTCGGCCACCATGTTCAGCGCAATGGGTTTCACAGCCGGGCCGCAGTAACCGCCATGCGAGCCTTGGCCGCCGGTGGAGGGCGTCATGGTCAGGGTGGCGGGGTCCACGCCCATGATGGAGTTGATGGTGTTGATGAGGGACACCGCATCCGCCCCGCCTTTTTTCGCCGCACGGGCGGGTAAGCGCACGTCGGTGATGTTGGGGGTGAGCTTCACGATGACGGGCAGCTTGGAATAGTGCTTGCACCACGCGGTGACCATCTCAATGTACTCCGGCACTTGGCCCACGGCCGCGCCCATGCCGCGCTCGCTCATGCCGTGCGGGCAGCCAAAATTGAGTTCGATGCCGTCGGCACCGGTGTCCACCAGCCGCGCCAAAATGGCTTTCCAAGACTCCTCCACGCAAGGCACCATCAGCGAGACGATCATGGCGCGGTCGCTCCAGTTGCGCTTCACCTCGGTGATTTCTTTCAGATTGAGCTCTAAATCGCGGTCGGTGATCAGTTCAATATTGTTAAAGCCCATCAAGCGCCGGTCCGGCGTGAGCAAAGCGCCATAGCGTGGGCCGTTGACGTTGACCACCGGTGGGCCCGCCTCGCCCAGCGTTTTCCAGACCACGCCGCCCCAACCGGCTTCAAACGCGCGGTTCACGTTGGTGGCTTTGTCAGTGGGTGGGGCTGAGGCCAGCCAGAAGGGGTTGGGGCTGTTGATGCCAGCGAAGGTGGTTTTTAAATTGGCCATGGTGTTTCTCCAGTGTTCTTCAAGGTGACGAGGGCGAGGGCTTAGGCGCCCATCAGGTGGGTGTGGATGGCGTTGGCAGACTGTTTGCCGTGTTCCACGGCCTCCACCGTCAAGTCCAAACCGCCCGCGCGGCAGTCGCCGCCAGCCCAAATGCCGGGCAGGTTGGTGGCCCCCGCTTCGTCGGTGGCAATGCGTCCGTTTTGCAGCGTCAGGCCCACTTGCGCGAGCACCGGGTTGCCCAGTTGCTGGCCAATGGCTTTCAACACGGTGTCTGCCTCCCAGGTCAACTCACGTCCTGTGGCTTGCATCTTGCCGTCCACCAGGGCCTGCTCGGCAAAGCGCACGGCTGTCACATGGCCGTTTTGGCCCAAAATCTCGACCGGAGCCAGCCAGTGGTGCAGCACCACGCCATTGGTTTGCGCCCACTCTTGTTCGGCTTTAGAGGCGGTCATGGTTTCAGCGCCGCGCCGGTACGCCATGTGCACCACGGAGGCCCCCAGCAGCTTGCTTTGCACCGAGGCATCCACGGCCGTCATGCCGCCACCAATCACAATCACCCGGCGACCCACCGGCAGGGTGGCCAAGTCGTCGGTCTGGCGCAAGGTGGCAATGAAATTAACCGCATCTTGCACCCCATTCAAGTCTTCACCTGGCACGCCCAATCGGTGCGTGGTGGACAGGCCCATGCCCAAGAACAGGGCGTCATGGTCGTTTTGCAGTGCGCTCACCTGTGCTGGCGTTTCCAACTTCCAGTCATGGCGAATTTCAATGCCGCCAATGTCGAGCAGCCATTGAATCTCTTTTTGGGCGAAGTTGTCCGTGGTTTTGTAGCTGGCCAAGCCGTATTCGTTCAGGCCACCGGCCTTGGGGTGGGCGTCAAAAATCACCACGTCATGCCCGAGGCGTGCCAAGGTAAAGGCACAGGCCAAGCCCGCCGGGCCAGCGCCCACCACGGCGACGGTCTTGCCGGTGCTGGGCGCGCGGGTGAATAATTGCGGTTGGGGGCTTTCCATCAAGGCATCGACCGCGTGGCGTTGCAAGCGGCCAATGGCGACCGGCACGCCTTCTTGGGTGTTGCGCACGCACACCGCTTCGCACAGGTTCTCGGTGGGGCAGACGCGGGCACACATGCCGCCCAGTGGGTTGGCGTCCAAAATCGCATGCGCTGAGCCGCGCAGGTTGCCGTCGGCAATGCGCTTGATGAAGGAGGGCACGTCAATGCCGGTGGGGCAGGCGGTGGCGCAGGGCGCGTCATAGCAGTACAGGCAGCGCTCTGACTCCAAAACCGCCTGCGCTTGGGTTAGGCGGGGGGTGGCATCGGTAAAGCGTTGGGCGTATTCAAGGGCGCTTAAACGACCGGCTTGAACGTCAGGGGGCAGAGAGGTGGACACGTTGCAGCTCCTTCAAAGAGGGGGGATCAAACTCGGTTTGTAAAAATTGACCATTCAGTCAAGTTATGAATTCATCCTAGCAAGGGGGATGCCATCGTGTATCTAGGGGTTTGCCCGATCTCGGTGTGTGTTGGCCGTATAGCGCGCACTGAGCGTGTTTATATTGCAGCGCACAATAGCGTCTTTTCGGAGTGGCACCCAACACAGGGTGGCGCCGAAACGCGTTGATTCAAGATATTCAGGGTGATGTGCATGCAGGGCAAGTGGACGCTGTTTTTTTTCTGGCTACGGGTGTCGGTTTTACTGGTGGTAGCGACCGCATTGGTCGTCGTCGGTGTGTTGGCGGCACGAGAATTTCGCACGTCCACTTACCAAGCTCAATTTTTTGCCAAGCTGGCGAAAAAATCGACGTTTTCATTGGAAGAGGGCCCCAGTGCGTCCATCCGCTTCCCCGCCAGTGCGCCGTATGACGACCGCTTGGGTTACTCCAAACTGCCCGTATTCATTGAAAAGTTGAAGGAGCGCAATTTTTCGGTGACCCAGCAAGCGCGCATTTCAGAGGGCATGACCGAATTGCTGGACGCGGGTTTTTTTGCTCCTTACCCCGAGAAAATTCAGGGTGGCCTCACCATTCAGGATTGCCGTCAAGACACTTTGTTTCAAGAGCGTTACCCCACCCGCGTGTTTGAACGCTTCGATGATCTAGCGCCTGAGTTGGTGCACAGTCTGTTGTTCATCGAAAACCGAGAACTCTTGGACCCCCAAACCCCCAAGCGCAACCCCGCCGTGGAGTGGGACCGTTTGGCCCATGCGGTGGCTGTCAAGGCGCAAAACCTCATCACGGGACAGGGCAATGCACCGGGGGGCAGCACGCTCGCCACTCAAATTGAGAAGTACCGACATTCTTCTGAGGGGCGCACCTCTTCCATCACGGAGAAGTTGCAGCAAATGGTGTCTGCCTCGCTGCGCGCCTACCAGCCAGGCGAAGACACCACCGAGGCGCGACGCCAGATTGTGCTGGCCTACCTGAACACCATGCCCTTGTCCGCCAAGCTGGGGTTTGGTGAGGTGCATGGCATTGGCGATGGGTTGTGGGCTTGGTATGGCCGCGACTTCACCGAGGTGCGTCGCATTTTGAAAGAAGACGCTGCGGGCAAGGGCAATATTCAGGAGATGGGCTTGCTGTACAAACAGACGCTGAGTCTGCTGATCTCCCAGCGCCGCCCGTCGTATTACTTTGATGCGCCCGAAATCGAGCTGGAAACGTTGGCAGACAGCTACCTGCGTTTGTTGACTACGGCGGACGTCATCACGCCCGCCTTGCGCGACGCGGGCTTGGCGGCGAAGTTGAAGCGCCGCGCCGGCCGTGTGCCGGCGTCGGACGTGTCGTTCGTCACCCAAAAAGCGGCCAATGCGGTTCGCACTCACCTCACAGGGCTGATGGGCGGTAATTTTTACGACCTTGACCGCTTGGACCTGAACGTGGCCAGCACCCTCAATGCACCGGTTCAGGCCACGGTGGCGACGCTGCTGCAAAGCCTGCGCAATCCCGCCCAGGCCGAAGCGCTGGGTCTCAATAACAAACAACTGTTGGCACGTGGCGACCCAGCCGGTGTGGTGTACAGCTTCACCTTGTACGAGCGTGGTGTCGACCGTAATTATTTGCGGGTGCAGACGGACAACTACGACCAGCCGCTCAACATCAACGAAGGCACCAAGCTTGACTTGGGATCAACCGCCAAGCTGCGCACGCTGGTCACCTACTTGGATGTGATGGCTAAGCTGCATGAGCGCTTGTCCGTGCTGGATTCAGCGCAACTCAAAGCGCAAGAAGTCGATCCCAAAGATGTGCTGACCCGCTGGGCCGTGGACTACCTGTTGCGTGCCAAAGACCGAAGCCTGAAGTTGATGCTGGACGCCGCCATGAGCCGCACCTATTCCGCCAGCACCGCTGAAGCTTTTTTCACCGGCGGTGGCATGCACACGTTTGCCAACTTCAACAAGTCAGATGACGGCCGCGTGATGACCTTGCGGGAAGGCTTGCGCAACTCCGTCAACCTGGTGTTTATTCGACTGATGCGCGACATCGTGCGCCACTACATGTTTCTCACACCGGGCTCGTCTGCCAAGCTATTGCAAGACGCCGATGACCCGCGTCGTGCCGACTACCTGGCCCGGTTTGCCGACCGCGAGGGGCAAATTTTTATGCGCCGCTTCCTGACCAAATACCAAGGCAAGACCGATAGGGAGGCGCGCCAGCTGTTGCTGGAGGGTGTGCGCCCGACCCTGTCTCGGTTGGCCGCTATTTTCCGAACGATTTCACCTGAGGGCACGCTGGCGCAGTTCTCAGAGTTTGTGGTCAGTCGCTTGCCGGCGGACCGTGACATCAGTGGTGCCACCTTGACTCGCCTCTATGCCCAATTTGCGCCCGACGCCATGTCGCTGGCCGATCGCGGCTACGTGGCGACGGTGCATCCTTTGGAGCTCTGGTTGGTGGGCTATTTGGGCAGTCACCCAAGCGCCAGTCAAACGCAGGTGATGGGGGCCAGCGTGGCGGAGCGGCAAGCGGTGTATTCGTGGTTGTTCTCGACCCATCGCAAACATGCCCAAGACAAGCGCATTTTGGTCTTGCTGGAAGGTGAAGGGTTTCTGGAAATTCACCGGCAGTGGACCAAAATGGGCTACCCCTTTGGCTCCTTGGTGCCTTCTTACGCTACGTCATTGGGGGCGTCTGCCGACCGGCCCGCCGCCTTGGCGGAGATGATGGGTATTTTGGTGAACGATGGTGTGCGAAAGCCCAACACCCGGATTGAGTCGATGCACTTTGCCACCCAGACACCCTACGAAACCCATTTGACATTTCAAGGCAACGCAGGCGAAGTGGTGCTGGCGCCTGAGGTCGCCCAAGCCGCCCGTGCAGCGATTCGCGAAGTGGTCGATATCGGTACCGCCAAGCGGGTGCGCGAAGCTTTTCCTCGTCCGCAAGGTGGCTTCTTTGCGGTGGGCGGAAAAACCGGCACGGGGGACCAACGCTTTGACACCTACGGCGCGGGTGGACGCCTGCTGGAGTCGCGGGTGGTGAATCGGTCAGCCACGTTCGTGTTCAATATTGACGAGCGCTTTTTCGGCACCCTGATTGCCTACGTGCCGGGTTCCAAAGCCGCTGACTACGGGTTCACCAGCGGTTTGCCCGTTCAGTTGCTGAAAGTGCTGGCACCTTCCCTCATGCCCTTGATTGCCGGCACGCCCGCTGCCGAGGGTCAGCCAGGCGGCTGCCAACCCGCCACCGCCGCCAAGTGAGCTGAACAGACCTGGTTTCAATAAGTATTTTCCTAGCAGCGTTGACCTTGGCGTGGGTCGGCTGGGCGATGATTGACCGTACACTTTCCGAATGTCGTCGTTGTACCTTGACCATTTTGGCCTCACCAAGCCCCCCTTCCAGATCACGCCTGATCTGGATTTCTTTTTTTCAGGGGGGCGGCGCGGTGATATTCTGACTGCATTGCTGCACGTGGGTGCCCACGACGAAGGCATCACCACCTTGGTGGCCGAGGTGGGCAGTGGCAAGACCTTGCTGGCTCGGTTGATGATCAGCCGACTCGCGCCGGAGGTGTGTGTGGCCTATCTGGCCAACCCCTGTTTCAGTCGCGACGAAATCATTGTGGCGATTGCACGCGACTTGGGGCTGGCGTCGCTGCAGGGCAGCATCGAGTCCAAACTCGCCGCCTTGCAGCAAGAACTGTTGCGCCGCCATGCCGGTGGGCAACGCGTGTTGTTGGTGATTGACGAGGCGCATGCGATGCCCGCCGAGTCGCTAGAGGAAGTTCGGCTGCTCTCCAATCTGGAAACAGGTCAGCACAAATTGATCAACATCATGCTGTTCGGCCAGCCCGAGCTGGACACCTTGCTGGCTGAACCCCGGCTGCGCCAGGTTCGGGACCGTGTGATTCACCGCTTTGAGCTGCCATCTCTGCAAACCAGCGAGGTCAGCGCCTACATTGACCACCGCTTGCGGGCGGCGGGATGGCAGGGTGCCGGGTTATTTTCAGCCGCAGCGATGGCCCGACTGGTCAAAGCCTCTGATGGGCGTGCCCGGCGCATTAACTTGTTGGCTGACAAGGCGCTGCTGGCCGCCTACGCTCAGGGCGGGCACAGCGTGGAGGCCACCCATGTGGACAGCGCCGTGCAAGAGCTTCCACGGAGTTCAGCCACCCCATCGGTGACACGCGGTCTGAACTGGCGGTTAGTCGGCTGGAGTTTCGCTTTGGCCGGGGTCATGACGGTGGCCGCCGTGGGCTTGCTGGGATGGGGCCGCAGTGTTATGCCATCGCTTGCACCGGTGGCACAAAGTGTGCCTGCCCCCCCGGTCCCCACACCGCCACCAAGCGTTGAAGCTCAGGCTGTCACGCCGCCCCCCGTGGCCCCGGCAAGCGCGGTGGCACGGGCCATGCCCACTGCCGTGCCTCAGGTTAAAAAATCGGCCGAACCCGCTACCACTCACTTGGACGCTGCACTGGCGCGTACACAAGTCTGGCTGCAGCGACCTGACCTGAGTGGCTACACTATTCAACTTGCGGCCTTGCCCTCCAGCGAGGGTGCTGATCGTTACTTAGGAATGATCGCCGCACAGCTTGATGCGTCTAAGATCTTTGCACACTACAGCGTTTACAAAGGTATCACTTATATGTCTGTTTACTCTGGCCACTTTGGCACCGCCGAGGCTGCCGCTGTGGCCCTCAAGGCGCTCCCTGCTGCGTTGACGCGCAACGGACCTTTGGTGCGATCTTGGATCAAAATTAAGCAAGAGCAAACGCCGTGATGTCTCGTTTGTTGGACCAAAGCAACACTTTTGACCGCCATCCTCGGGGACTGATCAATGCCATGATCGTTGCGTGTGTGGGGACTTTGGCCGCCTGCTCAACCCCGCCCCCTCCACCTTTGTCAACCCAGCATTTGTCACCTGGCCCGCAGGTGGCGGGCCGTGCACCCGACTTTGCCGTGGCACCCCCACTGCCCAAGCCACCGCGGCCCAGCGTTCGCCAAGAGCTTTATAGCGTGGTGATGAGCAATGTGAATGTTCAAGATTTGTTGTTTGCCTTGGCGCGTGACGCCAAACTCAACATTGACATCCACCCCCGTATTGCCGGTACCGTCACCATGAATGTGCGCGACCAGACCATGACCGAAATTCTGGATCGGGTGGCCCGCCAAGTGGACCTGCGCTATGAAATAGAAGGCAAGAACCTCTCCATTCAGCCAGACTCCCCTTATCTCAGGCACTACCGGGTCGACTATCCCAACATTCAGCGCGACACCAAAACGGCCATCAGCACCTCCACCAATGTGGCCAGTACTGGCGGCAGCGGTGGCAGTAGCGGTGGCAGTAGCGGCGGCGGCGGGGGGGGCAGCAACGCGTCCACCTCGTCGATCGAGAACACCTCCAACAACCGCTTTTGGGCGACCCTCATTACCAACCTGACGGACTTGTTGCGGGAGACCGACAAGGTGCTGCCTGAGGGCAACAGTGAGACCGTTATTCAACAAACATCCGGCCAGACGACCACCGGCACAGGCATGCCTGCTGCGACACGATCCACAACCCAGCGAAGCACCGCGCTTTCGAGCGTTGCCGCATTGGCGGCCAGCCCCACTCCTGCGGCTTTAAACGCCACCGCAAGCACCACCGAGCGACGCAGCACCGTCCGTGAGGCCGCCTACGTCATTGCCAACCCCGAGACGGGTAACGTCAGCGTGCGTGCCACCCAAAGCCAGCACGCCAAAGTTCGCGAGTTTCTGGACCGGGTGCTGAACTCGGCGCGCCGCCAGGTACTGATTGAGGCCACCATCGTGGAGGTTGACCTGTCCAACCGCTACCAACAAGGCATTGACTGGTCTATTTTGCAAACCGGGGGTGCCAATGCAGGCTCGGGCATCACGTTTAAACCGGCGGGCAGTAGCGGCGGCTTTCAGACGGGGGGCGTGGTCAGTTCGATTGCGAGCTTTGGGTTCAAGCAATTCAGACTGGGAAATGGCGACACCGACCTGTCTGCCATGCTGAGCTTGCTGGAGTCCTTTGGCACCTTGCGGGTGCTGTCCAGCCCCAAAATATCGGTCTTGAACAACCAAGCCAGTGTGCTCAAGGTGGTGGACAACAAGGTGTACTTCTCGATCACGGTGACGCCGGGCACTGCGGCCACCGCCAATGTGCCCGGAACAGCGGCCACCTACAGCACCAACATCAACACCGTTCCCATCGGTTTCCTGATGAACGTGGTGCCCCAGATCAGCGAGAGCAGTGAAGTCACCCTCAATCTGCGCCCCACCATCAGCCGCATCACCGGTTATGCCACCGACCCCAACCCGGTGCTGGCACAAAACAACCTAGTCAACCGTATTCCCGAAGTGCAGACACGGGAGATGGAGTCGGTACTGCGGGTGCAATCGGGCGACATCGCCATTCTGGGCGGCTTGATGCAAGACAGCCGCAATAACAATTCAGACGAAGTGCCCGGCCTGAACCGTCTTCCCGGCTTGAGCGATTTGTTCAAGTACCGCAACGACAACAGCAGCAAATCAGAGTTGGTGATTTTTTTGCGTCCCACAGTGCTGGTGGACCCCAGTTTAGAGACAGACCTCAAGGAGTTTCGGTCTAATTTGCCAACGACCATTGACGTCATGCGTGCCAACCCTGGCCCCAACCGCGACCTGCTTCCGACCTTTCGGAATTGAGTATGAGCTTGCTACTCGACGCTCTGAATCGCGCCAGCAAGGACAAGGCGTCCGCCGCCAGCACGTCAGTCACTCAGGTGCCAGTTGCCAGTGCGCCAGTACCTGCTGCCTCAGACGCGGAGCGTTCCCTTGCAACCGAACCGCCACCCGATCTCCACATCGACTGGCCCACTTTAGTACCATCGCCGCCCCCCATCGACCTGTCCTTAACCGACTCGCCACCGGTTCCCCCCGTGGCGGTCAGCCGTGACGCCCAGACCCTGGACGCGATGATGGAGCTGGTCGCCATGCCGCAGGCAGTTCCAGCACCACCAACCCCACCAACCCCACCTTTCACGCCCCCACAAACACCGCCCGCCGCACCGGCCTTTGAACCTGCAAGCGCACCCACCCCGATGCCAGAGCTGCCGGTCACACCACAACAACGCCCCTCCGCCACAGCCAATTCACCCACGCCAGTTGATTCAACTCGGGCTGCAAAAAACCTGATACGTGCCAAAACAACCAGCGCCAAGCCCGCCTTTCCCATGCGCTTGGTGGCCTTGATTTCTGTCGCCGTCCTGTTGGCAAGCGGTTTGATCAGCGTGATGTTCGGCTTATGGGGCGACCCGATGGCATGGCTACCGGCCAGTCCTTCGCTGACCTCTGTCACCCCGCCGGCGATTCCAACCGAAGTGCCCGCAGCACAGCCCGCGCCTGACGTGGCCGCCGTCACGACCGAACCTGCCGCCCCCGCCTCATCCGTGCCGACCCCAACGCCCTTGGTCATAAACGCCATGGCCGGTCGAACTAAGAGCCAACCTTCACGCCAAGTTGCTGCAGCGCCAACAGCGTCGCCCTGCCCACCTGGGCAATCCGAGGCGGAATGCCAGGCGCTCAAAAAATCGGTAGAAGTGGCTGCACAAAGGGCGGCCCCGGGCAAGAGCGCCGCACCGCTTCTCGAAAGCCGAAGCACCGGCCCTTCTGCCTTGGAGTTGGGCTATGCAGCCCTCACCCAGGGTCGCCCCGCCGAGGCCGCTCAGGCCTATGCGCAGGCACTGCGGGCCAACCCGGAAGAGCGCGACGCCTTACTGGGCCTGGCCTACATGGCGCACCAACAAGGGCGCAAAGAAGAAGCGCTTGGCTATTACAAGCGCGTGCTTCGGCAGGAGCCTGATAACCCGCAGGCCAAGGCCGGTTTGTTGCTTTTGAGCCCGACAGAAGACCTGCAAGCGCTGGGCAGCCAGTCCCGAGAGAACGCCGAGCAGAACCCGAACTCCGCCGCCGCGCAGTCTGTCTTGGGTCACTCCTTGGTTCGCCAAGGGCGCCTCGCCGAGGCGCAGCTGGCGTTCGACCGCGCCCATACGCTGGAGCCGGCCGTCGCGCTGCACGCCTTTAACTTAGCCGTCGCCTTGGACCGATTGCGCAATTACGCGTCGGCCCGCCGATATTACGAAGAAGCCCTGGCGCTCTCCATTCGATCAGGGGGAGAGCGTGCCAGCAGTGTGCCGCACATCGTCGTGCGACGCCGAATTGAGCAACTCCAGGACGCCGATCTGTGAACCCCGTGCCACTCCCGTACAGCGTGCCTCAAGAGCGCTTAGGCGATAAGCTGGTGGGCCTGGGTCTGATCACCCAGGACCAGTTGCGCATTGCATTGCAGGAGCAAAAAAGCACGGGCAAGCCTTTGGGCGAGGCACTGCTGGCCTTGGGCTTTGTCACCGAAGACGCCATGCGCAGCGCGTTGGCTGACAAACTGGGTGAGCAGGCCATCAGCCTCAAAGGCATTGTGGCCGACCCCAACGCGCTGGCGCTGATCTCAAAGACCATGGCCAAACGCCATTCCTTGTTTCCGGTCAGTCTGGACCTGCGCGATAACGAACTCATCATCGCCAGCAGCCACCCCAACGACATCGTGGCGGCAGACCAGATCAACGCCTTGTTGGTGGGTGGCCCGCGCCCACGTTGGCGCTTGGCCAGCAATGTAGAAGTGCTGGGTGCGATTGAGCAGTTCTACGGGCATGAACTCTCTATTGACGGCATCTTGCACGAACTGGAGACCGGCACCATCGAAATGGCCAGCCTCACGCAAGAGTCCGAGGGCTACAGCCACCCCGTGATTCGGTTGATTGACTCCCTGCTGGCTGACGCCACCCTGCGCGGTGCCTCCGACGTGCACTTTGAGCCAGAGCCGCAGTTTTTGCGAATTCGTTACCGCATTGACGGTGTGTTGCGCCAAGTGCGCGCGCTTCACATGCGGTTTTGGTCGGCCATGGTGGTGCGCCTGAAAGTCATGTCGCACATGAACATTGCGGAGACTCGGGCGCCGCAAGATGGCCGAATTTCACTCACCATCTCAGGGCGTCCGGTCGATTTTCGGGCGGCGGTACAACCCACCATTCACGGGGAGAACTTTGTACTGCGGATTTTGGACCGCAAGCGCGGCATCGTGCCCCTGAACGGGTTGGGCCTGTCGGAGCCGCAGTTCAACCTGTTGCAGCTGATGCTGTCCCGACCCGAAGGGATTTTGCTGGTCACCGGACCCACCGGGTCGGGCAAAACCACCACCCTGTATTCCATTTTGGGCCACCTCAACAGCGAGGAGGTCAACATCATGACGCTGGAAGACCCGGTGGAATACCCCATGCCGATCATCCGACAGACCTCCCTGTCCGATGCCGTCAAGATGGACTTCTCCGAAGGCATTCGCTCCATGATGCGCCAAGACCCAGACATCATCTTGGTCGGCGAAGTGCGTGACAAAGACACTGCCGAGATGGCGTTCCGTGCCGCCATGACCGGGCACCAAGTGTTCAGCACCTTGCACACCAACTCAGCCATTCGCTCTATTCCTCGCCTGATTGACTTGGGCATTCAGCCTGATGTGCTAGCGGGCAATGTGATCGGCATCGTGGCCCAGCGGCTGGTGCGCATTCTGTGCGACGCCTGCAAAGCCCCCTACTCACCCAGTCCGGTGGAGGTGCAATTGCTGGGTTTCTCGCCCGCGCAGAGCAGCACGGTCTTCCGCTCGGTGGGCTGCCCGGTCTGTGAAAACCAGGGCTACAAAGGTCGCATGTCGATCATGGAATTGCTCAAGTTTGACGCCGAACTAGACGAGCTCGTCACCCAGCGCGCCAGTCTTAAAACCATGACAGAGTACCTGCGCCAGCACGGCTTTGTTTCCATGGCCGAAGACGGCATGCGCCGCGTGCGCCAAGGCTTCACCACCGTGGAAGAGGTGGGCCGTGTTGTCGACCTCACGGAGTTGATTGGCTGATGGCCCTCTACCAATACCGTGCGACTAATGCCGAGGGGCAAATTAGCAAGGGCCAGATTGAGGCCCTGCACGAGCTCGATTTGGAGGCCCAACTGAAGCGCGTGGGCCTGCTGCTGGTGTCGGTGAAGACGCTGAAGTCACACCAGCGTATTGTCAAGAACATGCCCCGGCACGAGATCATCGATTTTTTCTTTCAAATCGAGATGCTAGTCCGCGCAGGTGTGCCCTTGCTCACGTCGCTGGGCGACCTGCGCGATGAAGCCGACTCGCCCAACAGCCGCGATCTCGCCAGTGGATTGTTTGAAAAAATTGAAGCCGGTGCCACGTTTGGTGAAGCCGTCGCCGCCTACCCCAGCGTGTTTCCCCCCACCGTGATCAGCTTGATTCGCGCCGGCGAGGCCACTGGCCAGCTCCCCGATGTGCTGAAAGAGATCGTGCGCTCCCTTAAATGGCAAGATGAGATGGCCTCGCAAACCAAGAAGCTCTTGATGTACCCGAGCTTCGTGATGGTCGTCATTGGCGGTGTGGTGTTTTTTTTGATGATTTACCTGGTGCCCCAATTGGTCGGGTTCCTGAATAACTTAGGCAAAGGCGTGCCCTTGCAAACCCGTCTCCTGATTGGTTTGTCTCGTTTTTTTGTGGATTACTGGTGGTTGATCTTGTCGCTACCCCCCATTTTGGTCGCGGGCATCACCACCTTGTCGGCGTCAGTGCCGGGGGTGCGCAGGCGTGTGCATCAGGCTCAGCTCGACATTCCTGTCATCGGCCCCATTCTTAAAAAAATGATTTTGGCGCGTTTTGCTGATACCTTCGCACTGATGTACCGCACCGGCATTCCTTTGATTGACGGACTGGTTTACTGCCAGGACATCTCTAACAACGTGGTCATTCAGCAAGCCATTCGCCGCGCCCGCGAGCGAGTGATCAACGGCGTCTCGCTGTCAGACAGTTTTGCCGCTGAAAAACTGTTTCCCTCGCTGGTGATTCGCATGTTGAAGGTGGGCGAGTCCACAGGTGCTCTGGACACGTCGCTGAGTAACATCAGTTATTTCTACACCCGCGACATCAACGAGTCCGTTGGCAAGGTGCAGGCCATGATTGAGCCGGCGTTGACCGTGGTGATGGGTTTGATTCTGGGCTGGATCATGCTGGCCGTCTTGAGCCCCATTTACGACACCATCGCCACCATGAAAACCTGAGTGCATGATGGCAACCGTGCTCCACCTCACCGCCACCGGCTCGCAGTTCTGGTGCAAAAACCGCGACGGTTGGCATGCGGTGGACCGTCCGTCGGACGACCCCGTCTGGGTCGTGGTGGATGTGGCGGAAGAAAGCTTTGCAGAAATTCAGATCCCGCGTATTTTTGGGCGAGACCGCCAGGCGTTCATCGCCCGCCAACTGGCGAACCGGTTTGCGGACACCCCCTTTCGCACCCCCCTCCCTATTCAGCCCAGCGGCAGTGTGATGGACCGTTTGGCCCCACCGCGCCAGACCCTGCTGGGGTTGGACGCTGCGCGACGGGTCAACACCGCACTGGACGCCTTGCCTAACCCGTTGGCTGGAGTCTGGTCCATGTCCATGCTGCTGGCGAACCTAGCGCACAAAAAGAACTTGCCACCCGACTTATTCGTGGTGTTGCCAGGCGTTGAGGACATGCGCATCGTGTTTATTAAAAACCGCGTGCCGGTGCTGGGCCGCCTGATTCCCCATGTGGCCCAAGGCGCGGATCAGGCCATCGAAATCACCCGCACCTTGCGCCACCTTGAAAACGTCCGCCTGCTGGAGCGCACCGGAGACCGGTACGGCGTTTTGATGCTGGGTGACGCGCAAGGCATGGCCGACGTTCTGGCACCCGACCACCTGGACTTGCTGCCCCTCCCCGCACCGTGGGCCACCTCCCCGCCCGCCGACTGGCGCTTTGCACTGTTTGATCTGGCCCTGACCTCCCCGTCGGGACAGTTGGCCCCCTTGGCGCGTCGCGCCACCTATGTCGCGGCCCGCCTGCGCCAGCCCGCCTATGTGGCGATGGGCCTTGTTTTTTGTCTGGCTGCCTGGGTTTCCATGAACAACCTGCGCGACATCATGACCCTGCGTGCCAGCCAAAACCAGCTGGAGGGCAACGTGCAAAACCTGACGAGTCAACTGGTTGAAGTCAAACGAAAAATGGACGGCTTCAGCGTACCTGCCGACCTGGTGCGCCAAGCCGTCCTGCTACAGCAGATAGAAATCTCTTCAGCGCCCTCGTTCGCCGCACACCTTCAACAGCTCGGGCAAGCCATCGGGCAGCAAGACTCCGTGCGCCTCACGCAACTGGAGTGGCGCGTCGTCCCTGTTGGGCAACCCGTGTGCGCCCGAGCGGCAGGTGGCACACCGCCGCCTGCCCCCGCCAACGCGGTGGAACCCAAACGCATGGTTGAAATCAGCTTCGACACCACCCTCTCCCCAGACCTCTCTGCCCGGGCCAGAACGCAGTCGATTGCAGCCCTATCGGCCCTGTTATCGCGGTTTGAGGGGGTCACCCTGATTCAAAACCCGGCCAAAAGCCTGGCGCAGGCCGCCTTAAGCGGGGGCAGCGCCAGCCCGGTGACTGAGACAACCCTGCTTTGGTGCCTAACCCTGCCCGGCCAACCCCATGACAGCGCGTCCGCCTTACCCGCAGTCACACCATGAGTGACTTTCAAACCATCCTCCGTTTGGCGCGGCGCAGCCTGCTGGTGCTGGGCGGCTCGTTGCTGGTCGCGCTGGCCGCGTACTTGGCGTCCGGCTATTTCAAAGACCGGTTGCAAACCCAGTTGACCACCGTGCAACAGACGGTAAATGCCCAGCAAGCCACCTTGTCCGAGAAACAAACCGACTTGGCCAACCTGCAAACCGAAATCGACCGCTTCAACCAATTGCGCCAAGCGGGTTTGGTCGGTACGCCCGACCGCGAAGGCTGGACCGAACAACTGGTGGCCAGCCGTGTGCGACTCGCCCTACCACCCACCCTGCTTTACACCTTGCACCCCCCCCAACCGCTGGCCCAGCAAGACAGCGCGGTCGCCCCTGTGACGGCCAATGTCGATGCCGATTCCACCAATGCGGTAGCCGTAGGACCCCAGTTTCACGACCTCGATGTGACCCTCACCGACATTCAAGAAGAGGAACTGCTGGCCCTGCTGCGGGACTACCGTGCGCATGTAAAAGGGCACTTTCGCGTGAACCTGTGCACACTCTCCACCCCCACCCCAACTGGCTTGTCGGCGCGCTGCACGCTGCGCTTCTTCACCTTACCGGATGCCCAACCAACCCCTGACTTGTCTTGACCGGTAGCTTGCCAATTTTGTTGCGCCCGATAGACTTGCTGTCATGCCTGCCCTCTCCACACCCTATTGCCACTTGATGCCCCGCCTCTGGCTGGGGTTGCTCGCCGCCCTGCTGGCCGGCCCGCTGCTGGCCAATGAAACGACTCGCCAAACTGGCGACCGCTTGGGCACCCTGTTTTACTCGGCGGCCGAGCGCAGCGCCATCACCCGCGCCCGCCAGGGCGACGCAGACACAGAAGCCCAAACCAGCACCCTTATCCATCTGAATGGCTTCGTCCAGCGCGAACGCGGCAAAGGAACGGTCTGGCTCAACGGCCTGGCCGTCCCCGAGGGGCAGTCACTCACCCCTGACGCCGCCAGCCAACTCTCGACCCACGGCGTCACCGTGAACGGCCAGCGGGTGCGGGTGGGCGAAACCCTGGACATCACCACCCGAGAAATCAGTGATGTTCTCGCCCCCGAGGCGGTGACCCAACAAGGCCACAAATGAAACGCCAACACGGTGCCGCCTTGATGATCATGCTGCTGATCCTGGGTGTGATGGGGGCCTTCATGGCGATACGCACACTGAATGGACTGCAGTCGGCACGGGACCAAATCACCGCACAGGCGCTGGCGCAGGCCAAAGATGCGTTGATTGGGTATGCGGTGACTTATCGGGATACGCATCCTGATGGATTGAACAACCTTGACAAACCATGGGGCTATCTGCCGTGCCCAGACACCGACAATGATGGTGTCGCCGAACCCAATTGTGGATCGAAGGATGTCACCTTCATCGGCCGCTTGCCATGGAAAACCTTGGGCTTGCCTCCTCTGCGCGACAGCGCCGGTGAATGCCTGTGGTACGCCGTTTCCGGACGCGCCAAAAACAACCCCAACACCGACGCGATGAACTGGGACACGCTGGGGCAGTTGGCCATCACCGAGGCAGTAACGGGCACCACCCTGGCCGCGGCCGACACCCACGACACACCATGGGCCGTTGTCTTGGCCCCGCGTGGCGTCATGGGGGCGCAGACTCGCGCTGGAGCCGCCGGTAGTGAATGCGGGGGCAGCAACACCGTGGCCGACTACCTCGATGGCACCGACCCCCTCTACGCGGGCGTGATCCCGAGCGCCAACAGCACCACCACACTCACCGTCTCGAACGCGGAAAGTGTTCGCGTGGGTAGCAACAACGACCAAGCGCTCTGGATCACCAGCCGTGAAATCTTTGATCGCATCAAGAAACGCAGCGACTTCAAGATTGATATTGACACGTTGTTGGACAACGTGAAGAACGAATTGAATGGGTTGCCCATCGCCAGTCTTCCAGCCGGGTTGCCCACCGTGCTGGCCCACGTGAGTTGCCCCGTGAGTGACAGCGCGCAGGATCAGAAAGAAACCTACGCCCGATGCAACTGGCGCAGCAACCTGAGATTGGCGGCCCCCTCCCCACCAACCGGACTCACCGCGAACGGGCTGCCCTGCAACGCCGTGCTGTTTTTCAGTGGCGCCCGTTTGGCGTCGCAAAGCCGCGCGACCGCGACAGAGCAGTCTGTCATCGCCAATTATCTGGAAGCCCCCAACGCCGCGCTGTTCCCCGCCAGCGGCGCTTACACAGGCACCCCGAATTTCAGCCGTACCGCCGCCAGTGCTGACATCATTCGCTGCATCACAGGCTTGTCTGCCGGTGCTACTCAAACCTCATTCGCCAGTGACATGGGAACCTTTGTCAAAGTCGGTGGGGCCAGCAGCGTGACCCTCAATACCACCGACAAAACCGTTGCCTTGGCCAACACCGCAGGCGTGGGCGGCGGCTGTTTGTGGTCACCCACCTCGATCGCCTTGGCAGGCAAGGTGGTGCGCGTCTATTACGACTTTCAATTCGCGTTCGCCGATTCCTTTGCGCGCACGGGAACCGGCGTTGACCGGGGCAATGGGTTCTCACTGTCGCTGGTCAGCGGTGACTTCGCCTCTCCCCCCACGACGTGCGGCACTCAAGCTCGCATGGGCGTCTTAGGCGCTGCCGATGTTTGGGGGGGCAACTCCATCGTGATTGAGACGGATGTGTACAAAGACGCCGCCCGCGCAGACCCAGCGGGCAACCACACCGCCATCATGCTCGATGGGTTTCTGGACCACGCCCCGCTGGCAGCCAGCGCCACCATCAACGCGGCCTGCAACGGCACGGCCACCGGCTGCAGCCCTACACCCGCCGACACCTTTGAAGAGTCCCCGCTCCAAACCCACCACCAACGCACCGACATTCACACCGGCTGCAACGCCACATGCACCACGTGCAACCCAGCCACCCATGTGGCCCCCACCACCTACGCGCGCATCGCCACGTGGGTGAACTGCACCGCGTGCAGCGATGTCTCCATCGACATCGACCGAAGCGCAACACCACCCACCATTCAACGCTGCGTCGCCTTGGACCCGGCCTTGAACACCCCCTTCTTTGGCTTCACGAGCGGGTTTCGCTCGGGGGCCAACCAGCAAGGCGTGACGTTGAAGAACTTTGTTCTGCGCAGCGAATGACATTGAGAGGCACATCATGAAAAGCAAGTCCCAAACCGGTTTCACCCTGATCGAGATGGCGCTGGCGCTGCTCATCATGGGCTTGGTCGTGGGCGGTGGACTCAATTTGATGAGCAGCCAGATGGAGTCGCAAAAGCTCAAAGAAACCCAAGCCATATTGGAAGAAGCTAAAAATGCCTTGATTGGCTTTGCTGTGGCGAACAGGCGTTTGCCATGCCCCGCTTCAGCAACTTCTTTGGGGCAGGAGAGCTTCGCGGTAGGCGGAGATAAAAACAATGGACTGTGCTCCAATTTCTACAACGGCTTTCTCCCTGCCGCCGCACTGGGACTGTCACCCACGGATGAGCAAGGCTACGCCACCGATGCGTGGGGCATCGCACCCAATCGCATTCGATATGCGGTATATACGGGAACAATAAACACCGTTCTCAACCCATTTACTCGCATCGATGGCATGAAAAATGCTGGTCTAACCAGCTTGTCAGCAACTCCCTTATTGCAGGTCTGTGCCAGTGCCACGGGCATCACGGCAACCACCTGTGGCACGGCCACCGCACTCACCAGCACCGCCCCCGCCGTGATTTACTCGGTGGGTAAAAATGCCCCCTTGGGTGGCACCGGCACAGACGAAACCGCCAACCCCAACCCCAACAGTGCCAACAACGACCCCGTTTTCGTGAGCCACACGCCCATGCCCCTTGGTGCGGCGAACGGCGAGTTCGACGACATCGTCATCTGGCTCTCCCCCAACATCCTCTACAACCGCATGGTCCAGGCCGGCCAGTTATGAGCGACGCCCACCACGCCGCCATGCGAGCCCGCTATCAGGCGCGCAGGGCACGCCGGCGGGTGACGATTGGGGTGGGTTGCGTCATCTTGGTGGCGGGCTACATCTTGTTAGGGGTCAGCCCAGAGACCGCGTCTGAATGGGTGCTGATTCGGGTCTTTGCCGGGTTTGCCCTGCTGTTGGTGGGTTTTGCCATTGCCGTCCTGCCCCTGCTGTCTCAACTCATCAGTGGTGAAAGCGCCAACGATGACGATGACCAGTGACGCCCCCTCCACGCCTCGCGCGGTGTTGCTGGTCGAGGACGACTTGGCGCTCTGCGGCTACTTGGCCTCAGCGCTCAGGGATGCCGGCTATGCCGTGCAAACGGCACATGACCGGGCGCAAGCGCTCGCTCTCTGTGGCTCACGTCCCCCGCCCTTGGTCTTGTTGGACCTCGGTTTGCCACCTCACCCCAGCACCATGGTCGAGGGGCTGGCGCTGTTGGCGCACTGGGTTCATCACGTGCCCAGCACCAAAATCATCGTGCTGACCGGCCAAGACGATGAAGCGGCCGCACTGGAGGCGGTGCGCCAGGGCGCATTTGACTTCCTCGTCAAACCCGCCCCCATGGCGTCCGTGTTTGCCGCCCTGAAGCGGGCCGAGTTGTTTGTAAAGCAAGAACACCGCTTGAGTCTGGCGGGCGAGGCCCGGCTGCACATGACCGCCCGCCTGGGCGAAGGCCCCAAAGAGGCCGGCGCCATCGCAGAAGAGCAGTTGGTTCGCCGCGTGTTGGCGGCCAGTGGCTACAACGTGGCTGAAACGGCGCGCCGCCTCGGGCTGGCGCGAGAGCATGTTTACTATTACCTGAAAAAGTATGGCATTCAGCGTCCTGAATAGTCTGCCGTTTGTCTTTTTGGTGGCGGGCTTCACCTTGCTCGTCACCGGCTTGACCTTGGCCCGGCGCGCCAAGCGCTACCGCAAAGGCATGCAAACCTTGCTCAAATTGGGCGCGAAACACCTGCCCCCGCTGGACATTCCCGCAGCCGCCTGGCCCGTGCTGGCCGCAGCAGGGTGGCAGCACCTGAGCCTGTCCGGTGACTGGTTTGGGCACGCTGTTCACACCGAATTTGAGGCGGACTGCCCTAAAGCCATGCGCCCGCTCCTGCCTCAAACCACCCACGGGATGACATTTCAAATTGACAGTGGTGACGACGTCGCGCTGCGCTTGCAGTTGACTCACTGCGTCAACCGGGGTGAGGGCCGCCTGTTGGCGAATCAGTTGGCCGAAGTGCTGGTTCTGCTCATGGACAGCAGCTTGCGCACCCGCACCGAGGCCATTTCCGTGGCGCTGGCGCAGCGGGGCCGCTTGTCCCTCTACTTACAGCACGACATGCGCAACCTCGCGCAGTGGGTGGGGTGGGTGTGCACCGATTTTGAAGCCTGCCCGGACGCCCCCACCCTGCACGCCGCCGCACGGCGCCTGCAAGAGAACGCGCCCATTGCGCGAGAGCGCGCGCAACGGTTGATCGCCGCGCTGGGGAAAAACCCCGTCAACGACCTGCCCGCCACCGTGGACCTGCGCACCGCCATCACCACCGCCGCGCACCTCGCGGGCATGGGGGTCAACCTGTCCGGGCAAGCCACGGCTTGGCTGGCGGCAGACGTGCTGGCGCGCGTCTTGGACAACCTGTTCTCCAACCTTGCGCCCCACTGGCGCGAAGCACCGCTGATCAAACCCACAGTGCAACTGCGCCAAGTGGCGGCCAGCGGCACGGCACCGGCGGCGGCAGAGATTGATTTTTTCAGCCCATGGCCCCCGTCTGAGGCACCCCTAGCCCCCGAGAAATTGTTCGAACCCTTCGCCAGCGGACGCCCCGGCGGCTTGGGCTTGGGCCTGTACCAAGCCCGCAAAAGCCTGCGCGAAGCCGGTGGTGAATTGCGCGCCGCACCCGTTGACGGGGGCGTGAATTTTTGGCTGCGCATGCCCGCAGGCGCACCGTAAATTTTTTTCACTCCATGCCAACCGCCTCTGCGCCTATAGTCAGCCCCAAGGGGTAGCTGGCTGGTGTCAAGTTCAGGCCCTTTTCAATAGGAGGTTACTTCATGAAAAATCGCAATCGGTCCCGTCAATCGGGTTTCACGCTGGTCGAAATCGCCATCGTGCTGGTCATCATCGGCCTGCTCTTGGGCGGTGTGCTCAAGGGTCAGGAGTTGATTGAAAACGCCAAGATCAAGAATCTCAAGAACGATTACCAAGGCGTGGCCGCTGCTTTCTATGCCTACAAAGACCGCTACAACGCAACCCCAGGCGATGATGCCGGTGCATTTGCACGGTGGGCAACACCCGCACCAGCGGCTATCACAGCGGGCAATGGCACCGTCGAAGCGGTTCAGACTTGGACAGCCTGTACGCCCGCTTCCATCATTGAGTCGTGCCTGGCTTGGCAACATCTGCGTCGTGCAGGCTTGGTGTCTGGCGATACAGCGAGCTCAGCGGACTCGATCAATGCCTACGGCGGCGTCACCCGCTTGTTGACTTCTAGTGGTGCTGTTACCGGTGTTGCATCTGGATTGAACATTTGCATGGGTAGTTTGCCAGCAAAGGCGGCTGAAGCGATTGACCGTGCTTTCGACGATGGCAATCCGGCAACAGGCACTGTTCGCGCTGTACTAGGTGCTAACAACACTAGTCC
>JAGODZ010000019.1:0-4813 GCA_017997975.1 Rhodoferax sp.
CACCGCCAACGGCTCGCCTTTGATGTCGTCGTAGTGGTAAATCACCTTGCCCGGCAAATCCGCTGCGCCAAAGCCCTCAATCACGCAGTGCACCGCCGCCACGCCTTTGGCGTCGTTGCTCCACTGAAAGGTGCGGTGCGCAAACTGCAGGTGCATGCCTTGCGCCAGTAACCAGCTCCACAGCACGCCCACTTGTTCGCCTTGGCTGATGCTGTTGGTGGACACAAACGCCACACGCACGGCCGGGTTGGCCTGCACATACTGCGCGGCTTTCACGTACCACGCGGCCACAAAGTCGAGCAACCCAGCGTTGTGAATCGTGCCAAACACGCGGGCCACGTCGGCCCGCTGCGCCTCGCTCATGAACTTGGCACCTATGAACGGCGGGTTGCCCACCACGTAGGCGCACAGCACCGGCGGCAGCACGGTGGCCCAGTCTTTGGTGAGGGCGTTGGCGCAGGCAATGTTGGCCTGCTTGTCCAGCGGCAGGCGGGTGAAGTTGCCGCCCAAGGCGCGGCTGGCGCGCAGGTTTTCTTGGTGGTCGGTGAGCCACAGGGCCACGGTGGCAATGTGGGCGGCGCTGGCTTCAATCTCAATGCCGTGGCACTGGTGCACGTCGCACTGAATTTGGCCAAACTGCTTGGCATCGAGCGTGGCGCTAACCAAGCGGCTTTTTTGCGCAATGGCAATCAGCGCCTCAGCCGCCTCTAACTCCAAGCGGCGAATTTCGCGGTAGGTGATGACCAGAAAGTTGCCACACCCGCAGGCCGGGTCCAAAAACATCAGCCCGCGCAGGTGCACTAAAAAGTCGTCCAGCGCCTTTTTGCTGCGCTTGGCGGCACGCAGCCGCAGGGTGAGGGCATCGAGAAACAGCGGGCGAATCACACGCAGGATGTTGGTCTCGCTGGTGAAGTGCGCCCCCAGTTCGCGGCGTTTGCTGCTTTTGGTCATCATGCCTTCACCGTCGTGGTGAATCACGGCCTGAAACAGCGAGCCAAAAATGGCCGGACTGATCTGTGACCAATCAAAATCTTCGGCGCAACCCAAGAGCAGCGTGCGTGAGGCGCTATCAAAATAGCAGCGCTCCAACTGCCCGTCAAACACACTGCCGTTGATGTAGGGGAATCCCCGCAGCTCGTCGGGCAGGTTTCTGGGCCGTTTATCGTTGGCACGATTGAGGGTGTCGAACAGGTTTTGCAGCGTGCCGTCCAAGTCGCTGCCGTCCACCTTGCTGTGCTGGCGAATGTGGCGGGGAAAGGTGCCGTTGGCCTCAAAAATGCCGGTGTCGTCGGCAAACAGGCAAAACAGCAGGCGCACCAAGTAGCGCTCCAGGTCGGGCCCGGTGTAGCCGCCTTCACGCATGGCATCGTGCAGCGCGGCAATTTTGCGGGCGGCTTGCTCGTTGACGGCAATTTGATCGGCTTGGGCTTGGGCTTCAAATCCAGCCAAAAACAGGTAGGCGTCAATGTGGTCGGCAAACTCGGCCAAGCTGTGGCTGCACAAGGGTTCAGAGCGGCCATCGCGCTTGTAAAGCCGAAACTGGGCAAAGTCGCTGACCAAGATGTAGTCGGGCAACTCGGCCTCGCTCAAACCCGGCAGGTAGTCGGTGGCTTGGCGATAGGCTTTGTCTAAATCTTCGCCGCGCGATTTCATCTCAATCAGCAGTTTGCCGGGGTAAAACCCGTCCATGCGGCCCCGCCCACCGCCGAGTTTTTTCACCCGCTGCTCAAAGCTGACCAGGCGTTTGTGAGAAAAACCAAACACCTCGCACAGGTCACGAATGAAGTCCTGCGCTTGCCCCATCTCATAACTGGCGTCGGCATAGTCCTTCATGAAGGCGTAGGCGCGGTTGACGACTTCTTTTTTGTTCAGGGTGACGGTCATGGGTGAATCTTTTGATGAAATAGGTCTGTAACCCTTGCGCAGACTGCGCAAGCAGCTACTGATTGCATAGCGTTTTAATGCTGTATTTGTGCTGCAAAAGTTTGCGGCGAGATGACCCGTGGCTGCATGGCCTCGTCCTGAAGCAGTAATTTGTCCCCTGTCACCAGCACCAGATCAGGACGACTGGCCAGCAGGTCCCATAAAAATTGATCGCCTGGGTCAGGGGCCAACGGGGTTGCCACCGTCCTAACGGGGGCAAGCACAATGGCGTGGCGGGCAATGTCCACCAAGATGACTTCAATTTCCGCCTCCGACAAGCCATGCAGCTTGGCAAGCCGGGGCCGCACCAGCACGGCGCGGTATTCGGCCAGCTGCGCCTCTGACAACACAAACGGAAAAGCGGCACCCAGCATGCCATCCAGAATACAGGCCACCGGAGAGTCCGCATGTGACGTCAGCAGCCCGGCGACGAGGACGTTGGTGTCAATGATGAAAAATGCCCCACTCATATGGCGTGGCGCGTGGCTGTCACCTCAGCTTGCGCCAGCGCGAGCGCTTGCTCGTCGCTCAGGCCATGGCGTGCACGCGCGCGGCGCACCAGATCGAGTGCCTGCTCATTCGACTTGATGCCATAAAAGTCAAGGCTCTCATCAATCAGTTGGCCCATGGTTTTTCCTCGCTGAGCGGCCGTTTCTTTCAACGCACGGTAGCGCGGCTCGGAAAGGGCAATGGTTAAACGGCTCATCTGCATCTCCTGATTTGGTGCTAAAACACCATTATGCCAATACACACTTGGATTTTCACATTGAAAGCAAGACGCATGCTGGCTTATCGGCGCAGCCGGTCCGGGCGAGTGTGGCCCCCATCAACGCCTGCGACAATGGCGACCCTTTCTTTCACCTTGGCACGGGGCTGTTCGCCCCTCAAGCACCATGACTTCAACCTTCCCCGGCACCGAGCGTGCTTACGCTTTAAGCGACTTTGACTTTGAATTACCCGAGGCCCTGATTGCCCAGCACCCCGCTGCCGAACGCAGTGGTTCGCGCTTGCTGGACGGCACCGCCACCGCACCGGTGGACCGGGTATTCCGGGAGTTGACCACTCAACTCAGGGCAGGTGACCTGATGGTGTTCAACGACACCAAGGTCATCAACGCCCGCTTGTTTGGCGAAAAAGCCACGGGCGGCAAGCTGGAGTTGTTGGTGGAGCGGGTGCTCACCGGCAACCAAGTGGCGGCGCACATGCGGGTCAGCAAAAAGCCGGAAGTGGGTGCCACCGTGGCGCTGACCGGTGCGCCCGGCACCACCGACCACCTGCGCGCCACCTTGTTGGGCCGCTGGCCGGACGCCGATGGCCCGTTGTTTCGCTTTGTGCTGTCCAACGACCAAGGCGATGACCCGTACACGCTGATGGAGCGCCACGGCCATGTGCCGCTGCCGCCCTACATCACCCACACCGACTCGGCGGAGGACGCGGCGCGTTACCAGACCGTGTTTGCGAAAAACCCCGGCGCGGTGGCCGCACCCACTGCCGCCCTGCACTTTGACCAAGCGCTGTTGAACGCCATTGACGCCATGGGCGTGCAACGCGCGCATGTCACGCTGCATGTGGGCGCCGGTACTTTTCAGCCGGTCAAAACCGAGGTGCTGGCGGACCACCAGATGCACAGCGAGTGGTATGACGTGCCCCTAGTGACTCAAACCGCCATTGCCGAGTGCCGGGCGCGCGGCGGGCGCGTGATTGCGGTGGGCACCACCACGGTGCGCACGCTGGAGTCTTGGGCGCAAAGCGGGCAGGTGTCGGGCGACACGCACATATTCATCACACCGGGGTTTGAATTCAAAGTGGTGGACGCGCTGGTGACGAACTTTCACCTGCCCAAGTCGAGCTTGATGATGTTGGTGAGTGCCTTTGCCGGCTACGCGCCCATCATGGCGCTGTACCGCCACGCGATTGCGCAGAACTACCGCTTTTTCAGCTACGGCGACGCCATGTTGCTGCAGCGCGCTTAAAGGCAGGTGCGGCCATGGACTCACATCGGTTTCAACGTTTTTTCCCGCTGTTGGCCGTGCTCGGCTCGGTCATTGCGCTGGGCATTGGCACCTCGTGGGCCAAGCAGTGGCTGTTTCCCGTGGTGGGCGCGCAGGGCACCACAGCCGTGCGCGTGGGTTTGTCGGCGGTGTTGATGCTGCTGCTGTGGCGACCTTGGCGCTGGCATTTGTCGCGCACGGACGCCAAAGCCATTGCCTTGTACGGCGTGGCGTTGGGCGGCATGAACCTGATGTTTTACATGTCGCTGCGCACACTGCCCTTTGGGCTGGCGGTGGCGATTGAGTTTGCGGGGCCGCTGGCGGTGGCCATTTGGTCCTCGCGCCGAGCGGTTGATTTTGTTTGGGTGGCGCTGGCGATTGCCGGGCTGGCGATGCTGCTGCCTTTGGGTTTAAGTGCCAGCGCGCTCGACCCGGTTGGCTTGCTCTTCGCGATGGCAGCGGCCGTGTGCTGGGCCTTGTACATCGTGTTTGGCAAACGCGCGGGGCATTTGCATGCGGGGCACACCGTGTCGCTGGGCCTGCTGACGGCGGCGATGGTGGTGGTGCCCGTCGGTATCGCGCACGCCGGTGCTGCGCTGCTGTCGCCGAGTGTGTTGCTCATTGGACTGGCGGTGGCGGCGGTGTCAAGCGCTATTCCGATCTCGTTAGAAATGATGGCTTTGAAACGCCTGCCCAAGGAAACCTTTGGCATCATGATCAGCATGGAGCCCGCGGTGGCGGCCCTGTTGGCCTGGGTGCTGCTGGGTGAACACTTGAACTTGGTGCAGTGGCTGGCCATTGGCTGCATCGTGGCAGCCTCCATGGGGAGCGCCTTCACCGCGAGGCGGCCCGTGGTCAGCCCTGCAGAGCTGCCTCTGGTGGCTTGACAAAGAGCTGCC
>JAGODZ010000019.1:4913-23599 GCA_017997975.1 Rhodoferax sp.
AGAGCTGCCTCTGGTGGCTTGACAAAGAGCTGCCACACGCTGGCGGCTAAGTCAATTCAAACAGGCGCTGCTTAAACGCCGTTGAGACAGGCCCATTGCCGACCCTTGTGTTTCGGGCGCAGGCCATGGCCTTCAATGCGAATACCGGCTAGAGTCTTATTTTTAGGATTTATATGGCCCAATGAACCCCGCAGTAATACGGCAATGCCGCACCGGTTGGCCACCGCCATGCCCGTCCGCTTGCGTATTCGTGTTTCACCCCAGGAAAAAACCATGACAACGATTCGACACCACCTTGCGTGTATCGCGCTGCTGACGCCACTTTTAGCGTCAGCACAAGAACGCGCCCTCACGCCCGATGACATCAGCGCAACCTGGGTCAATCAAGCTGCAATCGGCACCACGACGACAGGAACGCCGGTTGAACTAAGGCTCCAAGCCGATGGAGCGGCCTCCATGGTGGTCGGGGCGACAGTTGACTCTGGAACGTGGCAGCTCTTTGAGAAAGGTTTTTGTACGACATGGAAGAAAATTCGCGCCAATCAGGAGCGTTGCTACAGCGGTGTTGTCAAGGACTCGGTGGTGACCATCTTCAATCCCGACGGCTCCCCCGCTGGCAAGTACACGGAATTCAGATAGCACCTTGACGTGGGTCCGTTAGGTGAATGACTGAGCAAGATCGGCAAGCCATTATGAAGGTCATGGCGGGGCGAAATGTCGCGTATTTCAACGCGGTGCGGGACAATAACAGCTTCAAAATTCAGATCCAACTTCACCAACTGAGTTCGTTTACTGAGATGGTTAGTAATGCATTGGCTTGATACTTCGGTACTCATAAAGTACAAAGATTGTTCAAGGGCCGATGTGATCAATGCAGGCTTGGCTTGCGAAAAACAGGGTGATTTCTTGAATCGATAAATTCAGGCATGAGTGCAGTCCTGGTCTCATCAATACAAGCGACACAAACTCTAGGAGTAATGTATGAAACCCACGTTCAGAATGAGCGAAGAGTCCATGCAGCACATGGAAGCTCAAATTCCAGAATTGGCGGGAACCGCCGTCAAGCGCGCCTATTGGCAGGCGCTCACCATGACCGGTAAGGTGCTGGAGGCGCGCAATGGTCAGTTGATTGAAACGACTGCGGAGGGCGCGGTGCGGGTTGTGCGCAGTATTGCCAAGCCAATGGCGGTCACCATGGGCACGAAGCGTTCACGGGCACCCAAAGCATGACAGCCTTGGTTCCGCGCTTGCGAATGTTCGCTGGCCCTAACGGCTCGGGAAAAAGCACGATCAAAGACATGTTGCCTGCGCAGTGGCTGGGTGTTTATGTCAATGCGGATGATATTGAGAAGAGCATTCGTACAACCGGGTGTATCAACCTCGCCGACTTTCAGGTCGCTGTGAAAGCAATTGCGCTCCAGGAGTTTTTGGCGGCATCCACGCTGCTGTCAAAAGCCGGTCTGCTGGCGCAAGCGCAGCGGTTGACATTGGTGGACGGCTTGGTTCTGTTTGGCAATGTAGAGGTCAACTCTTACTTCGCTTCCGTGTTGGCTGATTTCATACGCCACCAATTGCTGGCTAAGAAAACGCCTTTTACTTTTGAAACAGTCATGTCATCCCCGGACAAAGTTGCCTTTTTGCACAAAGCGCAGCAAGCAGGTTATCGCACCTATCTTTACTTTGTAGCCACTGAAGACCCGGAGATCAATGTTGCGCGTGTTCAAGCCCGCGTGGAGATGGGCGGGCATCCCGTGGCAGAAGAAAAAATCCGCAGCCGATATGTGCGCACGCTAGAACTGCTGCCCGAGGCGCTGGCGTATGCCGACAGGGCTTACATTTTTGACAATTCGGGCGGTGAGAAAGTCTGGATTGCCGAGGTAACCCATGGGACAGAGATCGAGATCAAAACCGACTCCATGCCCGCTTGGTTCAAAACAGCCCTGTGGGATAAGTTTGAATGAGTCGGCCATTTGCATGAGGCTCATCAAAAAAAATTGAAAAACCTCGGTAAATCAATGACTTACCGAGGTTTTTTACAGAATCAGAGTTACTAGGCGCTAGAACGGGATGTCGTCATCCATGTCGTCAAAGCCGCTGGCGGGGCGGGCCTGTGCTGGCGCTTGGCGAGCCGCAGGGGCCGCCGCGACTGGCCGAGAAGCGGGGGCGGGGCGTGAATAGCCACCGCCATTGCCGCCACCGCCACCGCCGGCATTTCCCCCACCATAGTTGTTACCACCTCCGGCATGGCCACCGCCATAGCTTTCATCACCACCCGAGGGCTCACCCATGCCTTCGCGGCCGCCCAGCATTTGCATCTCATTGGCCACAATGTCAGTGCCGTATTTCTCAACGCCGTCTTTGTCGGTGTACTTGCGGGTTTTCAAGCGGCCTTCCACGTACACCGAGCGGCCTTTTTTAAGGTACTGCCCCACGATTTCGGCCAACCTCCCAAAGAAGGTGATGCGGTGCCATTCGGTCTCTTCGACCATATTGCCGTCTTTGCCCTTGTACTTGCTGCTGGTGGCAATGGTGATGTTGGCGACGGGGTCGCCGCTGGGCAGGTAGCGGATTTCGGGGTCGCGCCCCAAGTTGCCCACCAAAATAACTTTATTGACTGATGCCATGATGTGATTCTCCTGAATTGGGGTGATTATCCTGCGTTTGCTGGCGCAGCCGTCTTGGTTGAGGGCGCTTGCATGGGCCATGCCACCAGCAACCAAACCACCATGCCCGCCGCGCAGGCGGTGAACAAACCTTGGGGGCCTGTGTGTTTGATCAACCAGCCGCCGCTCACGCCGCCGACAAAAAAGCCCAGCGACTGCAAGGTGTTGTACACGCCCATGGCCGCCCCGCGCGCATGAGCGGGTGCCACGCGAGAGGCCAAGCTGGGTTGGCTGGCCTCCAGCACGTTAAAGCCACAAAAGAACACAAACAGCAAGCCACCCAGCACCCCAACGCCCGGCGCGCCGGTGGCGGCCAGTAGCAAGCCAAACTGCACAACCGTCGTCAGACCAATGGCGGTCAAAAAGACGGCGCGCAAATAACCTCGTTTTTCCAGCGGAAACAAGGTCATGCCCATCACTAAAAACGAAGCCAGCACAGCAGGCAGGTAAACCCACCAATGGTGCTCACGCGGCAAGCCCGCTTCCACCAGCATGGCGGGCACGGCCATCCACATCGCGAGTTGAACAGCGTGCAAAATGAAAACACCGAGGTTCAGTCGCAGCAGCGCAGGCAGGCGCAGCACTTCCAGCAAACGACCGCGTGGCACATTTTTATGGACCAAGGGCTCAGCGGGCACCCACCAGACGATCACCGCCACCCCCATCAACGCCAAGCCCCCCGTGAGCGCAAACAAGCCGCCCAACCCAACGTAGGCCACCAACAGCGGCGCGACGACCAGCGATAACGCGAACATCAGCCCAATGCTGGCACCCACCAGCGCCATGGATTTGGTTCGGACTTCGTCACGCGTTTGGTCGGCCAGCAAAGCGGTGACCGCAGCCGACACGGCACCCGCGCCTTGCAAAGCTCGGCCTAGGGTCAGCCAGACCAAGCTGGGTGCCCAGGCGGCGACAAAACTGCCAACCGCAAACACCAGCAAGCCAAAAATGATCACCCGTTTTCGGCCCAGTCGGTCTGAGGCCATGCCAAACGGGAATTGCAAACAGGCTTGCGTCAGACCATAAATGCCCATGGCCAAGCCGATCAGAGCGGGGTCGCTGCCGCCCGGGTACCGGGCGGCCTCAATGGCGAACACCGGCAGAATCAAAAACAGGCCCAGCATGCGCAGGGCAAAAATAGTGGCCAGTGAAAAGCTCGACCGCCGCTCCATGGCGGTCATCGTGCTGTCAACAACTGACTTTCCACCCCGCAACGGGGATTCAACTTGAGGTGCCAAAGGGGTCTCCCAACTCACACAGCCGCCCATCGGGACGGATTTAAACCTGAATTGTCCCCTATCGCCCGCCCTTGGCCCGGCCCCACTGAGCCAAATCAGGCGTCTTTCACTATGATCACAGGTTTACCTGAGCGGCCACCATTTTGAACACCCCCACTGACGGCACGGACCTCGCCCGTGTTTTGCAGCTGCAAAACATCAGCATTCGGGGCGCACGCACGCACAACCTCAAAAACATTGACCTGGACATTCCGCGCAACCAATTGGTGGTCATCACGGGCTTGAGCGGCTCGGGCAAGTCCAGCCTGGCGTTTGACACCTTGTACGCCGAAGGGCAGCGGCGGTATGTGGAAAGTTTGTCCACCTACGCGCGCCAGTTTTTACAGTTGATGGACAAGCCCGATGTGGACTTGATTGAAGGGTTAAGCCCCGCCATCTCTATTGAGCAAAAAGCCACCTCGCACAACCCGCGCTCCACCGTGGGCACGGTGACGGAGATTCACGACTACCTGCGCTTGCTGTTTGCCCGCGCGGGCACGCCGTTTTGCCCCGAGCACGGCTTGGCGCTGCAAGCCCAAACGGTGAGCCAAATGGTGGATGCGGTGCTGGCCCTGCCCGAGGACACGCGCTTGATGATTCTGGCCCCCTTGGCGCGGGAAAAGAAAGGCGAATTCTTGGATGTGTTTGGCAGCATGCAAGCGCAGGGCTATGTGCGCTTTCGGGTCAACGGGTCGATTTTTGAGTATGAAGACTTGCCTGCGCTCAAAAAGACCGAGAAGCACGACATTGACGTGGTGATCGACCGCATCAAGGTGCGCGCCGACACCGACCCGCTGAGCAAAGACCAGCTTCGCCAACGTCTGGCCGAAAGCTTTGAAGCCGCGCTGCGGGTGGCCAATGGCCGGGCGATTGCCAGTGAGATGGCCATCGAAAATGATAGCAACTTGCGCAATGCAGACAAGGGATACAGCCCCAAAGAGTACTTATTTAACGCCAAGTTCTCGTGCCCCGCGTGCAACTACTCGATCAGCGAGTTAGAGCCTCGGCTGTTCTCTTTCAACTCGCCGGTGGGCGCGTGCCCCCGTTGCGATGGCCTGGGCCACCAAGACTTCTTTGACCCGGCCCGGGTGGTCGCTTTCCCGTCCTTGAGTCTGGCCAGCGGCGCCATCAAGGGCTGGGACCGGCGCAATGGCTATTACTTTGCCCTGTTGGAAAGTTTGGCCAAGCATTATCAGTTTGACATCGAACAGGCTTTTGAAACCCTGCCTGCTGCGGTGCAACACGCCGTGCTGCAAGGCTCGGGCGAGGAGGACATCAAGTTCAGTTACGTGATGGATTCCGGCCTGTCGCAGGGCAAGAAGGTGAGCAAGAAACACCCCTTTGAGGGCATCATTCCCAATATGCAACGCCGTTACCGGGAGACGGATTCGACCTTGGTGCGTGAAGACCTGTCGCGCTACCGCAGCACGCAGTCGTGTCCCGAGTGCGGCGGCTCCCGCCTGCGCCGCGAGGCCCGCCACGTGAAGATTGGTGAGGGTGCCCAAGCCCGCGCTATTTTTGAGCTGAGCCACATCACGCTGGCCGAGAGTTTTGACTACTTCAATACGCTGCACATGAGCGGTGCCAAAGGCGAAATTGCGGCCAAAGTGGTGCGTGAAATTGGGCTGCGGCTGAAGTTTTTGAACGACGTGGGGCTGAACTACCTCAGCCTGGACCGCAGCGCGGAGACGCTCAGTGGGGGCGAGTCGCAGCGCATTCGGCTGGCCAGCCAGATTGGCTCGGGGCTCACGGGCGTGATGTACGTGCTCGATGAACCCAGCATTGGCCTGCACCAACGCGACAACGATCGCCTGATCGACACCTTGAAGCACCTGCGCGACATTGGCAACAGCGTGCTGGTGGTGGAGCATGACGAAGACATGATTCGCGCCGCCGACCACGTGATTGACATGGGCCCCGGTGCGGGTGTGCACGGTGGGCGCGTCATGGCGCAAGGCACGTTTGCCGAGGTGCAAGCCAACCCCCACTCGCTCACGGGACAGTATCTGGCAGGCACTTTAGAGATCGCCGTGCCGCGCCACCGCACGCCTTGGCTGCCCGTCAAGCCAGGGGACGAGGCGCACAAATTCAAACCCTCGCGGCTTGCACCCAGCCCGGCGGCCCAACGCCGGGCGGCACGCGAGGCCAATCACTTGGCGACCCAAGGCGAGTTGCAGGCTTTGCGCGTGGTCGGGGCCAATGGCCACAACCTGCGAGACGTGGATGTGGAATTCCCGGTGGGCCTGCTCACCTGCGTCACCGGGGTGTCTGGCTCGGGCAAATCGACGCTGGTGAACGACACCTTGTACACCGCGGTGGCCCGCACGCTGTACCGCGCCCACGACGAACCGGCGGAGCATGACGCCATTGAGGGCATTGAGTACTTTGACAAGGTCATCAACGTGGACCAGTCGCCCATTGGCCGCACGCCCCGCTCCAACCCGGCCACCTACACCGGCTTGTTCACGCCCATTCGGGAGCTGATGGCCGAGGTGCCCACCGCCCGAGAGCGCGGCTACGGCCCGGGGCGCTTCAGCTTCAACGTGGCGGGCGGGCGTTGTGAGGCGTGCCAGGGCGATGGCATGGTGAAAGTGGAGATGCACTTTTTGCCCGATGTGTATGTGCCGTGCGATGTGTGTGCCGGCATGCGCTACAACCGGGAAACGCTGGAGGTGCTCTACAAGGGCAAAAACATTGCGCAAATTTTGGACCTCACGGTCGAAGCCGCACACGAGTTTTTCAAGGCCGTGCCCACCCTTGCCCGAAAGTTGCACACGCTGCTTGATGTCGGCTTGAGCTACATCCGGCTCGGTCAGTCGGCCACCACCTTGTCGGGCGGCGAAGCCCAGCGTGTGAAGCTGGCGCTGGAACTGTCCAAACGCGACACCGGCCGCACGCTGTACATCTTGGACGAGCCCACCACCGGCCTGCACTTTGCCGACATTGACTTGCTGCTCAAGGTGCTGCACCAGCTGCGCGATGCGGGCAACACCATTGTGGTGATCGAGCACAACCTCGATGTCATCAAAACCGCCGACTGGCTGATTGACATGGGCCCGGAAGGGGGCAGCGGCGGTGGGCAAGTGGTGGGGGTGGGCACACCCGAGGAACTGGCCACCAACCCCGCCAGCCATACGGGCCGCTATTTGAAGCGGCTGTTAACGCGGTAGCGGGTGTCAGGCGCCCCAGTTCTCAATGGACGCCGCGTGGTCGCGAACGAACGCCTCCAACTGCACCGGCGTGAGCGGGCGGCTGTACAGGTAGCCCTGCACTTCGTCGCAGCCTTGCTCGCGCAGAAAAGCCAATTGCCCGGGCGTTTCCACGCCCTCGGCAATGCTGCGAAAACCCAAGCTGCGAGCCAGCGCGATGATGGCCACCACAATGGCCTTGTCGTCGGGGTCCACCGTGATGTCGCGCACAAACGACTGGTCAATTTTTAAACGATGCGCCGAGAAGCGCTTGAGGTAACTCAGTGACGAATAACCGGTGCCGAAATCATCAATGGCCATGCGCACCCCGCGCTGATTCAGTTGCTTCATGACGGCCATGGCCCCCACCGGGTCGCCCATGGTCACGCCTTCCGTCAACTCCAACTCCAAACACTCAGGTGCTAGGCCAGCGTCTTGAAGCACACGCGTCACCAGCTCCGGCAGGTTCGCTTGGCGAAACTGAACCGCCGACAAGTTGACGGCCATCAATGGCACACCAAAACCCCGGTCTTGCCAGTCCCGCAATTGGGCCACCGCCGTGCGCAGCACCCACTCCCCGATCGGCAAAATCAATCCGCTTTCTTCGGCCACAGGAATGAACTCGGCTGGCGACACCTGACCCAAGGTGGGGTGCTGCCAGCGCAAGAGCGCCTCCACACCCACCATTTGATGGCGGTCCAAAGCGAGTTGAGGCTGGTACACCAAGTGCAGTTGCTTGAGCTCCAACGCGCGACTCAGTGCATTTTCCAGCTGCAGGGTGCGACTGGACTCCGCCTGCATTTCTGCCGTGAAAAACCGGTAGCCATTGCGCCCGGCGTGTTTGGCCCGGTACATGGCGGTGTCGGCCCGCATCGACAGGGCCTCGAAACTGTCACCATCGTCTGGGTACATCGCCACCCCAATGGAGAAAGTCACAGAGAGGTCTTGTTGCGCCAGCGAAAACCGGCTCGCCACACTCGCCAGCAGTTTCTCCGCCAGGTGGGCCGCCCCCACCACGTCCGTTTGCGGGCACAAGAGCACAAATTCATCACCGCCCAAGCGAGACACCGTGTCTTGCTCTCGCAGCACCTCGACCAAGCGGCGCGCCACTTGAACCAGCAACTCATCGCCGACATGGTGACCCAGGGAGTCATTCACATTTTTGAACCGATCCAAATCCACAAACATCAGCGCCAGCGTTTGATTGGCCCGCTGCGCGTGGTTCAGCGCGGTTTTGACCCGGTCCTGCAGCAAGCGGCGGTTGGGCAGTCCGGTTAAGGGGTCAAAATTCACCAGCTGCTGGATCTGAGCCTCGTCTTCTTTGCGTTGGGTGATGTCGGTGCCAATGCCAACGTAATTGATGATCTCCCCCGACTTGTCCCGCAACGCCGTGATGGAGAGCCACTCGGCATAGACGCTGCCATCTTTGCGCCGATTCCACAGTTCACCCTGCCAGTGGTCACTCGCCTCCAGAGAGGTCCACATGCTGCGATAAAAATCAGCGCCCTGACTCCCCGAAGAAAAAATGCTCGGGTTTTGCCCCAAAACCTCTGCCTCGCTGAAGCCCGTGATTCGACTGAACGCATGGTTGACACGCACAATGTGGCGCTGACTGTCAGTGATCACAATGGCTTCGTTGCCTTGCTCAAATACCCGCGCCTCCAGCTGGAGTTGCACCTCGGCTTCCTTGCGCTCTATGGCAATGGCCGACAGCTGCGCTGCCAACTCAATGAGCTCGAGTTCGTAAGGCTCGGGCAGGGCCGGCGCTTCTTGGTAGATCGCAAAAGACCCCAGCACGGCCTTGGCACCCGACATGATGGGCTCTGACCAGCAGGCCCCTAAACCTGCGCGCTGCGCCGTCGCTTTGAAGTGAACCCAATAGGGGTGGTTGGCAATGTCACCCACGATGACACGCTGCCCTGTCGCCATGGCGGTACCACACGAGCCCACCCCTACGCCAATGGAGAGACCCTCAATCGCGGCATTGTAAAAATCGGGGAGGTTTGGTGCCGCGCCCGACTGAATCACTTGCCGCTCTTCATCCAGCCGCAGAATCGAGCACGTGGCACCGGGCATGAGACGCTCCAACTCCAGCACAAAATCGGACAGTATCTCGCTCAAAGACGAGTCACTGACCAAGCGCTCCAGCATGAAGCGACCCAAGGCCTCTTTCTCACGGCTTTGCCGCTGCTCGGCATCGCGGTCTAGGCTGCGCAAGGCCGCATCAAAATCAGCGCCCATTTCAAGCAGCATTCGCTTCGTTTCTGCATCAAAGGCTTGGTACTCACTCGCGTAAATGTAGAAAATACCCATGATGATGCCGTCACGATGGAGGGGCACAGCGGCCAAGCCCGCCCACTGGTATTTCAAACTCAAGGGGTGCCAGTGGGCCAGAAACGGGGCGGCTTGGTAGTCTTGGCACCAAAACGCGGGAGCGCCTCCCAGCACAAGCGTGGATGCCCCCTGCCCCCCGGTCTGTTCCGGATCAATGGAAATATCCATCTGCTCAATGGACTCGGCCCCCGCCCCAAATCGGGCCACGGGCACCATGAAACGGGTGTGAAAGTCGGGCACACCCACCCACGCCATTCGCATGCCCCCGCTTTCTACTGCAATGCGACACACCTGCTCGAACAAGGTGCGCTGGTCCATGCACTGCAAAATAGACCGCCGACTCAAACTCAGGGCGGCGTACAAGCGGGTCAAACGCTGCAGCTGGGCATCGGCCAAGCGCTGCGCCTCTTTCAACGCCTTGAGATTTCGCTTGGTAAGCGCCAAAGCACCCAACACACTGTGCTGGAGACCGGGTGGCACCTCGATCGGCTCTTCTACATCACCCAAGCCAATGCGGGTGATTTGTGCATAAATGTCATCGGTGCTGCCACCCAGCGTGCGGCGAAAGGACAGGTAGGTCCACGCATAAATCCCCAGCAAAAGTACCCACCCCCCGCCCAAAGCCAGGCGGAAAAAGTAGGCGCGTGCAAGGGCCTCCTCCAACACCAGCGACGTGCGCTGGTCCAGCAAGGAACGCCCCGCCTCTAGCGGCTGCAAAATGCGTTGCTGCGCCTGGCGGTAGGACGCATCCCGCAGCAATTGAACAGCAGCCTGGAGCGGCCCGGGGTCTGCCGCGTGCTGATCCAGCTCTGACATCACCGTCCACTCCAACTTTGCCAAGGCATCCGACGCTTGCTTGGCCTGTTGAAAGTGCTGCAACTCCACGTCGCTGAACCCCGCCTCTCGCATGCGCTCCAGCAGCGAAAGGGGCGTGCGACTCGGCTCCATTTTTTGCGCATCAAGCGCCGACTCTCGCCTTGGGTAGAGGGTCGGGTCGCGCGCCACCGCAGTCGCCTGGCCATCACGCGCGGCCAACACATTCAGGTAGGCCGCGCGGTCAGCTGAATCGTCCGTTAACACGTAGGTGAGGGCCAGTCGCGTCAAATCGTCTGAAGACTGTCGCAACGCCTGGACCAGCAGACGAGACTCATCACAGGCCTTGTAGGCACGATCCACCTGACGCACCGCCCTGATTTCAAGCACAAGAAGAACACCCAGCAACACCGTCAGCACCGCGGCCACCCGAAGGCTGCGTGAAAACGGCGTGGTGAGAGAAGAGAAGACCATGGCTTAGATTGACGTTGATCAGAAACAGCGCATTATGGGCCTGTCATTGATCTTCACCAACCGAAACGAGTGCACCATCACAGCCCACGTCACTCTCAAATAGATAGCAGAAGTCCAAGGGTGGGCAAGGGAAAACCTTCGTTTACTCATGCATCCTCTCACCCCGTACCAGCACATCAACAGGAAGCAAGGGTTGATCTTTTTAAACTTTAGGTTAATCATTGACCTTCATACCGCTGACCTTGCCGCATTCGGCCAGAGAGCGAATTTCAGGAGTGTGATGATGACCCAAATTCCGCAGCCGCTGATCGATCCGCTCGACTTAGCTTCAGAGGATTCAGAGGACGATGACTGGGAGGAGAGCCCAGCGGGCGAGATCGTCTACCGACCCGATGGCTACCATTGGATTGCGCCCGATGGACGCCAAGAGTTTGGTCCCTTTGCGACCCGAGCCGATGCCATGGCCGACCGGGATGAGGCCAGTGACGGACTCCCCACGCCAGGCGAATCGTTAGAAGAGGCGGAAGACGAGTTGGGCCAAGCCTCTTGGATTGACCCAGACACGGGGGAGCTTGCAGAAGGGCAGTCTAAGCCTCGAATTGGGGACTAAGGCAGTGCAGCGGGAATGTGGCCCAAAAGCGGCCTCACCTTCGCCGTGATTTACGCCACTTGCTGGGCTGCGCGCAAGGTGTCTCGGGTTGTGAGGGCCGCTTGGCGCGCGGCCTGAACGAAGTCGTCGCCGGCAGAGGCATAAATGATGGCGCGAGAGGAGTTGACGATGATGGGGGCGGTCGTCTCCAGCACGTGTCCCTGTGCATCGCGTGTGCCACGCCACCCTGCTTTGACCGTGGTCGCTGCATCGCCCCCTTGCGCACCGACACCCGGAATCAGCAGCGGCAGAGTCGGCGCCAACGCGCGCACCCGCTCAATTTCAGCCGGGTAGGTGGCCCCCACCACCAGCCCCAATTGACCATTGGTATTCCAAGGCCCTTGTGCCAAACGGGCCACATGCTCGTACAGCAAGGGCTCGCCTTCAACGCTGGCCAGCCGCTGAATTTGCAGGTCGTCTCCACCGGGGTTGGAGGTGCGACACAAGAGAAAAGCCCCTTTGCCGTGGTAGTTCAAATACGGTTGCACTGAATCGAACCCCATGAACGGAGACAAGGTGACGGCATCTGCCCCGTAGCGTTCAAAGGCTTCAATGGCGTATTGCTGGGCGGTGCTGCCAATGTCCCCGCGCTTGGCGTCCAAGATCACGGGCACGTGGGGCGCTGTGCGCCGCATGTGCGCCATCAGCCGCTCCAGTTGGTCTTCCGCGCGGTGGGCGGCAAAGTAGGCAATCTGCGGCTTGAAGGCCATCACAAGATCGGCGGTGGCGTCCACAATGGCGGCGCAAAAATCGTAAATATGGGCGGCATTGCCGCGCCAATGGTGCGGAAATTGGGCCGGCTCGGGGTCCAGGCCCACACACAAAAGAGAGTCGTTTTGGCGCTCGGCAGTGCGCAAGGTGTCTAGAAAGGTCATGCCACCATTGTAAGAACTGCATCACCCATGAAAAAAGGGGCCGAAGCCCCTGGGTGTTGAACTGGCCTCAACGACTTAGCGCTGAGCGCGCTCGGCCAAGAAAATCTCAATCCGGCGATTGGCCGCACGACCGGCATCCGAGCCGTTGTTGGCAATGGGTTCGCGCGAACCCCGTCCGTCAATCTGAATACGGCGGGAGTCAACACCGCGTGAGGCAAGGTAGTCACGTGCGCTGGCGGCGCGTTCAAAAGACAGCGGGTTGTTGATGGCGTCCGACCCCGTGCTGTCGGTGTGGCCCACGATGCGGATCTCGGTGTTGGGCTGGTTGCTCAGTCCTTGCGCAAACTGGTCCAGCACTGGGCGCAGGTTGTATTTGATCTCCGAGCGACCGGTGTCAAACGAAATATCGCTGGGGATGTTGAGCTTGAGTTGGTTATCGGCAGTTTGTGTGACCCCCACGCCGGTGCCTACCGTGGCTTGCTCCATGGCGGCTTTTTTCTGAGCCATTTGGTTGGACCAGATGTAGCCCCCCAAGGCCCCCAGACCAGCTCCAATGGCGGCAGACTTGCCGCTGTCGCCAATGGCGACACCCGCCAAGCCACCCAAACCAGCACCGATGGCCGAATTGCGCTGGGTGTCGCTCATATTGGCGCAGCCACTGACAAAGACCACTGCAGCGCTCAGGCTGAGAACCAAGGTTCGGCTGCGATTTGACATGCTATTCATAGGATTTCCTTTAGAGAGTTGGACTTGTTTTCTTAACGTGACACAGTTTGCAACGGTTCGTGATGAACATCAAGCCTTAGAGAGGGTCTTTTTGTAGGACAACACGCCTAAGCCGTGTCAGACGAAAAGCGTTGTTTCAAATAGGCATTGATCGTGCCCGACTCGTACATCCACTGGCTTTGACCCGCTTCGTTTGTGATTCTCAGGCAAGGCACTTTGGCCTGCCCACCGCCTTGCAACAGATTCGTTCGGTGCGGACCTTCGTGCTGGGCATCGAACTTTTCTATGTTCAAAGACAAGCTGCGCATCTGCTGGCGCACTTTGATGCAGAACGGGCAGGTTTGGTACTGGTAGAGGGCCAGGCTTTGGCACTCTGCATCCACGCGCGCCTGCTGCTCGGGCGACCGGACCACCCCTGTTGGGCGCGTCAGGGACTCGCGCAGCAGCATCACCGGGCCCAGCACCCAGCGCAGGGCCTTGAAAAAAGAGCGGATGAGTGTTTTCAAACCATGACCTCGACAGCATCTGTGCGTTTCAACTTAAATCCACCAGCAGGCCCGGCGACCAGGTGGCCGCTCGCCAGCAGTTTCTTGATGGCGGCTGAAACCGACCCCAGAGGCATCCCCACTTGACGGGCACTGGCGGTGGGCTTGATGGGCTGAAAGGTGTGGGTAGTGAGCACGGTTTCAAGGTACTTCAGAAGCTTGGCGGCGTTGCCAGGCAATGGGGGGTGCTCGATCGGGGCCACGTTGCGGCGCTCAGGACGGCGACCTCGCGTGCCCGTGCGGGGGGTGGATTTCACCACGACATCGGTCGCGGTTGAGGCCCTTGGCGCGGCCAATGCGGGCCGCGCGGTCGCGGCAGGCGCATCGGGGTCCGCCACATCCTCGGCCAAAAAATAGATTTTTTTCAGCTCGGTTTCAATGGCCGTCATGGATTGCGACAGTCGCGCCAAGGTCTTCCAGTTTTCAAACAAGGCGTCATTGCCCAAACCAAAGGGGTTGGCAGCCATGGCGGTCGCCACACGCGCGGCGTAGGTTTGCGCCGCCTGTTTCAGATCGGCATCGGCGGCGTACACCGCCGCACCCGCCTGCTGAATGGCAGCCAAGGTAGAGCTTGCAAGAGACATAGTGATAGCTTTCTTTTTTAATAGAGTCCAACGACAGCACGTTTACGCCTGAACAGGCCGCGCCACCGACAGGGCGAGACACAGGTCAGCCCAAGCACGGGCTTTCTCCTGCGGATTGCGCAGCAGGTAACTTGGGGGGTAACTGACCACCACGGGGATGCCTTGGTACTGGTGAATCTGGCCGCGCAGCTTGCCCAAGGGCATGCTGCTGGCGTGGGGGTCACTTTCGCGAAGCAGGGTTTGGGCGGCAATCCGGCCCAACGCCAAGATGACTTTGGGTTGCACCAACGCCACCTCACGTTTCAAATAGGGTTCGCAGGCCGCCAGATCATGAAGCTGCGGAGCAGCGGGCAATGCGGGGCGGCATTTGACGACTGGGGTGAGGTAGGCCGCCTGCGCTGCAGGAAAAGGCTGGCTGGCGTTGTGGCGCATCACGCCCACGGCCTTGAGCATGTTGTCGAGCAACTGGCCCACTTGGTCTGCAAACGGCCGGCCCGCGCGCTCGTCAGCGTCTTCGGGCGGTTCACCCACCACCAGCCAATCGGCCCGCATGCCCTCTGGCATGGCCTCAAAAACAGGGGCACGTCGGCCGGCGCAGAGCTTGCAGGCTTGGCAGCTGGCCACGGCCTGGCTCAAGCCCGCCCAGTCCATCCCCGTCACCTCATCCGCAACAGGGTTGGGAGCCTCCCACGCCACGGCCGGGCGGTCTGGCACCTGCCGGGATATGCCCCCTCTGACCGACACCGCCTGCACCGCCAGACGCTCAATAGGGGACACCTCCACCACGGGCGCAACCACCCGAGGGGCAAGGACCGGCGTTGGCACGCGTGAAACCGGGACGGGCGGGGCGTCAACGACAGGGGCATCCGCTTGAGGCCACCACACGTGCACGCCCATTTCCAGCAGCATGGCGCGTTGGCGGTCGTCGAGGTCAAGAGGCATAGAGCGGTATTTTCACAGACGCAGGCTCATCACCAACGCATGCTCGCGCTGGCCCTGCCCGCTGGGGTAGTAATTTTTGCGTTGCCCCACGCGCTGAAAACCCTGACGCTCATAGACGTGCATCGCACGCAAATTGCCTAAGCGCACCTCCAACCAAAGCCATTCGGCCCCCTGCCCGCGCGCCCACAACGCCAGGGCATCCAGCATGACGTGTGCCCAGCCTTGGCGCTGGTAATCGGGTGCCACCGTGATGTTGAGCAGATGCACCTCATCAACCCCCTTCATGGCCACAAAGTAGCCCAGCAGCGTGTCGCCCGCCAGCAGCAGCTGGGCTTGGTAGCCCGAGGCCAAGGCGTCAGTGAAGTTGGCGAGAACCCAAGGGTGGGCGTAGGCTTGCTTCTCCACCGCCAGCACCCCGTCCAGCGTCTCGGGCGCCATCGCCTCAAACCGAACGTCCAAGGGGGGCTGCACGGCGCTCATGCGGACGCGCTCACTTTCTCCGCAGCACGCTCTGCTGTGGTTTTGGCCACCTTGTCGCGGATATAAAGGGGTAACGCTTGGTCGGCGGGCAGCGCGCCACCCTGTGCCAGCAGCCCCGGTGCCAGTCGCAGCAAAGCGCCCGCCGTGGGCAGTGCCGCCACGCGAAGCGCCGCGCTGGGGGGCAGACGGTCGCCATACGTGACGAACACATTGCCGGCCAAAGTGGCCTCGTCATCGGCCTCCAGATTTTCAGGTCGAATCAGGCCAGGGCCCTTGATTTCACTCCACAAGCCACTCTCAAAAGAATAGCACGCAGCGTACAACTCATCCATCCGTGCATCGAGCAAGGCGGTGACCTGCCGGGCGCGCAGGGGGTCCACACACTGGCACCTTGCGTCTTCCGCCACCGCGAGCAAGGTGTCCACGGGCAACACGGGCACCTTGGCACCCAGTGCCAGGCCTTGCGCCACAGAGCATGCCGTGCGCAGCCCCGTGAACGAACCCGGCCCGCGCCCCAACACGATGGCGTTCAATTGATCGAAGCGCAGGTCCGCCTGCGCCATCAATTGTTGAATCACCGGAATCAGGTTCGTCGAGGTCTGAGCGCCGCCCAGGGCGGTTTGTTGCCAGACCTGCGGGGTTCCGTCCCGAGTGCGCTGGACGGCCACCGACATCACATCGGTACTGGTATCAAAAGCAAGCAAGTTCAAGCGTGTCGCTCCTGGGTGAATGGCATTGGTTCTTTTACCAAAAAATTCATCAAATTAGCCTCTAACCCTTGTGGATACTGTGGGAGTAGCTCCATTTTTAATAGCATTTGGCAAGCCAGAGCGCACACCAAACAAAATACCCAGTGTGACCAAGGCCAGCCCTGCGCCAAGATTCCACGACAAAGGCTCCCCCAGTACCCACACGGCACCGAGTGCTGACAAGCCGGGCACCAGGGCCGTGATCATGGTCGAGCGCACCGGGCCAAAGTGCTGAATCATCTTGGTGAAGGTGATGCCCGAAATCACAACCGAGCCCCACCCCTGGAAAAACATCTGGAACACCACCTCACTGAATGGCGCGGTGAACACCTGCCCGCCAGACCAGCCGCTGACCGTCAGCACGGTATAGAGGGGCACGTAGGCCAAAAAGGCGAACACCGTGATGGCAATCGTGGCCCGCACCGCCTCAAGCGCGTGGTGGCGGGCCAGCACACTGTAGGTGGCCCAACAGGCGGCCGCCAACATAAAAAACACATCGCCCATCCAGACGTCACCGCCGTCAAACGCCCGCAGCAGGCTGGCACCGCCCACCAGCAGGTCGCCCAACACAATCAACACCAAACCCAGCGCGCGCCACGGCGTGATGCGATCACCCAGCAGCAGCGCCGCCAGCAAGGCCGTCCACAGCGGCAGGCTGCCCGGCATCAAGACCGAGGCGTGGGCGGCGGGCGCATAAACAAACCCCCGGTAGGCCAACAGCGCGTACAGCAGGCCGCCAAAAAAACCCACCTTAACCGTCACACTCAGGGGCAAAGGCGACAAGCCCCAGAGCGATGACTGACCCGTGCCATGGGCCCGATCTTGGCGCACGCGCCACCAGCCCAAGGGCAGCAAAATCAAGCTGGCCCCCACGATGCGACAAAACGCGATGTCCAGCGGGCTCAGGGTGCCGCCGCGCGCAGGGTCAGCAGACGCGCGCGCAATCAAAATAAACGAGGTCCAAATGATGACGGTGATCACCGCCGCCGCGAACCCGATGGTGCGGGGCGACAAAGCGCCGAGGGGCGAAGAGGAAGAGGGCTGCATCCCCTGATTATCGGGGGCTTGATAATTCCAGCATGATCAAACTCTCACCGTGGTGGGGCCTGCTGAGCACCTGCCTGTGCAGCGCTGCCCTGGCCCAAGCCCTGCCACCCGAGGTCGACGCCGCCTTGAGCCGCGCCAAAGTCCCCCGCGAGGCCGTGTCCCTGCTGGTCATGGAAGCCGAGGGCCGCGCGCCCCCGCGACTGAGCCACCGCGCTCAGGTGCCGATGAACCCCGCCTCGGTGATGAAACTCGTCACCACTTACGCGGCCCTCGACCTGCTGGGCCCGGCCTACACCTGGCAGACGCCGGTGTATTTGGGCGGCCCCATTCGGGACGGCACGCTGCTCGGCGATCTCTCTATTGAAGGCCGAGGCGACCCCAAGCTGGTGGTGGAACGTCTGTGGTTGCTGCTGCGCCGGGTGCAAGGGCTGGGGATTCAAAAGATTGCAGGCGACATCGTGCTCGACCGCAGTGCGTTTGCGGCCAACGGCACAGACCCCAGCACCTTTGACGGCGAGCCCCTGCGCCCCTACAACGCCACGCCCGACGCGCTGCTGATCAACTTCAAGTCCGTGGTCATGACCTTTGTGCCCGACGTTGGCAACAACGTGGCCCGGATTCAGTACGACCCCCCTCTCGCCGGTGTTCAACTGCCGACCGTCGTGCCACTCAGCAACGGCGCGTGCAATGACTACCGCGCCACGCTGCAAGGCGATTTCACCGATGCCACCCGGTTCCGTTTCAGTGGCACTTACCCCGCAAGCTGTGGCGAGCGCGTGTGGCCGATTGCTTACGTGGACCCCGCCAGCTACCCTGCGCGCGCCGTGGAGGGCCTGTGGCGAGACATGGGCGGCCAATTGACAGGGCGGGCGCGCGAGGGTCGGTTGCCCGTGGCGCCTGCCAAAACGCTGAAACCCGTGTTTGAAATGAGCTCACCCTCTTTGGTGGAGGTGGTGCGCGATGTCAACAAATACAGCAACAACGTCATGGCCCAGCACCTGCTGCTGACGCTCAGTTTGCCCGCACGGTCGTCCCAAGGAACGCTCCCCCTCTCGCCACCCGCCTCACTAGAGGCGTCACGCGACCTCTTGCTTCGTTGGTGGAAGGATCGCTGGGGGGGCAATGACTTGCCCGTGATAGATAACGGCGCGGGTCTGTCGCGTGACGGGCGCATCACCGCGCAGGCGCTGGGGCGGTTGCTGCAGACCGCGTACCGTTCGCCGCTGATGCCCGAGCTGATGGCCTCACTGCCGATTTCTGGCGTGGACGGCACGTTGAGACGCAGCAAGGCCCAGTCGCAAGGGATTGCCCACCTCAAAACGGGCAGTCTGCGCGATGTG
>JAGODZ010000020.1 GCA_017997975.1 Rhodoferax sp.
CAGCACACCAGGCTCCGCGTGGTCGTAGGTGGAGCGCATGATTTGGCCCCACAACTCGCGCGCTTGCAACTTGCGGTAAACCCAAGCACCGCTGTCGGTGAGTTGGTAGGCACCGTTGGCTTTTTGGTCCATGCCCGGCTCAGCGCGGTGGGTCAGCGTGAACTCGCCATCGGCCTGAACGGCCTGCATGAACGCATCGGTCACACCCACAGAAATATTGAAGTTTTTCAAGTCGCCCGCGTCTTTGGCGTGAATAAACTCTTCAATGTCAGGGTGGTCGCAACGCAAAACGCCCATTTGTGCCCCTCGGCGGGCACCGGCTGATTCCACGGTTTCGCAGGAACGATCAAATACCCGCATGTAGCTCACGGGGCCAGAGGCACTGCTTTGTGTACTGCCCACCCACGCGCCACGAGGGCGAATGCGGGAGAAGTCATAGCCCACACCGCCGCCGCGTCGCATGGTCTCAGCCGCTTCGGTCAGGGCGGTATAAATGCCGGGGTGTCCGTCTTCAATGTGAGAGATGGAGTCGCCCACGGGTTGAACAAAGCAGTTGATCAGCGTCGCAGCCAAGTCGGTTCCGGCGGCAGACTGAATACGACCTGCCGGCAAGAACCCGCTCTGCAGGGCGTGCATGAACTTGGTTTCCCACTGTTTTCGTTGATCCGGCAATTCTGCCTGCGCCAAGGCACGGGCAACGCGTTTGTTCACGTCCCCAATCGATTTTTCAGTGCCTTTGCTGTACTTCTCAATAAGTACTTCTTCGCTGATTTGTTGCGGGGAAAGTGCGGTGTTGGGTTTTGTTTTTTCGAGGCTTTTTTGCGACATGACGGGGTTCCTAAATAGCTCTGAAATCATAGAGTTGAGACCTACCAGGCTGGTTGACCTCACTCAAACTTTGGGCGACTAAAAAATGCAAAAATAGAGGTTTGACTCATGTCATCTTCTCCGTTTTGTCAATAAGGTTACGAACATATGACTATTTCAAGCTTCGATGATTTGATACAAGCCGCAGGGCAGCAAAGCCAACCGCAACGGCTGCTCTTTGTTTTTGCCGGTGCCGATTTGCCGAAAGACTGCACTCCTGAGCAAAAGGAAAGTTACATCCAAGGCCACGGCGGAGAGTTGGTGCCCTTGATGTACGTTGACAAGCTGCCACGCGAGCTACCGTCTTTTGCCGTACTGGAGCAGGAATCCCGCGCGTTTGGCAAAGACTGGTCCATTGTTTTTGCGGCGGCTTTGTCCGGCAGTGGCGGTAAGTCGCCCAGCAGTGAAGCAGCGGAAAAGCCCATGCAAGACATGGTCGAGAAAATCAAGTTAGGAAAATTCGGGACCTTCATTCCCTTCAACCGCCAGGGCGAGCCCGTTACTTTCGAGTAGGCACCAGCGTTGCGTGCCCGTTAGTGCCGCCTGTGGCACTAACGGGCCGATTGAGAACTGCAGTAGTAATGAGCACTATGGCAGCAGCAGACGAGGGTGCTCGGTATCATCCGTCAGCGAGTGTCGTCAAGTACTCATGCACCCCGGGGAGGATGCGAATCGGTTTGCGGCTTGACACCGTTCCAATGCTTAAAAAACACACCGCCACTTCGCCCGTTGCCAGTGAGAAAAGAGCGCTGAGTTGCGATGACCGCAATGCTTTGCCGCTGGTCAATGCAGAGCCGAATCCAAGCGCGGTGGCGGTGAGCAGCATGTTTTGAATCGCGCATCCGACCGAGACCATGCGCTCGTAACTGTCGATCCCTGGGTCTCCTGCTGTTGTTTTTGCAATCGCCAAGATCAGCGTCGGTGCACGATAAGCCTTTTCGGCGGCTTGCGCGACTTGTTCTGCGGTGGCGTGTGGGTCTCGGCTCAGCAGTGCCTCCTCAAACACCTTGGCCAACCGGTGCCGCGCGGAGGCGGGAATCAGCACAAAACGCCACGGAATCAACTTGCCATGGTCTGGGGCGGCTGACGCAGCGAGGCAAATTTGATGTAGTTGTTCTGCGCTGGGGCCGGGATCGACCAAGCGCTTGGGCAACACCGTTTGACGCGCATGAATCAATTCCTGCGCGAAGTGGGCAGCACTGCAATCGTCAGGGGCCGTGTTCAAGGTTGGGTCCGTCAGGAGAGATGCTAAGACCGGGTTATTCATCGTCTATCGAGGCTTGTAAGCGTCGTCAATTTCATTGAAGACGGGCTCTTCAAAGTGTTCTTTGTAAGGGCCGTCACCACTGTGATTGGCTTCTGACGCCGCGACAAACTGGCCGCTTTTGACATCGAACACATGCACCTCACCATCTTCAATCACGTAGTGCCAGCCATGCAGGGAGATTTGTCTGGCTTCTACTTGCTGGCGCACCATGGGGTAACCCATGAGGCGCTCCAGTTGCAACACCACAGCGCGCTGCTCGGTGCGGCGCAAGGCCTCAGGACTCACCTGCACTGGCAGAGCGGCTTCTCGCCCCAACGCCAACCACGCAGACAGGTTTTTGGCGTCAGGGTGGACCTCTTCATAGAGCGCCCGAATACCGCCACAGTGGCTGTGCCCACACACCACGATGCGTGAGACTTTGAGGTTTAGCACTGCAAATTCAATAGCAGCAGACGTCCCGTGGTAGCCAGCTGAGCCGTCATAAGGCGGTACAAACGCCCCCACATTGCGCACGATGAATAACTCGCCTGGGCCGGTTCCTGTGAGCAGGTAGGGCACCAAGCGGGAGTCAGAGCAACCAATGAACAAAATGGTGGGGTGCTGGCCATCTTTGACCAGGGTTTGAAAGTGCGCCTGTACGCCCGGAAAAGTGTCGTCGTGAAATCTTCGCAGGCGTTCCAATAATTCATCAGGCACAGCGGGGGTCCTTGTTCCTGATTTGTCTTATTGAACCAGCGGGGTGTCCGCCGCTTCAATGTCCACACCCACAATATGGGCCTCGCCAGCCAGCACTTGCATGTACTGGCGCAGCGCGGTCACATAGGCTTGCTGCTTCAGCGATTGCGACACAGCACCTTTGACCATTTCGTAAGTCTGCGGGACACCAGGCTCACGCGCCAAAATTTCCACCACGTGCAAGCCAAACCGACTGTGCACGAGGCGCGGCAGCACGCCCACCTCAGCGTGTCCAAAAATCTCTTTGGCAAACTCAGGTGCGCAATCGGTGGTGAGCAGCCAACCTAGGTCGCCGCCCTCGGCACCACTGGGGCAATTGGACATGGTGCTGGCCGCCTTGGCGAAGGTCTCGTTCATGATGCCGCCATCGTGGCAACGGACATCCAACAAGGTGGTCTCGGCGCGGTTGCGCAGCGCCACCACATCGACACCCGGTGTCACGGCAAACAGAATGTGGCGCACCTGCACCCGCTCACCCGTGCTGTAGGTGGCTTGGTGAGCGGCGTGGTGACGCCGACAAGCCTCCTCAGAAGGTTCTGGCACCAGCACCTCTTGTTCCAGCAGGCGCTCAATGGCGTTGCTGGCTGCCTCGTTCATGACCCCGTCGCCTGACGGCAAGTCGGTGGCTGGCAACAACCCTTTTTCGATGGCAGCCTGGCGTAGCAACTCGGAATAGGCGCGCTGGCGCAAGTCATCGGCAGTGAGGTCTTCGCCGTTGGCATTCAGTTGAACGCCATTGACCTGCGCGCTGAGGGGTTTGAGGTGTGAAGCAATAGCAGTGTTCATCGTCAACTCCTTAGATGCCCGCGTCAGGACGACGGGGTTGGTTGTGACCGGCTGGCAAGTTCAAGCGACGTGCGCGAACCACTTGGTAGGGGCGAACCAAGTAGGCTACCGCGCCAAATCCACTCCAGACGTGCACCAACCGTGTGAACGGAAAGATCAGGAAAATACTCATGCCCAAGAACATGTGCATTTTGAAAATCCAACCGGCCTCACTCAACAACTCAGGTGCGCCCGAACGGAAGGTGACGATGCGCTGACCCCATTCAGCCAACTTCATCATCATGCTGCCGTCCAAGTGCTGCGCCGAGAGGGGAATGGTGGCCAGTCCCAGTGCCAGTTGCAGCCACAACAGAACCAACAAAACGATGTCGCTGGTCTTGGAGTTGGCGCGAATGCGGGGCTCGCCTAAACGACGTTGCAACAGCAAAGTCACGCCAATGAAGGCAAGCACACCGGCAATGCCGCCAGAGACCATCGCCATCAGCTGCTTTGAGCCCGCATCAATGAAGTGTTCGTACACAAAGTGCGGCGTCAACATGCCGAAAAAGTGCCCGAAGAACAGGAACAACACGCCGACGTGGAACAGGTTGCTTCCCAAGCGAAGTTGCCCCGATTTGAGCAGTTGTGATGAGTCGCTCTTCCATGTGTATTGGTCCCGATCAAAGCGAATCAGGCTTCCCAGAAAAAACACGGTAAGGGCGATGTAGGGGTACAGGCCAAACAGGAAGTTGTCAAAGTCGTTCATTGCGATGCTCCTGGGTATGCGGCGCTTCTTGCGTTGGCGCGCGCCGCGTCATTTTTGACGAAGTGGATCGGTTGGGCGTCGCCCGGTTTGGCTTGTCCTTTGGTGGAGCAACCGTCGAAAACAACGGGCTCTTCCCAGGTGGTGTCCATGGGCTCGTCTGGGGTGACCTTGACGGCATGGGCCTTTTCGCCTGCAATTTCCAGCAAGGCACCCAGCACGCTGGCGTAACGGGTGTCGCGCTGCTGAAGGGCGTTGAAAATGGCATTGAAGATATGCGCCATTTCACCCAAAAAGGCGCGTGCTTCTTTGGGCGGCTGGGTGGAGACAAACTCCAACACCACGGGCAGATAGTCCGGCATTTCGCCTTCGCCCAAGAAAAGCCCCGCCTTTTCATAGGTCTGTGCTAGGTCGATCATGGCAGGGCCGCGTTCACGGGAGTCGCCATGGACATGTTCGAACAGGTGCAGTGACGTGGCACGACCCCGGTCGAAAATTTCCACGAACTGGCCCTCTGAGTCGAGCGGATCACCGTGTTGCAGGCTGGCGATGAGATCGTCCAGCTCCGTCAAGCGCGCTTTGGAGAGCACCTTGTCCGCGTGCAGCGCCGCGCGCATCTCGGGAAGGTGCCCTCGCAGATCGGCATCAGGGTAGGCCAGCAAACGGGCCAAAACCCGCAAGCTGATGGATGCATTGGGGAGTGCCATGATTTAAACCCCCGCTTTGATCGGAATGGTGCGGCGCTTGGAACTGCCAAACAGGCTGGTCTCGCTGCTGCCATCGGAGCAACCGTTGCCGAACGAGAAGCCGCAGCCACCGCGCACGTCAAAGGTGTTTTCCGCATACTCGCGGTGCGTGCTGGGAATCACAAAGCGGTCTTCGTAGTTCGCAATCGCCATCACGTGGTACATCTCCTCGACTTCGGCCTGGGTCATCTGAACTTGGTCCAGGGCGGCTGTGTTGATGCGACCATCCACGTGCTTTTCGCGTTGGTAGGCGCGCATGGCGAGCATGCGTTCCAAGGCGCGTTCGACGGGTTGGGTGTCACCGGCGGTCAACAGATTGGCCAAGTACTTCACCGGAATGCGAAGTTGTTTCACATCAGGAATTTCACCGTTGGTGCCGATATGACCGGCATTGGCGGCCGCGCTGATGGGCGAGAGCGGTGGCACATACCAAACCATGGGCAGCGTGCGGTACTCGGGGTGCAAGGGCAGGGCGACTTTCCAGTCCACGGCCATTTTGTACACCGGGCTCTTGCGGGCGGCTTCCATCCATTTGTCGGGGATGCCGTCAAGGCGGGCTTGCTCAATGACTTTAGGGTCATTGGGGTCCATGAAAATATCAAGCTGGGCCTGATACAGGTCGCGGTCATGCTCCACGCTGGCGGCTTCTTGGATGCGGTCTGCGTCATACAAGAGAACGCCGAGGTAGCGAATGCGCCCGACGCAGGTCTCAGAGCACACGGTAGGCTGACCGGCTTCAATGCGGGGGTAGCAGAAAATGCACTTCTCGGCCTTGCCCGATTTCCAGTTGTAGTAAATCTTTTTGTAAGGGCAGCCGCTCACGCACATGCGCCAGCCTCGGCATTTGTCTTGGTCGATCAGCACAATGCCGTCTTCTTCGCGCTTGTAGATCGAGCCGGAGGGGCAGCTCGCCACACACGCAGGGTTCAGGCAGTGCTCGCACAAGCGGGGCAAGTACATCATGAAGGTGTTTTCGAACTGGCCGTAGATGTCCTTCTGGATATCGTCGAAGTTCTTGTCCTTGCTGCGTTTGGAGAATTCCCCGCCCAGCAGCTCTTCCCAGTTCGGACCCCATTCAATTTTCTCCATGCGCTGGCCCGTGATCAGGCTGCGAGCGCGGGCGGTGGGCGTTGCTTTGGACTCGGGCGCGGATTGCAGGTGCGCGTAGTCAAACGTGAACGGCTCGTAGTAGTCATCAATCTCCGGCATGTTCGGGTTAGCGAAGATGCGCATGAGAAGCTTCCACTTGGCGCCTTGACGCGGTTCGATAGTGCCATTCGCCTTGCGAATCCAGCCGCCATTCCACTTGTCTTGGTTTTCCCACTCTTTGGGGTAGCCAATGCCGGGCTTGGTTTCAACGTTGTTAAACCAAGCGTATTCCATTCCGGGGCGGCTGGTCCAGACGTTTTTGCAAGTGACGGAGCAGGTGTGGCATCCGATGCATTTGTCCAGATTCAGGACCATGCCAATTTGTGCGCGAATTTTCATATGGTTTCTCCTTACGCGTGGGATGCGGCTGAGTGATCGGCGGAGCTGGACTCGTCGTCCAGCCAATCGACCTTGTTCATCTTGCGAACCACCACGAACTCGTCCCGGTTGGTGCCAATGGTTCCGTAGTAGTTAAAGCCATAGCTGAACTGGGCGTAGCCGCCAATCATGTGCGTGGGCTTGAGCACAATGCGGGTCACCGAGTTGTGAATGCCGCCGCGAATGCCGGTGATCTCGGAGCCCGGTGTGTTGATCATCTTTTCCTGAGCGTGGTACATCAGCGTCATGCCGTTGTTGACACGTTGGCTGACCACCGCGCGCGCGGCAATGGCACCGTTCAAGTTGAACAGTTCAACCCAATCGTTGTCCACAATGCCGGCCGATTTGGCGTCGTCTTCGCTCAGCCAGATGATGGGTCCGCCTCGGCTGAGTGTCAGCATGTGCAGGTTGTCACTGTAGGTGGAGTGAATACCCCACTTCTGGTGCGGCGTGATGAAGTTCAGGGCGATCTCTTTGTTGCCGTTGGGCTTGATGCCATGAATACCGGCGGTTGCTTTCAGGTCCACCGGAGGGCGGTACGTGGTGAAACCTTCACCAAAGGCGGTCATCCAAGGGTGGTCCATGTAGAACTGTTGGCGACCGGTGAGGGTGCGCCATGGGATCATTTCATGCACGTTGGTGTAGCCCGCGTTGTAGGACACGGTTTCCGACTCAATGCCACTCCAAGTGGGTGAGCTGATGATCTTGCGCGGCTGCGCTTGAATGTCGTGGAAGCGAATTTTTTCGTCTTCGCGGTACAGCGCCAAGTGAGTGTGGTCCAGACCGGTTTGTTTGCCCAGAGCCTCCCACGCCTTGACCGCCACATGACCATTGGTCTCTGGGGCCAACTGCAGAATCACCTCGCAGGCGTCAATGTCGGTGTCGATGCTGGGCATGCCGCAGGTCACGCCTTCGTCTTTCACCAAACCGTTGAGTTCACCCAATTGCTTGACTTCGATTTGCGTGTTCCAAGCAATGCCCTTGCCACCGTTGCCGACCTTGTTCAACAAGGGGCCCAAGGCGGTGAAGCGCTTGTAGGTGTTGGGGTAGTCGCGTTCCACCACGATCATGTTGGGTGCAGTTTTGCCAGGAATCAAGTCAATCTCGCCGCGTTTCCAATCCTGCACGCCAAAGGGCTGTGCCAATTCGGCAGGGGAGTCGTGCATCAAGGGCGACAGCACCATTTCTTTTTCCACACCCAGGTGGCCCACGCACACTTCGCTGATTTTTTTGGCGAAGCCTTTGTAGATTTCCCAGTCACTGCGCGACTGCCACGCGGGGTCGACCGCCGTCGACAAAGGGTGAATGAAGGGGTGCATGTCGCTGGTGTTGAGGTCGTTTTTCTCGTACCAGGTCGCGGTGGGCAACACAATGTCTGAGTACAGGCAGGTGGTGCTCATGCGGAAGTCCAGCGTTACCACCAGATCCAGTTTGCCTTCAGGGGCTTTGTCGTGCCACACCACTTCGGTGGGTTTGGCGTCGTCATGGCCCAAATCTTTGCCCTGAACGCCGTGGCTGGTGCCCAGCAGGTGCTTGAGGAAGTACTCATGCCCTTTGCCGCTGGAGCCCAAAATATTAGAGCGCCAGACAAACATATTGCGAGGCCAGTTGTCGGGATGGTCTGGGTCTTCGCAACTCATCGTCAATGAGCCGTCTTTCAGGCTCTTGACGGTGTAGTCCTTGGGATCCATCTTGGCCGCAGCCGCATCGCGAATGACCTGCAAAGGATTGGTTTTCAGTTGGGGCGCGGATGGTAACCAGCCCATGCGTTCGGCACGCACGTTGTAGTCAATCATGCTGCCGCCGTACAGCTTTTTGTCAGCCAAGGGGGAGAGCACTTCTTCCATGCCCAGCTTTTCATAGCGCCACTGATTGGTGTGCGCGTAGAAGAAGCTGGTGGAGTTCATCTGCCGGGGTGGACGAATCCAGTCCAACGCAAACGCCAGCGGGGTCCAGCCTGTTTGGGGTCGAAGTTTTTCTTGACCCACATAGTGCGCCCAACCGCCACCGCTTTGACCAATACAACCACACATCATCAGCATATTGATGACACCCCGGTAGTTCATGTCGCTGTGGTACCAGTGGTTCATGGCCGCGCCAATGATGACCATGGATTTGCCATGGGTTTTGTCGGCGTTGTCGGCAAACTGGCGTGCCACGGTGATCAACTGCTCGCGGGGTGTGCCGGTGATGCGCTCTTGCCAAGCGGGTGTGTAAGGGGTGTCGTCGTCGAAACTCTTCGCCGCCATTTCGCCTTCCAAGCCACGGGCTACACCGTAGTTGGCCACCTGCAGGTCAAACACGGTGGCCACCAGGGCTTCGCGCTGATCCCCGTCTTTGCCCAACGTGATGCGTTGCACGGGTACGGTGCGCACCAGCACATCGTTGCTCGCGTCGCCGCTAGCGTTGTTGGGGAAGTTTTCGCTGACAATGCCACCGAAGTAGGGGAAGCCTACTTTGGTTGTCTCGGTGCTGGCGTCCTCGCCTTCCATGACGGTGAGCTTGAGTTTCACGTCACCGCCGTGGCGGGCCTCTTTGGCTTCTAGGTTCCACTGGCCTTCGTCAGCACGGCCATCGGGGCCCCAGCGGAATCCAATGGCACCGTTGGGCAGCACCACTTTGCCAGACATGTCCAGCGCCACTGTTTTCCAGTCGGGATTGTTGACAGCGTCGAGCTCTCCGTTGAAGTCGGAGGCGCGCACATAGCGGTCCGGCACCATCACGGTTTGGCCGTTGGGCAGTTCTTTTTCTTTCAGCATCACCAACATCGGCATGTCGGTGTAGCGACGCACGTAGTTGTCAAAGTACTCACTGCGGGGTTTGCCGCCGTCGGGAAAGTAAAACTCTTTCAAAATGACGTGACCCATGGCCATGGCCACGGCGGCATCGGTTCCTTGCTTGGGCTTCATCCAGATGTCGGACAGCTTGGCGACTTCAGAGTAGTCAGGCGTGACCGCCACGGTTTTGGCACCTTTGTAGCGAACTTCGGTGAAGAAGTGGGCGTCCGGTGTGCGGGTCTGCGGCACATTGGAGCCCCAGGCGATGATGAAGGTGGAGTTGTACCAGTCGGCTGACTCAGGCACGTCAGTTTGCTCGCCCCACACTTGGGGGCTGCTCGGAGGCAAGTCGCAGTACCAGTCGTAAAAGCTCATGCTTACCCCACCAATCAAGCTCAGGTAGCGGCTGCCTGCGGCGTAGCTGACCATGGACATGGCCGGAATGGGGGAAAAGCCAATGATGCGGTCTGGACCATGCTTCTTGATCGTGTAGACGTTGGCCGCCGCAATCATTTCATTGACTTCGTCCCAGCTAGAGCGAACAAAGCCACCCAGGCCGCGCACGGTTTGGTATTCCTTGCGCTTGGCGTCTGACTGGGCAATGGAGGCCCAGGCGTCCACCGGGTCAGCACCAATACGGGCTTCCCGCCATAGTTTGAGCAGGCGACCTCGCACCATGGGGTACTTCACGCGATTGGCGCTGTACAGGTACCAGCTGTAGCTGGCACCCCGTGCGCAGCCCCGGGGCTCGTGGTTGGGCATGTCCCAGCGGGTGCGGGGGTAGTCGGTTTGCTGGGTTTCCCAGGTCACGATGCCGCCCTTGACGTAAATCTTCCACGAGCAAGAGCCGGTGCAGTTCACGCCGTGGGTGGAGCGCACGATTTTGTCGTGGGCCCAGCGATCGCGGTAGGCCTTTTCCCACGTCTGGTCTTCGCCGGTGGTGACGCCATGATCTCCTGAAAAAGGCTCTTTGGGTTGAGAGAAATAACTTAGTCGATCTAGAAAGTGGCTCATGCGATACCTCTATTAAAATTTTTGACAAATTGGCCGCTAGCCCAGGTGGAGTATGCGCAAGCAGCTATAAAAAAAGGAGTGAAAGCGATCATGGATTTCTAATTTCAGACCCCGCACGTAAGTAGAACCACCAGTTAAGAATGAGACACAGTGCATAGAACACTGCAAAACCGTACATCGCCATTTGAGGCGTCCCTAGCTTGATTTGCTGACCAATAACCACCGGGGCGATGAAAGCACCGTAAGCAGCTACTGCTGAGGTCCATCCGAGCACCGGCCCCGCCTGCTGGCGATCGAAGATAACACCGATGCTGCGGAAGGTCGAGCCATTGCCGATGCCGCTGGCAGCGAACAACACCATGAAGAGCGCCAGGAACACAAAGAAGTACTGTTCAGGCGTCGCCGACTGGTATGCCTGCATCATCACGTAGCCCACAGCCACAGCGGCAATGGCCATCACGCCGCACACCCATTGGGTCACGATGGAGCCCCCCACCTTGTCAGAAATCCAACCGCCTACAGGACGGATAGCCGCACCGACAAAAGGGCCAATCCAAGCGTAGGCAAGGATGGCGGGGCCATTGGGATTGGCCAGCGTGTGTTGCATGACGCCATTGGCATCGGGAACGTGGCTGACACCGAAGATCACCTTCATTGACAGTGGCAACGCCATTGAAAACCCGATGAAGGAGCCGAAGGTCACGATGTACAGAATCGTCAACGACCAAGTGTGTTTGTTGCTAAAAATGGCGAATTGCTTGGCAACGTTTTCTTTCATCGCACCAAAGGCGGTGACCTTCATGACCATGAGGGTGGTGATGATGATCAGCGGCATGGCCAACCACATGTTCAAAATCCCCAAACCGCTGGGTGCGGGAAGGTAGAGGTACAGGCCCACGCCAGCAGGAATGAAGGACAAGGTGTACAGCCAGATAATTTTTAGGAATGCTGAGAACGTGCCGCCGATGTTGGGCGACACGGTCTTGAGGTTGTTCATGCCAAACCAGCACAGGATGGACAGCGGCACCAGAGACAACACCCACGCAAAGCCTGCGTTCTGAATCCAAGTGGCCGTTCCCGGTGGAATCGCGCCAAAGATCCAGCCACTTTCTTTCTTCAGCGTCATGGGCCCACCGCCGAGGTCACCAAAAATGCTCACCGTCATCACCAGCGGGATCACGATTTGCATCGTGGTCACACCGAAGTTACCCAAGCCCGCATTCAAGCCCAAGCCCGTGCCTTGCAGGCGCTTGGGGAAGAACGTCGAGATGTTGGACATGGAGCTGGCGAAGTTACCGCCACCCACACCCGACCACAAGGCCATCAGCTGGAAGGACCACAACGGCCACTCAGGGTGCTGCAGCACCACGCCCGTGCCAATGGCGGGGGCCAGCAACATGGCAGTGGTGAGGAAAATGGTGTTGCGTCCACCTGAAAGACGGATCAGAAACGAGGCGGGAATGCGCATCGTCGCGCCCGCCAAACCTGCAATGGCGGTCAGGGTGAACAGCTCAGCCTGGCTGAACGGGTAACCCAGATTCATCATCTGCACGGTGATGATGCCCCACATGCCCCAGACGGCGAAGCCGCAGAGCAGGGCCGGAATCGAGATCCACAGATTGCGGTAAGCAATTTTCTTGCCCGTGGATTCCCAGAACTTTTCGTCCTCGGGGTTCCAGTCGGCGATATCTGCGCCGGATTGTGATGGTTTGTTCATAAACAGTTTCTTTCTTCAGAGAAGTTCAGTTTTGAGGGCTGAGTTGGGAGGTGTTTTTGCCCATAATTTCACGGCTACGGACCTCCGTCCAGTACATCCAGATCAGGGACACCCAGACCACGCCATACATGAGCATGAACGCGCTGGAGCGAACGCCTGTCAGGTCCATCAGTGCGCCAAACATGATGGGCAGAATGAATCCACCCAAGCCACCGGCCAAACCAACAATGCCGCTGATGGTGCCAATGTTGCCAGGGTAGTCGTCGCTCACGTACTTGAAAACACTGGCTTTTCCGAACGCCATGGCGATGCCCAAGATGAACATCAGGATGGTGAAGACGTAAACGTTCAGGCCAATGTGGAAGGTTGTTGGGCCAGAGGTGGTCATGATCGTGAAGTCAGTCTGCGGGTAGCTGAGCAAGAACAGGCAAATCCAGCTCACCCACATCACCCACCAAGTGACGCTGTGCGCGCCCCATTTGTCGGACATCCAGCCACCCACGGCGCGCAAAACGCCACCGGGCAATGAGAAGCAGGCTGCCAGCAGCGCCGCCGTGCGGATGTCCAGACCATACTCACCCACGTAGTACTGCACCATCCACAAGGCCAGTGCAACGTAGCCGCCGAACACAATGCTGTAGTACTGGCAGTATTTGAGCACCCGTGGATCTTTCAGCGACTTGAGCTGATCGACGAAGCTCACTTTGCTGGAGACCAAGTGCGTAGGGTCGCTGTGGCTCATGAACCAAAACAGCACCACGGTGCCCAGCATGATGGCGGCATACACCTTTGGAACCATGGTCCAGCCAAAGGCGACCAGAATGGCGGGTGCCAAAAATTTGTTGACCGCAGCCCCGGCGTTACCGGCACCGAAGATACCCATCGCAAAACCCTGCTGGCTTTTTGGGAACCAACGGGCGACGTAGGGGGTACCCACCGAGAAAGAACCGCCTGCCAAACCGAGCACCAAACCGATGGTCAGGAAATGCCAGTAGGCGGTCGCATAGGCCATCAACCAAATGGCAGGCACGGTGGCTGCCAAGAGGACCGTCAAAACAATACGACCGCCGTAGCGGTCTGTCCAAATGCCCAAGGGAACGCGAACCAATGAGCCGCTTAACACCGGCATGGCCATTAGCAGGCCGAATTGTGTGGCGTTGAGATCCAGGGCCTTTTTGATGGGGATGCCGATCACCGCGAACATCATCCAGACCATAAAACACACCGTGAACGCGATCGTACTGGCGATCAGTACAGAAAGCGCTTGGCCTTTTTTCGTCATATCAAAACTCCTTTTTTACTGGCCTTACTTTAGGCCATGCAAAGTGCTTTCGACATCCTTCTGTGGGAGCGGTTGACCTGTCAAAAAGAACTACTCCCTGCGGGATTTGTTAGTTCTTTGGTACTACTCACCCGTGTTTAAAGGGGTATGTTGATTTATATCAAAGCAGGCCAAGCTCTGTGGCTATGACGGCGGCGTGAACGCGAGAGCTCACATTCAATTTACGCAAAATGTGTTGGACATGAATTTTGACGGTCGTCTCGGCAATGCCACAGTCGCGCGCGATGAGCTTGTTACTGGCACCGCTGGCAATGCCACGCAGTATTTCATGCTCTCTGGGAGACAGTGTGGAGAGCACTGTTTTTGGGGGGGGCACCACGGTGTTCGTGGCGGGCGTGGCTGATGACGGTGTGTCGTGGGTACTTGCATCCCGGTAGGCCGACACCAATTTACTGGTCATTTCAGGGGCGATCACACTGTCGCCGCGCATGGTGCTTTGAATGGCCAGCGTCAAGGCGTCGCCATCAATGGTTTTCAGCAGGTAGCCTGCTGCGCCGCCGCGCAGTGCGGCAGACAGATCATGTTCATCCTCGCTTACCGTGAGCATCAAGATACGGGCCTTGGGCGCGGCTTCCTGCAGATCGGGTAGCGCGTCCACGCCACTCACGCCCGGCAGGTGGTTGTCAAGCAAGATCACATCAGGCTGCAACTCACTCGCTTTTCGCATCGCTTGCCCGGCATCGGCGGCATCACCCACCACGGCCAAAGCCGCGTCACGTGACAGCAGCGCCATCAAGCCACGTCGGAATAGGGTGTGGTCGTCAACGACCAGAATTCGGATGGGGGGTGGGTCAGCAGCGTGCATAAATCGGTTCAGGCGGGTAGGGCGACCGCATTAACAGGTGTTGTGATGGGGTCGGGTGTTACCGCAGCAGGCGGCAGCAGGGTCAGCGTGACGGAACTTCCATTGCCCAGCGTGGACTCTACCTCCAACTGTGCCCCAATGCGTTGCGCCCGTTCTGTCATGATGCGCAGGCCGACATGGGTCTCGCCGCGCTCCTCGCAGTGAGGACGAAAACCGATGCCGTTGTCACGAACCTCAAAGCTCCATTGCGGTTGCTGCTTGACCTCAAGCCACACTTTCGATGCTCTGGCATGTTTGCGTACGTTAGAGAGCGCTTCTTGCACAATGTGAAGCACTTGAATTTGCAGATCGGGCGACAAAGGCATGCCCTGACCCTGCATAGACAGCGCGGTGGCGACTCCGCTTTGGTGCTCAAACTTGCGCAGCGTGGTGGCCAAGGCCGGCTCGATGTCCTCTGCGTTGGTGCGGGTGCGAAAGTGCAGCAACAATTCGCGCACGTCGCTGTAGCTTTCTTTCACTCCCATGTCGATTTCCTCAAGGACTTGTTGGACCTCGATGGCGTTGTCCGCTTTCAGCGCGTTGCGCATCAATTGCACCTGAATCTTTAAAAATGCCAAAGACTGCGCAATGGAGTCATGCAACTCGCGCGCCAAAAGATGACGTTCTTGCGATACGGCGGCTTCTTTTTCAAGCGAGTTCAAGCGCAAATTCTCCATGCCGCTGGCCAAGTGGCTGGTGAGTGCTTCCAAGAGCGACCGTTGCACTGTCGTGGGCGTGACCCGTGCGTTGAAAAATAAATCGACCTCCCCCATTTGCCTGTCATGCAGGCGAATCGGAATGTTGACCACTGTTTCAAACCCCGCTTTGGCGCAATGTTGCAGTTGTAACGGACCCGCCACCTGAATGGGAATGACGCGAAAGCCAACGTCAGGGGCCACGCTGCCGCAGTGGCAGTCACCTTTGTCGATACACAGCTCGGCATCAATCATGCTGGGCGGCAGTCCATGGGCTGCGACCATCACATAGCGCTGGTTGGCTTGGTCGGACCAGCGCACCACAGCGCCATCAGCGCGGGAAATTCGGGTCATACTTTTAACAAAACCCTGTGCTAAATCATCGAGTGTGGTGGCATTGGCAACCAAGGCGGTTACCTCGTAAAGTCCTTCTAAGCGTTCTCTTTTTTCCTCGATCTCGGCAGTTTTTTCTGCGACCTTGCTTTCAAGGTGTTGGTACATGGATTGAAGGTGCTCCGCCATGCCATTGAAGCCATCGGCCAAGGTGCCGAACTCATCACTAGTCGATTTTTCAACACGGGCGCTCCAATCGCCATGCTGGATTTTTCCAATGGCTTGTTTCAGTTGCGCGACGGGTTCAACGACAAACAGAAACCCGGTGTAGAGCAGCACCACTGCTGCGAGAATAGCCATGGCCAACATCGTCAATTGCAGTAGGTGCAACAAGGTCGTCCAGCGCGCCATATGCGCCTCGATACCGGAGACCAACACGTTGACATTGGATGCCAACTCTAAGGTGTCCGCACGCAAGTCAGCACTTTTAGGCGCTCGGTCGGACAACCAACGTGTTTGGAAATTCAACCATCTGCTCTCCACCGCTAAGAAGCTTGCACGAACGGTAGGATCCCAAGGCACAAACAAGGGCCGCTCAGGGTCGCCCTGTCGAAGCGTCCCCAGACTCGTTTCAAACTCTTTGAGTTGATCTGTCAGGGCAACCGTGTCACCTTGGGTAATCGACAGCGCCATGCGGTAGGACTGCATCCGCATGCGTCCCGCCTCATTCACCGCAGCAGCACCACCATCCAGTTGCCAAGACACCCACAAGGTGACCATCGTGGAAAGAAGGGCCAGCAGCAGAAAGGGCGTGCCCACCAGCGTGAGCTTGGCACCCAGACTCCATTGCTTCTTCATGACCCTGCTTCTCGACGTATGGCGACAAGCGCTTTAGGTTGTGCGCTCAAAAATGGCTGCAATGCCCTGACCGCCTCCAATGCACATGGTGACCAACGCGTAACGGCCGCCAATTCGCTCCAACTCGTAAAGTGCTTTGACCGTGATCATGGCCCCTGTGGCGCCAATGGGGTGGCCCAAGGAAATACCTGAACCATTGGGGTTCACTTTGGCGGGGTCCAAGCCGAGATCGCGTGAGACGGCACAAGCCTGGGCTGCGAATGCTTCGTTCGCCTCAATCACGTCCAGATCGTTAACCGACAGCCCCGCTTTTTTAAGAGCCAACTGCGTCGCAGGGACGGGGCCGATACCCATGTATTTGGGGTCGACACCGGCGTGGGCGTAAGCCACCAAGCGGGCCATGGGTTTCAATCCGCGCGCTTTCGCCACACTGGCTTCCATCAAGACCACGGCAGCGGCGGCATCATTGATGCCAGAGGCGTTACCCGCAGTCACGGTGCCGTTTTCTTTCAAAAATACGGGCCGAAGTTTGGCCATGTCTGCAGCCGTGCAATTGGGGCGGAAATGTTCGTCAATCTCAAAGGCCACGTCGCCTTTTTTGCTTTTGAGCATCACGGGCATGATTTGAGATTTAAAGTAACCCGCCTCGGTGGCGCGTTGGGCCCGGTTGTGACTTTCGACCGCAATCGCGTCTTGCTCTTCGCGGGAGATGCCCCATTTGGCCGCAATGTTCTCTGCGGTGACGCCCATGTGGATCGTCTGAAACGGGTCGTGCAGCGCGCCGACCACCATGTCAACCATTTTGGTGTCGCCCATGCGGGCACCCCAACGGGCGCTCAGACTGGCGTAGGGGCCTCGGCTCATGTTCTCAGCGCCGCCACCAATGGCAATGTCGGCGTCACCCAGCAAGATGCTCTGACTGGCCGACACAATGGCCTGCAAGCCTGAGCCGCACAGGCGGTTGACGTTGAAAGCAGGTGTTCCCTCGCCACAGCCGCCATTGACCGCAGCGACGCGGGAGAGGTACATGTCTTTGGGTTCTGTGTTGACCACATGGCCAAACACCACGTGCCCCACGTCTTTGCCGTCCACTTGGGCGCGGGCCAACGATTCGCGCACCACCTGAGCCGCCAATTCGGTGGGGGGAATGTCCTTAAGGCTGCCGCCATAGGTTCCAATGGCGGTGCGAACACCGCTGACGATGACTACTTCACGTGACATGACTGATCTCCTGAGTGGTTTTAACAATGAATAAAGGCGGTCTGTATCTTAATCTCGTGCCCCGACGCGCTCCTGACGACGACGAGGTCTGTCACTCTCTTACATCTGCCACCGGTGTGGTGCCGAATTCTGGCTTGAATAGAAAAGCCAAGACTTGCCTTGCGGCATCCGATGGCGAACTGAGCTGCCCACCGTCTTTGAGTCGGCTGAAGTTGGCTTGATCTGGGAAGTCAGCAGGATTTGCTGTGCGCAGCTGGACTTGCATGTCCGTGTCAATCACCCCTGGGGCCAGCGAGCACACCTTGGCTCCATTCGTTTGAAGGGCTTCATCAAGTGCCAAGCACCGTGTGAAATGGTCCATGCCCGCTTTGGCGGCGCAATAGGCTGCTTGCGAGGCCATGGCGCGCCGACCCAGTCCGGACGAAATGTTGAGCACTCGGCGGGGAATACCCCAAGATTGCGTGGCATTGAGAAAAGCCGAGGTTAAAAGCATGGGTGCCTCTAAGCCAACGCGCAAGGCTTGAGAGAGTTCGATTGGGTCAGAGCCGCTCAGTGGCGCAATCGCGGGGATGGTACCAGCGTTATTGATCAGCGTGGCGCTGGTGAATCGCCGAGACGAGGCCTCCTTCAGCCACTGAGTCAGTGCGCTGGCAGCGAGCAAGGGGTCTTGTAGGTTGAGCGTTTGCTGTTCGAGTGAAGCGCCTGATTGACCGGCCTGTGCCGCCAACGCCGCGTTGGTGTGACGGGAAATACACAACAAGACGTGCTGGGGCGACAGCAGCTGTTCAGCCATCGCCAATCCCATGCCACGGGATGCGCCCGTCAAGATAAAAAGGTCAGAGGTCATGAGGTGCATGGTAGCGGACACTGTGTCCCCTATCTGCATTTCATGGCACCATAACGGAATGCCTTCCCGTTTGGCGGGTGGGCATTGCTTTTAAAAGCAGACTTTGAGTTGAATTAAAAAGTGGGCGTACTCGCGAACTTCATCCACTGACTGTCTAAAGGGTGAGCAAACTCAATCGCACTGGCATGCAGCAACAAACGGGGCGACAGGCTTTCAACGCGCGGGCCGCTGTACAAAGCGTCACCCAGAATCGGATGACCCAGCGCCTTTAGATGAACGCGAAGTTGGTGTGAGCGCCCAGTAATGGGTTCTAGCTCAACGCGTGAGGTGTGGGCTCGGTCATCATGTGACACAAGCCGCCAGCGCGTTTGACTGGGTTTACCCTGAAGGGCGTCAACCATCCGACGCGGTCGGTTGGGCCAGTCCACGGCAATGGGGACATCAATCACGTTCCATGTGTCGGGCAGGCTGACTGGCAAACCGTCAACCACTGCGGTGTAGCGTTTGGACACCGAGCGGTTTGCAAACGCGTCATTGAGGCGTCGCTGTGCCAGCGCGCCTCGGGCCATCAACATCAATCCCGAGGTGCTCATGTCCAAACGATGAACCACCAAGGCATCTGGGAATTGGCGCATCGCTCGGGCGCTCAAGCAGTCCTGCTTGTCTTCGCCACGACCCGGAACCGACAACAAACCGGCGGGCTTCTCCAAGACCAGCAAGGCGTCGTCGGCGTAAAGAACGCTTAACTCACTCGGTTGCATGGGGGGCTTGGAGCAAGCGTTGAACGGTTTCGCAGAGTTCGTCCACGTCGTTGGGCTTGTGAATCAGCGCCCGGGCACCTTCGGCCAATGCGCTTTTCTCGATCTCTGGGGTGATGTAGCCCGACGCCAGCGCCACCGGCAACTCGGGGCGAATGTGCCGTGCATCGCGCAGCAGGTCAACGCCGCTGTAGCCCGGCATGTTGTAGTCCGTCACCAGCAGATCAAAGTCCATGGGCCGCTGGCGCAGCGTGGCACTGGCAAGGCGAGGGTCGGTGAACGTGGTCACTTTAAACCCCCGTCTCTTGAGCACGCGATCGACCAGAAAAACCAACGCTTCATCGTCATCCACGTACATGACGTGTTTGCCATGGCCTTGAACCATTTCTCGCTGGGGCGGTGGCGGCGCAACCGAGGCCACGGGCAAGTCGGACACCGGAAAGTAAAGTGTGAAAACAGTGCCCGTGTGCGGATTGCTTTGCACATCGACGGTTCCGTGGTGAGTGCGCATGATGCCGTGTACAACGGCCAGTCCCAAGCCGGTTCCCTGACCCACCGGTTTGGTGGTGAAAAAGGGCTCGAACACCCGTTGCAAAGTGTCTGGATCAATGCCACTTCCGGTGTCGTGCACCGCCAACCGAACATGCCGCCCCCGCACCCCCGTGCGTCGCTCTACCAGGCCAGTTTGCTCGGCGAGAAGACTGTGTCCCAATTCAATCGTGATGCTGCCTTTGTGATCCCCCAAGGCATGAATCGCGTTGGTACACAGATTGATCAGGGCTTGCTCAATTTGCGTGGCGTCAGCAAGAACAGGCGGTGTTTGAGGGTCAATTTTTACACCTAAATCAATGCAGGGAGGCAGGGCGACTTTGAGCAGACGAACCGTCTCGTGAACCACATCGGCCAAATTCGTCGGGATGCGTTTGGGCGACTCGTTGCGACTGAACGTCAGAATTTGTCGCACCAAGTCGCGGGCGCGACGGCCTGCTTTGTCGATCTCTTTAAGGCTCACCAGTGCCGTAGAGTTGAGTTCAACATCTTGTTTGGCCAACTCCACATTGCCAAGAATGGCGCTGATGATGTTGTTGAAATCATGGGCAATACCCCCCGCCATGGTGCCCACTGCTTGCATTTTCTGCGATTCCCGAAGCTGGGTTTCAAGCGCAATGCGATGCGCTTCCATTTTTTTCCTGGCAGTCAAATCCCTGGCGAAGATCGTGGTGGTGTCGCCATCCGGGTGCTGCTCGAACGAGACACTGACGTCAATGGCCACTTTGTTACCCTGGGTGTCACGACCCGTCATTTCTCCCAGCTGGGCATGGGTTGCGCCAGGGGGTAATGGCAGGTGATTCAACAGCTGGGGCAGAAAGCGCCCGAGTTCACTGCCCAGTGCCTCCATGGGGCGACAGTCAAATAAGGCAGCCGCCGCCGGGTTGAAGATGCTGATGCGAAGCGCACTGTCCACGCAAAGAATGGCATCCAGCGACGAGTCAATGATCGAGGCCAGGCGGTTCTGGCTGAGTTGAAGCGCTTGGTTTCCGCGTTGCAAGGCCACGGCACTGGTTTGTAAAGCACGACGCTCGGTGAGGAGGGGGCCTTGGTCGATCACCGCACAGATGAAGTGCGTCAACTCGTCCAGCGTGTTCTCTAGGCGTGCGATGTGAAGATCGCCTGTGAACTCACCGCCTGAACCGCATGAAAACACCACTTCGGTGATTTCGCAAGTGCCCACTGCTTTGGCAGTATGAAAGGCCGCTGTCACTTCGTCGATGTGAGCCTCATCGACCAAGGGAAAGAGAAAATTAAGCGGGGGATCCGTTTCTAGAGGGCGGAAAAACTGCAATGCCATGGCATTGCTTTCCAGCACCAGGCTGTTTTCGTCAACCACCATCAAAGACAGCGGCACGTTTGAAAACAAAGTTAAAAACCGCTCAGAAGCGCCTTCGGCGGCGGTTTGACTGTACCGCAACGCTTTATTCTGTATTACCAGTTCACTCTGGTAATTTCTCAGGTCGGCAATCATTTGTCGCTGAGAAAAGCGCGCCGCCAAACCCTGCTGCTTGTGAATAATCGCTCGGCTGCTGAACAGACGCGCAGGTCTAAAAAGCTGGGGTTGGCGAGGTTTGGACAGACTTTTCATGGGCAGACGGGCACGCCTTGGCTCAATGCACTCGACGTGCTGCCCAACACAAGGCCCGCCCGTGGATCAACGGGAAGTGGGCGCGTTTTTCAGTTTGCCGCGAACGGGAATAACGGTGACCACGGTGGGCCGTACTGCGTCAGGGGAAACGGCCTTGGGAGGGGCAGTGTCCTTCTTGGGTTTTTTCACCATTTTGATGCTTTGTTGACCTTTGGCCATGATTCTCTCCAGAGTTAAATGACCGACCCATTCAGTAGGGCCGGACGGATTGATTATCTCCGCACGACGGCGTCACCGGGTTCAAAGTCGGCTGCCTTGAGGGGGCTCTTGGCAACAATGTAGGCGCGCAGCACATCCGCATCCACAAAACCGGTGTTGACATAGCTGGGATGGCTGGTTAGTTTGGGATAACCATCGCCACCGGCGGCCTGGAAGTCGTTAATTGCCATGCGGTAAGTCTGGCTTGGGTCGATGCTCGCGCCCTTGATGCTGGCGCTGCTCACTTTCCCCTCCGCAATCACCAGTTGCAAGCCTGCAAATTGAGGGAAGGCACCCGAGCCCACACTCATTTTGGCGGCGGCGTTCAGATAATCCATCACTTCTTTGCCCGTCAGGTCCACGGTGGACACGATGTTGCCAAAAGGCTGCACCTTGAGCACGTCTTTGTAAGTAATGGGGCCGGCTGGAATGGAGTCGCGCACGCCGCCGGAGTTAACCACTGAGAAGTCCGCCTTGGTTTTATCCATCATGGCCATGCCGATGATCACGCCCATGGACGCTGGTTTGGCCCGAACGACAGAACGGTCACCTTCCAAGCGGCCATCGGTGGCACCGATTTGAACCCCCAGCTTCTGTTGTCCAAACGCCTGATGCGGCGAGAGAAGCGCCAGCATGTCCTTGTTCTCAGCGATCACCTCCGCGTAATTTTGCTTGCTGCTCTTGCCATCGGCGGCCTTGACGGTCTTTTTCAAGTTCACGGGAATCAAGGCGTACTTGACCAGCTTGAATTCGCCATTGCGGTACTCAAAGTCAGCCCGGCCCACGTACTTTCCCCACTCATGCGCCTGCACAATCCAGGTGCCATTTTGACGATCGGGCTTGCATTCGGTGCCCGGCACATAGGCCCGGTCCAAAACATTTTCAGCCTTCATGCAGGCGGGGTTCTGGGTGTGACCTCCCACCACCAGATCAATGCCTTTCACGGCTCTGGCCATCTGAACGTCGCCCGGTGCCTGGGTGCCGTGTTTGCCGTCCTCGTAATGGCCCATGTGGGTGGCCGCGATCACAACGTCTGCTTTGGCACGCAACTCAGGCACCACTTTGGCGGCTTCGGCAATGACACTGCGAAACTCAATGTTCTTCACATTGTCCGGATGCACCATTTTGTAGGTGTCTTCGGTGGTCAACCCCATCACGCCTACCCGAACCCCACCCAAGTTGAAGATTTTGTAAGGGGCAAATTTGCGCTCGCCCCCTTCATAAATGTTGGCCGACAGCATGGGGAATTGGGCCAGATCACGCTGCATCTTCAGCACTGACAGAGGCTTGTCGAACTCGTGGTTACCCACGGCCATGGCGTCGTAGCCGATCAGGTTCATGCCCTTGAAGTCGGGCACCGCGTCTTGCAGGTCGGATTCGGGAACGCCCGTGTTCACATCGCCGCCGTCAAGCAACAGGGAATAACCCCCTTTGGCCGCGACATCCGCCCGAATGCCGTCGATTAAGGTTTTGCGAGCGGCCATGCCATATTCGCCGTCGCTGTTTTTCCAGAAACGGCCGTGGTGGTCATTGGTGTGCAACACGGTGATTTGGTAGGTTTTGTCGGTTTGAGGGCCCGACATGGGGCCCACAGCGCAACCCCCCAGCGAGGCGGCAATCAACACATAAAGAGACGTTTGTTTAAAGTTCATGAAGGCTCCAGGGAAAGGGTGGAAAAATTCGGTAGCGCAACGACAAACACACAGTGTGCAGTGGCGGCTGGTGCGCTGTCAACGGGTGAAACGCCCACGCGCTTGGTAAACCTCGAGCTCGCTCACGGGCGCGCCCGTGTTTCCCCAGCTTTGCCGCACATAGGTCAGCACCGAGGCCACGTCCCGGTCGTTGAACACAAGCTCATAAGGCGGCATGCCATAGGGGCGCGGGTTGCCTTGGGTGGCTGGCGAAAACCCCCCGTGCAGCACGGCTTGGATCAAGTTGGTGGTGCGTTCCTGGTGGATTGCAACGGTGCC
>JAGODZ010000161.1 GCA_017997975.1 Rhodoferax sp.
GGCTCGCCCTGCAAGGTATTCTCAGGCGATGTGAAGGTGGCTGTGAACGTCACCGAGCATTGGTTCTACCCCGATGTACTGGTGACCTGCAGCGCCAGCGACCTGAGTGACATGAGTGCCGTCGCGGTCAGCGAGCCGACCCTGATCCTGGAAGTGCTGTCACCCTCTACCGCCGCCTATGACCGGGGTCAAAAATTCATCAGCCTGCAAAAACTGAGCGCACTGAAAGAATACGCTCTGCTCGACACCGAAGCGCCCCGACTTGAGGTGTTTCGGCGCAACGCGGCAGAACGCTTTGAGCTGTTTGTATTTGAGGGGACCGACTGCGAAGCCGAGCTGGCCAGCATTGGCTGGCGTGGTCCAGTGGCCAGCTTGCTGGATTAATTGAGAGTCACGACTCACAACGCTCAAGGCAGTCGGGCTAGCGCGCATCCCCCGACAGTCATCGCAGGTGTCGAGTGACGCCTGCGACTCGCCCGATCTCCCTAAAAAGGGTCAACCTGAGCTGCGGCTTTTTATAAGACAAATAGGCCTCTATCGCCCGCCCCACCTGCGCAAGCAGCTCCTATTTTCAGAGCATTTCAATCGCCACCGCCGTGGCCTCGCCGCCGCCAATGCACAGCGTGGCCACGCCACGTTGGAGGCCGCGGGCTTGCAGCGCGTACATCAGGGTGACCATGATGCGCGCGCCCGAGGCGCCAATCGGGTGGCCCAGCGCACAGGCACCGCCGTTCACGTTGACCATGTCGTGGCTTAGGCCGAGCTCGTGCATCAGCGCCATCGGCACCACGGCGAAGGCTTCGTTCACCTCCCACAGTTGCACGTCATCCACCGACCAACCGGCTTTTTCAAGTACTTTGGTCACTGCGCCCACCGGCGCGGTGGCAAACCAGTTGGGTTCTTGCGCGTGCACGGCGTGGCTGACGATGCGGGCCAGCGGCTTCAAGCCTTGTGCCTCGGCGGTGGCGCTGCGCATCATCACCAAAGCGGCCGCCCCGTCACTGATGCTGGAGCTGCTGGCGGCCGTGATGGTGCCGTCTTTTTTGAACGCGGGTTTCAAGGTGGGGATTTTGTCCAGCTTGACCCGGCCCGGTGCCTCGTCGGTGCTCACCACGGTGTCGCCACTTCGGCCCTTGAGCGTGACGGGCGTGATCTCAGCCGCAAACGCGCCCGATTGCGTCGCCGCTTGGGCACGGGTGACGCTGGTGATGGCAAAGGCGTCTTGCTGCTCGCGGGTGAAGCCGTATTTAGCGGCGCAGTCTTCGCCAAACGTGCCCATGGAACGGCCCGCCTCGTAGGCGTCTTCCAGGCCATCGAGCATCATGTGGTCGAACATGCGGTCGTGGCCAATGCGGTAGCCGCCGCGCGCTTTTTGCAGCAAGTAAGGCGCGTTGGTCATGCTCTCCATGCCGCCTGCCACCACCACATCGGCGCTGCCCGCCAACAGCATGTCATGGCCAAACATGGCCGCGCGCATGCCCGAGCCACACATTTTGGACAAGGTCACCGCGCCCGCGCTGATCGGCAGGCCGCCTTTGAAACTGGCTTGGCGGGCGGGTGCCTGGCCTTGGCCCGCCATCAGGCAGTTGCCAAACAACACTTCGTTGACCTGCGCTGGCGCCACACCGGCACGCGCCACGGCGGCTTGAATGGCGGCACCGCCCAAGTCATGCGCGGCCAACGGCGAGAACACACCTTGAAAGCTGCCCATGGGGGTGCGCGCAGCGCCCACAATCACGATGGAATCGGTCATAGCGAAATCTCCGGTTAATGAATCAAAAAAGTGCCAACGGGGCGAGCATCACTCACCCTGTTCGCGGTGAAAACGTTTGTCTTGGTCGTAGGGAAACACGTCAAACACGTGGCCGGCCTGCACCCGGTCTTTGTGGGCTTGCCAGAACGACGCCTCCAGCAGGTCGGCGTGGTGTTTCATGAAAATTTGGCGCACTGCCGGATTGCCCAGCAAGAAGGGGCCAAAGGTTTCGGGAAACACGTCTTTTGGCCCGACGTTGTACCAGACCTCACCCGACATTTCTTCCTCTTCGTTGCGCGGCTCCGGCACCTTGCGAAAGTTGCAATCAGTGATGTACTCGATCTCGTCGTAGTCGTAAAACACCACTTTGCCATTGCGCGTGATGCCAAAGTTTTTCCACAGCATGTCGCCCGGAAAAATGTTGGCCGCCACCAAGTCTTTGATGGCGTTGCCGTACTCGACCACACCGCGCTCAATTTGCTCATGGGCCTTGACCGCCATCGGGCTGGTGTCGTTGGGGTTGGCACCACCGGCATCAAACGCCTCTTGCAGGTAGATGTTGAGCGGAATCATGCGCCGCTCAATGTAGACGTGCTTGATGATCACTTCCAACTGCCCGTCGCCATCGCGGTCGCTGATCTCCAGCTGGCTGGGGGCAAACTTCTCGATCTCGGCAATCAGCTCGTCACTGAAACGGCTGCGCGGAAAACCCACGCCGCTGTACTCCAGTGTGTCGGCCATGCGGCCCACGCGGTCATGCTGCTTGACCAGCAGGTACTTGCCCTTGATCTGCTCGCGCGTGGTGTCTTTTTGCGGCGGGTAATAGTCTTTGATGACCTTGAACACATAGGGAAACGAGGGCAAATCAAACACCAACATGACCATGCCTTTGATGCCCGGCGCAATGCGAAACTTGTCGCTGGAGTGGCGCAGGTGGTGCAAAAAATCGCGGTAAAACAGCGTCTTGCCCTGCTTGGCCAGCCCCAGGGCGTTGTAAATTTCATTGCGCGGTTTGCGCGGCATCATGCTGCGCAAATACTGCACATAGGCACTCGGAATCTCCATGTCCACCATGAAATAAGCCCGCGCAAAACTGAACAGCATGAGCAGGTCGTCTTCGCCAAACAAGGCGGCGTCAATCACCAATTGGCCTGACTTCGCGTACAACACCGGCAAGGCAAACGGGTACTCAGTGAAGCCGTTGATCAGCTTGCCCACGATGTAGCAACCCTTGTTGCGAAAAAACAGCCCAGTGAGCACCTGCACCTGAAAGTTGGCGCGCAGGGTGGCATCACCCAACCTGGACAGCATCTCGCCCACAACGAGTTGAGCGTCACCGGCCAAGTCCTCAAAACCGGCACGCAAATCAAAGTCATTCACCATGCGCACCAACACCTCGCCCATGGTCTCTCGGGTGGGGTAATACGGTCGGTAGGTGGGGCGCGACTCAGGCTCGCCGTTTTCGATGTACTCGGTGCTGACCGCCGGGCGCACAAAAATAAAGTCGTTCTGAAAATAGCTGCGGTGCAGAATTTTGGTGGTGACGGAGTTGAAAAACGTCTCGGCCAGCTCCGGTTGGTGGTGGTTTACCAACAGGCCGATGTAATGCAGCTTGATTTGCTGCCAAATGTCCATGCCCTGCTCACCGGCCTTGAACTCGCGCTCCAGTCGGCGCGAACACTCGCGCACGCGCAGGTCATAAAACTCAATGCGTTCGCGCTGGGCACGCTGCTGACCATGCCAGTCGCAGGTCTCAAAGCGATGTTTAGCGCGTGCCGACTCGGTGCGAAACAGCCGGTAGTGGCGGTTAAAGCCATCCATCATGGCTTTGGCAATGTCGTAAGCCACCGTGGAGTCAAGGCGTTGGGGAAACATGACGGGCAATCGGTGAAGGGGTTGAAAGAAAAGCCGCTTAACAACAAACAGCTAACGGCGCGCCCCCGCCGCACCGGCAATCGCTGCGCGATAAAGCGACTCCATGCCCTCCAAACCGTCGAGCGTGATGTGCAAATCTTGCAGCAAACCGTCTTGCAGGCCATACACCCAGCCATGCAAGCTCACTTTTTGGCCGCGCGCCCAAGCGTCTTGAAGCACCGTGGTTTGCGCCACGTTCATTACTTGCTCAATCACGTTCAGTTCACACAGAACGTCCTCCCGCGCTGACTCGGGTGCCGCTGCAATCAGGGCGCTGTGCCGGTCGCGCACGTCTTTGATATGGCGCAGCCAGTTGTCTGCCAAACCCACCCGAATGTTGGCCAGTGCGGCCCTCACCCCTCCGCAGCCGTAGTGCCCCACCACCATCAGGTGCTCCACCCTGAGCTGGTCCACCGCAAACTGCACCGTGGACAGGCAATTCAGGTCGGTGGGCACCACCACATTGGCCACGTTGCGGTGCACAAACACCTCACCCGGCTCCAAACCGGTGATCTGGTTCGCCGGCACTCGGCTGTCAGAGCAGCCAATCCACATGTATTTGGGCTTTTGCTGGCTCTTCAAGTTGGTGAAGAACCCGGGGCGCTCGGCCTCCATTTGCGCAGCCCAGGCGCGGTTGTGGGTAAAAAGGTCTTGGAGTGATGCGGTCATACGTCGATCTTAATCAAACACCCTGACCAATCCGTGACGTTATTCGCCTCGAATCAGCACGTTTCGGCAAACAGTTCTCGACCAATCAACATCCGGCGAATTTCGCTGGTGCCAGCGCCTATTTCGTACAGCTTGGCATCACGCCACAAGCGACCCAGCGGATATTCATTGATATAGCCATTGCCGCCAAAAATCTGCACGCCCTCGCCTGCCATCCAGGTCGCCTTTTCGGCGGTCCACAGAATCACACTGGCGCAGTCTTTGCGCACTTGGCGCACGTGCTCGGTGCCCAGCAGGTCCAAGTTTTTGGCTACCGTATAGGCAAATGATCGCCCTGCCTGCAGCACGGTGTACATGTCGGCCACCTTGCCCTGAATCAGCTGAAACTCGCCAATGCTTTGTCCAAACTGCTTGCGGTCATGAATGTAGGGCAGCACGTTGTCCATCACGGACTGCATGATGCCCAGCGGACCACCGGTGAGCACGGCGCGCTCGTAGTCCAGCCCACTCATCAGCACCTTGGCGCCGGTGTTCAAACCACCCAAAATCTGCGAGGCGGGCACTTCAACATTGTTGAACACCAGCTCACCCGTGTGGGAACCGCGCATGCCCAGCTTGTCGAGCTTTTGCGCCACAGAAAACCCTTTCATGCCCTTCTCGATCAAGAAGGCGGTGACGCCACGCGCGCCCAACTCGGGTTCGGTTTTGGCATAGACGACCAAAGTGTCAGCGTCGGGGCCGTTGGTGATCCACATCTTGCTGCCGTTAAGCAGGTAGTAGCCGCCCTTGTCTTCGGCTTTAAGTTTCATGCTGATCACGTCAGAGCCCGCACCCGGCTCGCTCATGGCCAGTGCGCCCACATGCTCGCCGCTGATGAGTTTGGGCAGGTACTTGGCGCGCTGCTCAGGGCTGCCGTTGCGGTTGATCTGGTTCACGCACAAGTTGCTGTGTGCGCCGTACGACAGGCCCACCGAAGCACTGGCACGGGAGATTTCCTCCATGGCAATCATGTGCGCCAAGTAGCCCATATTGGCACCGCCCCACTCTTCCCCCACGGTGATGCCGAGCACGCCCAAGTCGCCCATCTTGCGCCACAGGTCCATCGGAAACTGGTCGTTTTTGTCGATCTCGGTCGCGCGAGGGGCGATTTCGGCTTGTGAAAATTCACGCACCGCATCGCGCAGGGCATCAATGTCTTCACCGAGTTGAAAGTTCAGTCCGGGCATAGTGTTCATGGTGGGTCTCTTTGAAGGAAGGAATCAATAAGTTTGAGGGACAGGCATCAGCGTTTGCTGCATCACGGCGCACACGCTCTCTTTGCCGTCAGCGCTGAAGTGAAGCACCTCGGCCGTGGTGACGATGAGCCGGCGCCCTGCTTTGACGACATGGCCCGTGGCGCGCAACTCGCCACCCTGAAACGCGGCCAAAAAGTTAATCTTAAATTCGACACTGGTCACCTCCATGCCCTCAGGCGCTTGGGTGAGACCGGCGTAGCCGCCCGCAATGTCAGCCAACGCACCGATGGCACCGCCATGAAACCCCCCCTGCTGCTGGGTGACCCGTTCGGAGTACGGCAGCGCGATCTCACACAGGCCCGGCTCCACGCGCACCAAGCGCGCGCCCAGGTGGGTCATCAGCCCCTGGCGTGCCAAGCTGGCCGCCACGCGCTGCCAGAGTGCGTTGTCGGCGCTCATGGGGCCACCTCAGCGGCTTTAGAGCGTTCGGCTTTTTTCTGAGCTTTGACCAAGAGGGCGCGGGCTTCGCGCTGGTGTACCTTGAGCTCGTCCATATTGGCTTGTAAATCTTTCATTTGGTCTTCCAATTGCTTTTGGTGATCGGCCAGCACCAGCAGAAACTTCTCCAACTGCGCCCCGGTGTCGCGCGGGCTGTCGTACATGTCGATGATGTCCTTGGCCTCGGTCAAGCTCAGGCCCAAACGCTTGGCCCGCAGCGTCAGCTTCAGGCGAGTGCGATCTCGTCCGCTGTAGATGCGGCTGCGTCCGCCGGGGCCACTGCGCTCAGGTTGCAACAGCCCCATGTCTTCATAAAAACGCATGGCGCGCGTGGTGAGGTCGAACTCTTTCGCCAAATCGCTGATGCTGAACGTGGTGGCCATAAGGTGGTTTGCCTTGGGTGACTGCGACGGGAGGGTCTCCGCCTAAAATGCCTATTTTGATTGACGTTTACGTCAACGTCAACTTGAATTATCAATCAAAACGAGGCCGCCTCTTGAACCACCCCGCCGACACACTTGAACAAGCCCTGCACTACCCACTGGGCGACACGCTACCCACCCCGGGTCGCACCGTCACCATCGTGCCCGGAGTGAAATGGTTGCGCATGACACTGCCTTTCGCCCTGAACCACATCAACCTGTGGTTGCTGCGCGATGAGATTGACGGCGTGGCAGGCTGGAGCGTGGTGGACTGCTGCATCAGCGCCGACGAGTCCAAAGCCCAGTGGGAACAGGTGTTTGCCAACGAGCTGGAGGGCTTGCCGATTCTGCGCGTCATCGTGACCCACATGCACCCGGATCACATTGGCTTGGCGCACTGGCTGTGCGAACGCTGGCAAGTGCGCTTATGGATCAGCGCCACCGACTACACCATGGCCCGCATCGGCTGCCAGGGCCCGACCGGCTTTGGGGGCGAGGCGGCGGCAGCGTTTTTTGCCTCGCACGGGCTGATTGACCCCGAATCGGTGGCCAAAATCAAACAGCGTGGCAGCTACTACCCGACGTTAGTACCTGAGGTGCCCGCCCAATTCCGACGCCTGCAAGACGGCGACACGCTCACCATTGGCGGGCGGGCATGGCGCTGCATCAGCGGCTTTGGCCATGCGCCTGAGCACATCGCGCTGTACTGCGACGAACTGAAGATGCTGATGGGCGGCGACATGATGCTGCCCCGCATTTCCACCAATGTGAGCGTCTATGACCAAGAGCCCGAGGCCAATTCCCTCAAGCTGTTTCTCGACTCCATTGACAAGTTCAAGGCGCTGGACGCGAACACCCTGACGCTGCCCTCCCATGGCAAACCCTTCACCGGCTTGCACGCCCGCATTGAACAACTCCACGACCACCACCGCGAGCGCTTGGCCGAAGTGCTGCAAGCCTGCACCGCCACGCCCAGCAGCGCCGCCGACATGTTGCCCGTGCTCTTCAAACGCACGCTGGACCTGCACCAGACCACCTTCGCCATGGGCGAATCCATTGCCCACCTGCACGCCCTGTGGTTTGACGGGCAATTGCAGCGCCAGCTGGGGGAGGATGGGGTGTACCGGTTTGG
>JAGODZ010000162.1 GCA_017997975.1 Rhodoferax sp.
TCAAACTGGCGCTGAACATGGTTTGGGAATTTTGCATTTTCATTTTGGCATGGCGTGCAAGAAGCGTCCCCAAACCAACAAACAGCAGCGCCAAAACGCCAACCGCTGCAAGTCGGTAGCCGTCCCACAACAGAAGGATGACGAAACCACACAGAAGGACGAAACCAGTACCTAGGCATAGCAGTGCCATGGCTGCCCACAAAAGACCGTCGAAAATCCGGCGCTTTTCCAACTCAACTTCAGTGCCGATGAGTTCAAGTCGGACCTCTGCGATCTCAAGAACCGTACCAAGAAGTTGTTTTAAAGAACTAAAAAACCCGCTTTCGCGGGTAGCATTTGTCATGCGAAAGAGCGCTTTAGCGACGGCTGATCAACATGCCAATCAGCAATCCAAACCCAGCACCAATACCTACAGCTTTCCACGGATTTTGATGAACGAATTCGTCGGTTGCATGCCCGGCTGCCTTGGCCTTGGCGACAGCCGCAACCTGCAGGTGAACCAACTCAGCTTTGGCTTGGTTCATGCGTTGCTGAACACGATGACGCAGACCCGCCGCGTTTTCTCCGGCCTCATTGGCGGTCATTTGGAGCAATTCTTCTGCGTCGGAGATCACCACGCGCAAATCGGCCATCAGTTTGTCTTTTTGTGTTTCGGACATGTCATTCATTGTTTTTACTCCAGTAAGTCAAAGTTCGATTCTATGGTACTCATCACGGCCGTGGTCTTTATGACATTTGTCAAGCCCGATCATTTTGGGGCTATCGCTGGCGTATTTGATTCTTGTACTTTTTTTGGGCTGGGCGAGTCAGACGCCAACTTCTGCAAGGTTTGCGAAATCAGGGGAACGACGCTCACGGCATTGCTGCTGTGCTGTACGCAGTCTGTACTCCAAATGTGTTGAATCCCGGCGTCCCGCATGACGTTGAGTGCGTTTCCGGCAAAGAGCGCGTGAGTCACCGCAACGTCCACAGAGGCAGCGCCTGCTGCAAGCAACAAGCGCGCTGTTTGAGCCACGGTGTGGCCTGTGCTGGCAATGTCGTCCAGCAAGACAACATGGCGACCCGTCACGTCCAGGGGTGGGAGGCTCACTGTCACTTGGTGGTCTCCTTGCCGCGTCTTGTGACAGACGGCGTGGTCAAACCTATGGCGAGTGGCCGCCAGTTCAATCCATTGCGCAGATTCTTCATCCGGGCCGATCAAAACAGGGGCGATGCGATGGCCCGCCACAAACTCAGCCAACAAGGGCGCGGCGCTCAGTACCACTGCGCATCCCACGGGTACTGCCTCGTCCAGCGTTTTGATTCGATGCAAGTGAGGGTCAATCGTGATGACGGTGTCAAACAATTCGGCTATGAACTGACCAACAATCCGTTGGCTGATGGCCTCCCCAGGTTGAAAGGCGATGTCTTGTCGCATATAGGCCAAGTAGGGTGCCACCAGTGATAGATGTCGCGCTCCTAGCAAACGAGCCGTCCGGGCGGTGAGTAGTAATTCAATCAGCTTGTCATTGGGTTGATTGAGGGACCGCAAGATGACCACCCGAGCGGGCAGTGCCGCAGGCAAACGCAGCTTGATTTCTCCATCTGGAAATGGGTGGTGCTCCACGATGGCCACGTCCAACCCAGCCGCCTGTGCAAGGCGATGTCCAAAATCAGCTTCGTCAGGAAAGCAGAGCAGGAGATCTCGCGTCATATTTAAAACTCCACAAAAACGTGAGGCAGGTCCGAGGCCTGGCCAATGGCGAAGCCTGTCGAGGTGGCGCAGGCCTGCCGGGAAAATTCCAAGTCGCTTTGGTACTCGGCATGGATGCGGTACAAAATATCTCCCGCCACGACGTTCTCGCCCAGCTTTCGAAACAGGTCAACGCCCGCGCCGATGACTTTGGGCGCTCCCGCCAAGCGGGCAATGCGCGCAATTTGCAGGTTATCGATGCCTGTCACGACACCGGCTTGCGTGGCCATCACTTCGTGGGTCAAAGATCCTAGTTTGGGTTTATGGTGGTCAAACTGATGCTGACCTTGCGCTTTCATGATCGCGTTCATTTTGGCCAAAGCCTGCCCAGAGTCCAGAATATTGCGCGCAATGGCGAAGCCATCCCCACCCCGCACATTGGGATGGTATTCAATGAGTCGGCCCGCCAGCCGCAAAGATTTTTGACGCAAATCATCTGGCGCTCTGGGGTCGTTATCGAGCACCCGCATCACATCGCGAGCTTCCATCACCGGGCCAATGCCGTTGCCGATCGGTTGGCGTCCATCGGTGATGATGACGTCAAGAGACAGATCCATGCGCAACGCGACGTACTCAAACAAGCGGCGCAGGCGCTGGGCTTCGGGCATAGAGCGAACTTTGGCAGTCGGACCAATCGGTATATCAATAATCAGGTGTGTCGAACCCGCTGCAATTTTTTTGGACAAAATTGAGGCCACCATTTGCCCGGGTGAGTCAATGCCGAGAGGGCGTTCGACGGAGATCAAGACATCGTCGGCCGGAGAAAGGTGGGCAGTTCCGCCCCAAGCTAAACACGCCCGGTGACGGCGAACGATGTCTTCCAATTGATCAAACGGCAACTCAACACGCGCCAATACTTCCATGGTGTCGGCCGTTCCTGCCGGTGAGGTGATGGCTCGCGAAGAAGTTTTGGGGCACAACAGACCATAAGCAGCAACAATGGGCACGACCAGCATGGAAGTGCGATTGCCGGGGATACCTCCGATACAGTGTTTGTCAACAACGAGACGTTCATGCCAGTCCAAGCGTCGCCCGCTGTTCACCATGGCATCGGTCAAGAAATAGACCTCCTCTCGGTCCAACTCATCCCGCTGGGAGGCCACCAAAAAGGCGGTCAATTCAATTTTTGAATAGCGCAGGTCAGCAATGTCTCGGATGATGGCGTGAAAATCATCCCGAGTCAGACGCTCCCCCGACATTTTTCGCCGGAGTGCATCAATAGACTCGGGCGGTTCAGCTTGAGAGACCGACGCGATATGGCCGTCCTTGACGCCCAGCTGGGCAAAGGCATCTTCAGACAGGCCCAGCTCATTGCAGCCCACGATGGCAGGATCGTCAACCACATTCAAGGTGGCCAGAATGCAGCCACCATTGGCACGAATTTCCACTTTGGATAAGGCTTGAAACCCCTCGGCACGGTACACCTCGCAGTCCCGGTGTAGGTAAGCGACGTTTTCGCGGTAGGTATCAATAGCAATCCGGCGCAATTTCAGAGTGGAGTGGGTGGGGCCCTTGTTCAACACAGGAGGAGACTCTGATGGGGTGCGGTGGTGGATGCTCATGAAAGGAGCCTACACCGAAATGATGGTGTAGCGGCCGAATCAACTGAGCCATTTACTCAGTGAAACTACCCATAAAAAAGGCTTCCGAAGAAGCCTTTTTGTCGTACCGCTGTGCTTAAACACGCTTGCGGTATTCCGCCGTGCGGGTGTCAATTTCGACCTTGTCACCCTGAGCGACAAAAATGGGCACACCAATTTCGAATCCGGTGGCGATCTTGGCAGGCTTGAGTACTTTGCCGGAGGTGTCGCCTTTAACGGCGGGCTCGGTCCATGTGATTTCACGCACCACACTGGTTGGCATTTCAACAGAGATGGCTTTGCCGTCGTAGAACACGACTTCAAGCTCCATGCCATCTTCCAAGTAGTTCAGGGAGTCGCCCATGTTTTCGGCTTCGACTTCGTACTGGTTGTACTCGGAGTCCATACAGATGTACATCGGCTCAGCGAAGTAGGAATAGGTACAGTCTTTTTTGTCCAGAATGACTTGGTCCATTTTGTCGTCGGCTTTGAACACCACTTCGGTACCGAAGTTGGCAATCAGGCTTTTGAGCTTCATGCGAACGGTGGCTGAGTTGCGGCCCCCTCGGCTGTATTCAGTTTTGAGGACGACCATCGGGTCTTTGCCATGCATGATGACGTTGCCGGCGCGAATTTCTTGAGCTGTTTTCATAGCGGTTCAGTGAAGGTTGGTCGCACACAGTGCGACGGTGCGGCAAACAGCGGAACTATTCCGGTCGAATCCCGCAAAGCCTTGTATTTTAGTTGTTTTTCTCTGCGAACTGAATCAGCGTGGAGACCAGATCGTTGTGCGCTTGTTGTCGATCACACAGTTGGGTGCTGATTTTTTGCCACTCTGGTAAGTCCAAGCCCGGCAACGCAGCATCACTTAAGCCGTTCCAGACGTGGTGAAAAGTTCTCAGAGAGGGCGGGGCGCTGATGAGGTCAAGAAAGGCGCTCAACTTGTCAGCATGGGCATTGTCGTGTTGCTGGTAAATATGCCAAACGAACGGCTTGCCCGCCCAAATAGCACGAACCAGTGAGTCTTCGCCTCGCACGACATTGAGGTCGCAGCACCACAGCAGATGGTCAAACTCATGCTGCGTCAACATGGGAAGGTAAGAAAAAGTGAGCGTCTCACCCTCGTTCCATAAGGGGTTGAGGGCTTTTTTGTGAGCGATACAACTCGTCACTGCCGCGCTGGATCGCCCCGATGTGACGAGGAGCCTGCTTCGGGTTGAGTGGTTAGCTAGGTTTTCTAGCAGTTCTTCCAGTGCCAAAGGTTCGTAGCAAAACAGCGAAATCAAGCGTTCACCGTTGAAAGGGATGCCCTGCTGGTGTAGCCAACTGACCCGGCTGAAGTTGGCTTGGCGTGCGGGTAGGTCTGCTTCGCGGATCAGGCCCCCGGTGGCCGAAGTGAAGCCGGGGTAGAAAAAATATTTGTTGAGCCCCGTACCTGGGCCGAGCATGACAGGCGATTGAAGCCCATGACTGCGTTCAGCATAGGCCTCTGCGGTCAAGTACTCCAAGTTAATCCATATGCCTTTTAGGCCTCTGGCCCTTATCCCACCTGCGTAAGACGCTATGAATTCAGGATCAATCTCGCAGCCGAACGATTCGACCAATACATCACCCATGATGAGCTGGTCTGTTGAAAGGGGAGTTTTCCAAGCTCGCACTTCGATGTCGGGATGGCCTTCGGGGGCCATCCATTGCAGTGCGCTGGTATCGTCAACCCACAGTCGTACCTGCTGCCCGCGAGCGGCCAAGTCTTGGCTCAATCGCCAGCACACACCAATGTCACCGAAGTTGTCGATGACTTTGCAAAAAATGTCCCAGCGTTTTCCTGTGTTCACGCGCCAGATTGTCCACAATATGCACCTATGTCTGACACGCCTGCCCCCATTTCTTTAGATTCCTTGTTGCCCTTAGATCCGTCTGCCGCCTCTTCTGTGCATCCCGCGCAACTGCTAAGCGATGTGGCCAGCCTGCCCGCTTTGCCGGGCGTGTACCGGTACTTTGATGCAGAAGGTGTCGTGCTGTACGTCGGCAAAGCCATCCACTTGAAAAAAAGGGTGTCAAGCTACTTTCAGCGCAACCATGGCGGCACGCGCATCGGCCACATGGTCAGCAAAATTGCGCGGATGGAAACCACAGTGGTGCGCTCAGAGGCAGAGGCCTTGCTGCTTGAAAACAACCTGATCAAGACGCTCAACCCGAAGTACAACATTCTGTTCCGGGACGATAAAAGTTACCCGTATTTGAAAATGACCCGGCGTGATGCGTCAGACCAACCCGGTTCCAGTTTTCCAAGGGTGTCTTACTACCGGGGCGCGGTAGAAAAGAAACACCACTATTTTGGGCCTTACCCCAGCGCTTGGGCCGTTAAAGAGGCGATTTTGCTGATGCAAAAAGTGTTCCGACTGCGCACCTGTGAAGACCCGATGTTCAACAACCGCACCCGGCCCTGCTTGTTGTACCAAATCAAACGCTGTTCAGCCCCCTGCGTCGGGCATATTTCAGCCGACGACTATGCAATGGATGTCGCCAATGCAGAGCGGTTTTTGCGAGGTGATGCCCGCGATGTCATGACGGTGCTGGAAAACCGCATGATGGCCCACTCTGATCGACTCGAATTCGAGCAGGCAGCCGAGTTGCGCAACCAAGTGGCGGCGTTGTCGAGTGTGTTGCATCAACAATCGGTGGACAACGTCTCGGACCGTGATGTGGATATCTTGGCTGTGAAAGTGCAAGGCGGGCGCGCTTGCGTGAACCTCGCCATGGTGCGCGGCGGACGACACCTCGGGGATCGCCCTTATTTCCCCGTGCATGTGGAGGAGGGAACAAGTTTTCTCCCTGACAGGGATGAGGTTGACGATGCTGCTGAGCACCCCTCGGTTGAGGCGCAGATTTTGGATGCTTTTGTGGCACAACATTACCTGAATGTGCCGGTTCCACCCTCCTTGGTGGTCAGCGATCCGGTGAATAAACGCCTGATCAAAGCACTGTCGATGCAGTCTGGTGTCAAGGTCACTGCGGTGCACCAGCCCCGTGAGCAGCGCAGGCAATGGCTGGAGATGGCGCAGACCAATGCGGGGTTGCAGTTGGCGCGATTGCTGTCGGAGGAAGGGTCTCAACAGGCCCGCACCCGTGCGCTTGCAGATGCTTTGGACTTGGCCTTGGATGATCTAGAACAGCTGCGAGTCGAATGTTTTGACATTTCCCACACAGCGGGTGAGGCGACCCAAGCTTCATGTGTGGTTTTCCACCACCACAAAATGCAAAACGCCGAGTACCGTCGTTATGGCATTGACGACATCACGCCAGGAGATGATTACGCCGCCATGCGCCAGGTGTTAATGCGTCGCTACGGTAAATTGGCGGAAACGTTACGTGAAGCAGAGAAAACAGGTCAGACCCCACCTGGAACCGGGCGTTTGCCGGACTTGGTGCTGGTGGATGGCGGCAAAGGCCAAGTGTCCATGGCGCGTGAAGTGTTCGCGCATTTGGGCCTCAATTTGTCCTTGATTGTGGGTGTTGAAAAAGGGGAAGGGCGCAAGGTGGGTTTGGAGGAGTTGGTGTTTGCGGATGGGCGCGAGAAGGTCTATTTGGGCAAAGACTCGGCCGCCCTGATGTTGGTGGCGCAGATTCGCGACGAGGCGCATCGTTTTGCGATCACCGGCATGCGTGCCAAACGCGCCAAGGTTCGCGTGGACGGCGGCAAACTCCAAGAAATTCCAGGGGTCGGGCCCAAGCGACGAGCCAAGTTACTGCAGCGGTTTGGCGGCGTTCGAGGCGTCTCTTTGGCAGGTATTGATGACATTGCCACAGTAGAGGGAATTTCACGTGATTTGGCCGAAGAGATCTACCGGGCGCTTCACTGATTGTTGACGGAAGGACGGCGGCCCGTGCTCCGATTTGTCATGCCACAATTGCGCCATGTTTTTCACCATCCCGACCATCATGACGTGGACCCGCATTGCGGCGATTCCTTTGATCATTGGGGTGTTTTACCTGCCCATTGATCCCGCTACGCGCAATTTTGTCGCAACCATCATGTTCGTGGTGTTTGCGGCCACAGATTGGTTGGATGGTTTTCTGGCGCGTCGGCTGAATCAAGTGTCGTCCTTTGGGGCGTTCTTAGACCCTGTGGCTGACAAGATACTGGTCTGCGCCAGTGTGCTGGTCTTGGTCCATTTAGGTCGCGCTGATGTGTTTGTGGCGCTCATCATCATTGGGCGGGAAATCGCTATTTCGGCGTTGCGAGAGTGGATGGCGCAAATTGGTGCCTCAAAAAGTGTGGCCGTGCACATGGT
>JAGODZ010000163.1 GCA_017997975.1 Rhodoferax sp.
CGGACATGACGCTGGGCATTGAGTGCCTGCTCACCGACGACCCTGCGCGCGGCGACGAGTTGGCCAAACTGCTGGACGGCATCAACCGCCAACGCCGCGAAATTGAAGGCGACATGCGCGAGCAGGCGTTTGCCATTGCCGAATCGCTGTTTGACGAGGCCGACGAGCCGCCCCCCGCCATCTGCGTGTTTGACCCCGACTTTCACGAAGGCGTGGTCGGCATCGTGGCCTCGCGCATCAAAGACAAGCTGCACCGCCCCACCTTTGTCTTTGCCGCCAGCGCCGCACCTGGCAAAGAACATGAGTTGAAAGGGTCGGGCCGCTCGATTCCCGGCTTTCACCTGCGCGACGCGCTCGACTTGGTGGCCAAACGCCACCCCGGCGTGCTGCTGCGCTTTGGCGGCCACGCCATGGCCGCGGGTTGCACCCTTGCCGAAGAAAATTTCGATGCGTTCGAGCACGGCCTCAATGAAGTCGCCCAAGAATGGCTGGACGCCGCCACGTTGACCCGCCGCCTGGAGACCGATGGCCCTCTGAAGCCTGAGTTCCGCCGCGTCGAACTGGTCGATGCCCTGCACCAAGAGGTTTGGGGACAGGGTTTTGCGGCCCCCACCTTCAGTGAAGAAGTTGAAGTCGTCTCGCAGCGGTTGGTGGGTGAGAAACACCTCGCACTCAAACTTAAACACCAAGGCCAGCCCGTGGACGGGATCTGGTTTGGCCGCACCGAGCCCCTTCCAGCCCGGGTCAAGCTCGCTTTTCGGCTGGATGCCGACGCTTGGAACGGCGTGCGGCGCGTGCGGTTTTTGGTTGAAGGAGCCGAAATCTGAGTCCTCACGCGGGGTGTCCTACCCCAAGACACCCGGTTGGATCAAATAAACCAGAAACATCTGCCTGAACCGTCGCCCCAACGACAAAGGCCGGGTTTTCACCGCCCACAGAAACCCCAGCGACCTTCAAAATGCGGGCACCCCACTTGACACTCCTGAAAGTCTTATGTTGTCCACCCGCCTTCTTTCGCTCTTTCCACAGGCCCTGGTCGCCCGGGCCCTGCTCATCACCTCGCTGTGCGCCTCAGCTGCGCTGGCGGAACCCGGCATCACCAGCGACGCCATCACCTTGGGACAAAGTACCGCGTTGTCCGGCCCCTTAGGCGACTTGGGGCAAGAAGTGCTGAAAGGTGCCAAGGTCTACTTTGACGCCGTCAACGCACAAGGCGGTGTCAACGGCCGCCTCATCAAGCTGGTCAGCAAAGACGACGGGTATGACCCCAAGAAATCGCTGGAGAACGTGGACTCCTTCATCGAAGGGGATTCAACCTTCGCCCTGTTCAGCACCTTTGGCACCGCCAATAACGAGGCCTTGATCCCCGTGGCGCAAAAAGCCGGCCTGCCGGTCTTGACGCCCTACACCGGCGCGCCGTCCATCCGGGCCTCCAGTTCCAAAGGCGTGTTCAACCTGCGCGCCAGTTACGCCGATGAGATCGACCGCTTGGTCAGCCACCTCGCCACCGTGGGCATCCGCCGAATCGGCATTGCCTACCAAAACAATGGTTTTGGCAAAGAGGTCTTGGCCGCGGCCAATGACTCTCTGGAGCGGCGCCAGTTGAAAGCGGTACTGATCATTTCGGTAGAAACCAGCGCCAGCGATGCAGCGGCGGCCACCGACCGGTTGTTGGCCAGCGACCCGGAAGCCGTGCTGTTGGCACTCGCCGGAAAACCCACCATTGAAGTCATCAAGGGCATTGCCCAACGCCGCCGTGGCATGCAGATGTATGCCTTGTCAGTGCTGGCCACCCCCGCCAATTTGAAAGCACTGGGCGCAGACGGCACCGGCGTCACCATCAGCCAGGTGGTGCCGTTCCCCAACCAATCCCAGATGCCGGTGGTGCGGGAGTACCAACAAACCATGACCGGGGCGGGTCACACCGACTTATCCCATCTGAGCTTGGAAGGTTATCTCAACGCCAAGCTGGTCACCGAAGGACTTCGCCGGGCGGGCCGCAACCTGACGCAAGCCAGCTTGGTCAGCGTCATGGATGGCATGCGCAACTACAACTTGGGGGGCATGGAAGTGTCATTTGGCAAAGGTGCCACCAGTGGCTCCCGTTTTGTGGAATTGACCATGATCAACGGCCAAGGCAAGCTCATCAAATAACAGTTTTTTGCGCAAGGCCTAAAATTGCGCGGTGACTCCCCTACTCAACGCCGATCTCCATTGCCACTCCGTCGTCTCAGACGGCACCCTCACACCCGAAGCCCTCGCGCAGCGCGCCAAGGCCAATGGCGTCGAACTCTGGGCCCTCACTGACCATGACGAGATTGGCGGTTTGGCACGTGCCGCCGCCGCTGCCCAAGCGGAAGGTCTGCATTTTCTGACCGGCGTTGAAATCTCAGTCACCTTCATTGGCCACACGGTTCACATTGTGGGGCTGGGGTTTGACGCCAACGACCAGCCCCTCTCCCAAGGGCTGCAACAAACCCGGGGCGGACGCGGGCAACGCGCCATGGACATGGCTGCAGGCTTGGCCAAAGTCGGCATCACAGGCGCTTATGAAGGTGCCTTGACATTTGCAGGCAACCCCGAACTGATTTCTCGCACTCACTTTGCCCGTTTCTTGGTCGAAACCAAGGTCTGCAAGGACACCCACGACGTGTTTCGCAAGTACCTCACCGAAGGCAAGCCCGGGTATGTGGAGCACCGCTGGGCCACCTTGAAAGATGCCGTGACGTGGATCACTCAAGCAGGCGGTATCGCGGTCATCGCCCACCCCGCACGCTACAAATTCTCTACCAACGAAGAATTTGCGCTGTTCACCGAATTCAAGGCCCATGGCGGCCAAGGTGTCGAAGTGATCACGGGCAGCCACACCCCGGCCGAATACCTGAGTTATGCCGATACCGCGCGCGAATTCAATTTGGCAGCCTCCCGTGGCAGTGACTTTCACAGCCCGGAGGAAAGCCACACCGAGTTAGGCACGCTGCCCTACTTGCCGGGAGCGTTGACGCCCGTGTGGGAGTTGATCGCCGATCGCATTCAATTCGCAGGCCCCCGCACTTGACTGATTCATCACTACGCGACCTGCGTGCGCAGTCCAGTGGCGCGCTGCTGATCCTGCTGGCGTCACTGATTTTTTCAGTGCTTGACACCACCACCAAATACGCGGCAGCACTGGCCCCGGTGATGATGTTGCTGTGGTTTCGGTACGCCTTTCAGGCCGTCGCCACGTTCGCGCTGCGCTTTCCCGTGCAAAAAATAAGTTTATTCCGAACGCAGAACCCCAGGTTTCAGGCCCTGCGCGGGGCGTTGCTGCTGATCACCAGTTTTTGCTCCTTTTTTGGCCTGCAATATATTCCTGTGGGCGAGTTCACTGCCATGGTGATGTTGTCCCCTCTGGTGGCGACCGGCATGGCCGCTTGGCTCCTGAAAGACCGGGTGTCCCCCCAGCGCTGGGTCTTGATGGGTGTGGGGCTCATCGGCGTGCTGCTGGTGGTTCGCCCCGGCGGGCAAGTATTCACTTGGGCGCTTTTATTCCCTATCGCGCTGGTGAGCACCTATGCTTGGTTTCAAGTGCTGACCAGCCGGTTGAGTGGGCATGAAAACCCTTACACCACGCATTTCTACACCGGCTTGGTGGGCGCGCTGGTAACCACCCCCATCGTGGTCTTCAACTGGAATACAGCTGCCCTGCTCGCGCATTGGCCCTTGTTTATTCTGATTGGCCTGTGTGGAACAGTGGGCCACCTGTGCCTGATTCGTGCCTACATGCGCGCCTCAGCCCCCGTGCTGACGCCTTTTCTCTATTCACAAATTGCATTTGCCACTTTCGGTGGTTGGCTGGTGTTTAACCACAACCCCGACGGGTTAGCGTGGCTAGGCATTGCCGTGATCACCGTCAGCGGCGTTGGCAACGCGCTGCTGTCTGCGAAAGAACTGGGCAAACGCCAAAAAGCCGCTTCCGCCAGCACGTCTCCTCCAGCTTGACCGAAAATACCCTCTATGGCCCAACTATTTGAAGTACACCCCGACAACCCGCAAATTCGTTTGCTCAAACAAGCGGTCGCGCTGCTGGAAAAAGGCGAAGTCATCGCTGTCCCCACAGATTCCAGCTACGCCTTGGTCTGTCACGTCGATGACAAGTCCGCCGCCGACAAACTGCGCCGCATTCGTGGTGTGGATGACAAGCACCACCTCACTCTCTTGTGCCGCGACCTGTCGGAACTGGCCAACTACGCACGCGTGGATAACCAGCAGTTTCGACTCATCAAATCGGCCACGCCAGGCCCGTACACCTTCATTTTGGAAGCCAGCAAAGAAGTGCCCCGCCGCCTGAGTCACCCGGCCCGCAAAACCATTGGCCTGCGCGTGCCTGACCACAAAGTGCTGCAGGAGTTGCTTGAGCTTCATCACGCACCGCTATTGGCCACCACCCTCATTCCACACGGTGAAACCGACGCGCTGAACGATGCGCAAGAGATTTTGGAGCGTTACAAAAATCTGATTGCTGCCGTCATTGACGCCGGTGCCTGCGTCTTAGAGCCCACCACCGTCGTCGATCTCACCTCCGGCGAGCCTGAAATCATCCGTGAAGGGCGCGGCTCAGTCGCGGCCCTGGGACTCTCAATCTGACCGACTGAAATCAATCCCCTATGGACATCGCCCACCTCATTCAAACTGTCGCCATCTACGCCCTTCCGGTGCTGTTCGCCATCACCGTGCACGAAGCCGCGCATGGCTATGCGGCCCGCTACTTTGGCGACAATACGGCCTACCTACTGGGGCGCATCACGCTGAATCCCCTCAAGCACATCGACCCCGTGGGCACCATCGTGATGCCACTGTTCTTGTACTTTGCCACCTCAGGGGCCTTTTTGTTTGGCTACGCCAAACCGGTTCCGGTGCGTTTTGGCAACCTGCGCAATCCCAAAAAACACATGGTTTGGGTCGCACTGGCCGGGCCAGGTGCCAACTTCGCCCAGGCCGTGTTGTGGGGCGCCATGTTTTACTTGCTGAGCGGCACCGGCGTCACCGAACCTTTTTTTATGAAAATGGCCCAAGGCGGCATCTTGGTTAACTTGGTCATGTTTGCGTTCAACCTGTTCCCATTGCCCCCGCTGGACGGCGGTCGCATTTTGGTGGGTTTACTGCCTTACCGTCAAGCCGAGTTGGTGTCGCGGGTAGAGCCTTGGGGCTTTTTCATCGTCATGGGCTTGGTGCTGACGGGCGTGGTCACCACCTATTGGTTGCAACCCCTGATGGCGCTCAGCTACGCTCTGATTGACTTGCTGCTCAGTCCGCTGGCCCTGCTTTTAAGCTGATCAACCCACCCTATTTCTTCGGCGGTTCAACCCACTGCCCCTTCACCGATTGAGTTCCCCATGAGTTCCACGCGCTTTCTTACCGGCATCACCACCTCTGGCACGCCCCATTTGGGCAACTATGTAGGCTCCATCCGCCCCTCGGTGCGAGCCAGTGTGCGCGCTGACGTCGAAAGTTTCTACTTTCTGGCCGACTACCACGCCTTGATTAAAACTGACGAGCCCGCCCGCATCCAGCGCTCCACACTGGAAATTGCCGCCAGCTGGCTCGCCGCCGGGCTCGACCCTGAGCGCGTGGTCTTCTACCGCCAGTCTGACGTGCCCGAAATTCCCGAACTCACCTGGTTTCTGACCTGTGTGACCGGCAAAGGCGTGCTGAACCGTGCGCACGCCTACAAGGCCTCAGTCGATAAAAACACCAGCGCCGGTGCCGACCCTGACTCGGACGTCACCGCTGGCCTGTTCATGTACCCCGTGCCCATGGGCGCTGACACTTTGCTGTTCAACGCCCACCAAGTGCCCGTGGGTCGCGACCAAATTCAGCATATTGAGATGGCGCGCGACATGGCCAACAGCTTCAATCACCGCTACGGCGAGCATTTTGTGCCCCCCGAAGCCGTCATTGATGAAGACGTAGCCACGCTCCCCGGCCTGGACGGCCGCAAAATGAGCAAGAGCTACGACAACACCATCCCGCTCTTCACCCCGCGTGATCAGCTCAAAAAACTCATTGCCAGCATCGTCACCGACTCCGCCGCACCGGGAGAACCCAAAACAACCGAAGGCTCGGCGCTGTTCCAAATCTACCAAGCGTTTGCCAGCGTTGAAGAAACCGCCGCCCTGCGCCAAGCCTATGCCGATGGCATTGCCTGGGGCGATGCCAAGCAAATCCTGTTTGAGCGCATTGACCGTGAAATCGCCCCCATGCGCGAAACCTACCTCGCCCTGATGGCCGACCCCGGGAAGATTGAAACCATCTTGCTGGCCGGTGCCGCCAAAGCCCGACACATCGCCACGCCCTTCATGGGACGCCTGCGCGAAGCCGTGGGCTTGCGCGATTTACGCTCCACCGTGGGCCAAAAGACAGAAAAAGCTATCAAGGTCGCTAAACCCGTATTCAAGCAATACCGTGAAAAAGACGGCAAGTTCTACTTCAAACTGGTCGATACCAGCGAGCGCGTCTTGCTGCAAAGCCTGGGTTTTGACTCGCCCAAAGAGGTCGGCCAGTCCATTGCCCTGCTGAAAACCCAAGCCCTAGGCACCTTGGCCGATCTGACCCACAAGTTGGAAGTTCTGCCCGACGTCACGCCGCAAGACGTGGCGGCGGCACTGACACTGATGGCACAAGACGAATAGCCCCAAAAAGCGCCCCGTCCACCCGAAAATCGGGTCATCGGCGCTGATACAATGCGTCCCACGGAGAAGTGGCAGAGTGGCCGAATGTACCTGACTCGAAATCAGGCGTACCGTAAGGTACCGTGGGTTCGAATCCCACCTTCTCCTCCATGACGAAAGATAAAGGCCTCTAAGTAGCGATACCTAGAGGCCTTTTTCATTGGTAAATCATGGGCTGTCAGTGCAACGAGCGACAAAGGCCGCTATTGACTGGCAAACCGAAACCGGGGAACATACCGGGGAACAAACCGGGGTAAATGCCCAAACCGGGGTAATTGTTCCCCGGTTTCCCTATGTAGGGACGTTCCCCGTTCACTTTTCGGAGTTCACCATGCTGACTGACGCCAATTGCCGGAATGCAATCTGCCCGCCTGATAAAAAGCGCGAGCGCCTGACTGATGCGGGCGGCTTGTATCTTGAAGTGAGCCCGGCGGGTTCTAAGCGTTGGTTTTGGAAACTCTACGCAGGCGGCAAAGAGTCACGTATGGCTTTGGGCAGCTATCCAGCGGTGAGCCTGACGGCAGCGAGAAAAGCCCGTGATGCGGCAAAGCTCCAAAAGTCTGAAGGCCATGATCCAGTGCAAGCCCGTAAAGTAGCCAAGTTGAAAGAGACGGCGCTGGGGGCTGACTCTTTCAAAGAGACTGCGCTGGAATGGTTCGAGAAACAAAAAGGCCAATGGAGCGAACACCACGCCATGCGGGAATTTCGCAACCTTGAAAAAGACCTGTTCCCTTTCATTGGCTCACGCGCTATCGGAAAAATAGAGCCGATAGAGCTGCTGGCCGTCGTTCGCAAAGTGGAAGAACGCGGGGCGCATAACGTGTCCCACCGAGTTTTGAGTACGGCGCGGGGCGTTTGGCGGTACGCAGTTGCAACCGCACGGGCACCACG
>JAGODZ010000021.1 GCA_017997975.1 Rhodoferax sp.
GTTGAAGAACTTGGCGTCTTGCAAACCTGGCTCAAACACAATCACCTCCACGCCCTTGGCCTTGATGCGTTTCATGATGCCCTGGATGCTGCTGCTCCTGAAGTTGTCGCTGCCGGCTTTCATGGCCAGGCGGTAGATGCCCACCACTTTGGGATTGCGCTTCAAGAGTTCGGCGGCGCAAAAGTCTTTGCGGGTGGTGTTGCTGTCCACAATGGCCCGCATGATGTTTTGCGGCACGGCGTCATAGTTGGCCAGCAGTTGCTTGGTGTCTTTGGGCAGGCAGTAGCCGCCGTAGCCAAAGCTGGGGTTGTTGTAGTGGTTGCCTATGCGGGGGTCCAGGCACACGCCGTTGATGATTTGGCGGGTGTTGAGCCCACGGGTGTGGGCGTAGGTGTCCAGCTCATTAAAGAAGGCCACGCGCATGGCTAGGTAAGTATTGGCAAAGAGTTTGACGGCTTCTGCCTCGCTGCTGCCCATCAGTTCTACGGCCACGTTTTGCTTGATGGCGCCTTGTTGCAGCAGCGCTGCAAAGGCGCTGGCCCGCTCACTGACCTCACCCACCACGATGCGGCTGGGGTGCAGGTTGTCATGCAGGGCTTGGCCTTCGCGCAGAAATTCGGGGCTGAAAATGATATTGGTGGTGCCTAGCTGGGTTTTGAGTTGCTCTGTGTAGCCCACGGGCACGGTGCTTTTGATGACCATGAGCGCTTGGGGGGCGATGGCCAGCACTTGCTGCGCCACGGCTTCAATGCTGCGGGTGTCAAAGGCGTTGGTGGCGGGGTCGTAATCCGTTGGGGTGGCAATGACGACATAGTCGGCCCCGGCAAAAGCGTCTTGCGCGCTGGTGGTGGCGCGCAGGCTCAAAGGCTTGTTGGTCAGGTAGTGCTGCAGCTCTGCGTCTTCAATAGGGCTTTGGCGGGCGTTGACTTGGTCAACCTTGCTTTGCACCAGGTCTAAGGCAACCACGGGGTTGTGCTGGGCGAGCAGTACGGCGTTAGACAGGCCGACAAAGCCCATGCCTGCGATGGCGATTTTCATGTTGGCATTGACCGTTAAAGAAGTCATTATTAAATTTCACCAGTGGATGCGATCACGGATTTCAGGTGTGCATCTTGGGTAAGAAGTTGCAAGCCTGCGCAAAGTGCCGTGGCGGCAATAACTGCATCCGGCAGTTTTATTTTTCGGCTTTGACGCAGGCTGATTGCTACGTCTTCTACGGCTGTAGTGATTGGAAGGTAGGTCAAACGGGCCAGTTTGTGCCGAATTAGCGTTTCCTCGTCTCTACTGATACCCGTAAATCCAAGCAGCTCCATTCGGGTGACTGCGCTGTAGGCGCATTGGCCTGCGGTCAACTTGAGCTGTTGTATTTCCACCAAGATTTCAGCCTGAGACTTCAATAGTCCGAGTATGAAATTGGTGTCGAGCAGGTATTTAATTCCACTCATCGCGCATCCTGGCTTGGATTAACAGTGAATGCAACTTGAAGGTTTCGGAGGTTTCCAAACCACCCGCCAAGGTGAGCAGCGGTTCATCGACTTCAATCACAGGCGCATCACGCTGTTGTTTGTGACGCAAAAATTCTGCGTAATCAATGACTTCTGCCAGCACAGGGTCAGAAAAATCTTTGATTACTTCGTAAAGTTTTTGGGTTGCGTTCATGTCAGCTCCTAAACTTGACCAAACAGATCGCGACTGTAAACCTTGTCTGCCACATCACTCAAGTCATCCATCATGCGGTTGGCCACGATCACATCCGCCATTTGCTTGATTCAATAGGGCTTTGACGGGCGTTGACTTGGTCAACCTTGCTTTGCACCAGGTCTGAGGCAACCACGGGGTTGTGCTGGGCGAGCAGTACGGCGTTAGACAGGCCGACAAAGCCCATGCCTGCTTGTGTGATTTTCATGGAAGGATCAGCGCTTGGTGAGTTGGTTTGAGAGCTGGTTGGCAGCGGCTGCAATTTGTTCAATGTCCATGTCTGGTAGGCCGGTGCGGCGCCATTCGGTGTAGTTGAATTTGTCTTGGTTGACGGCTATTAAAAACCGCTCGGTTTCGATCAAACCCAAGGAGCCGATAAGGGCTTGCATGCCTTGCATGCGAATTTCAGCTTCAGTTCTCATACCAGTTCTCCAGAAAAGCAATGGCTTCACCCGGCAGCATAGTGGGTAGGGTTTCAATTTTGCGCATTTTTTTTATTAGCCGGTCATCTGTTGTGATGAATAAATGGGCATGTCCAAATAGGGCGCATGCAATATGGAGCGCATCAAAGGCGTGGATGCCTTGTGCTTGATACGCTTTGGCTTGGGCAATGATGTCGTCATTGGTCATTACCACTTGGTTTGCAAGCCATCGCCATTGAAATATGGCAAGGCGGTGGTCTTCAAAGGGGTTGTTGTTGCACTCAAAGTCGAGCACGGATGACCAGATAAGGTCACATTCGGCATTTTTGACTTTTTGCTGCAGCAAGAGCTTGGCCGAAGTTTCAAGATGTATGCGCGCTTGTGTTTGATCGTCATACGGACGATTGAAACAGCACATGTCGAGATAGATTCGCATCGGACTAGTTGTGCGGTGAAAGCAGTAAGGCGTTAGACAGGCCGACAAAGCCTAGGCCTGCTTGTGTGATTTTCATGGGGTGTTTCCTTGGTTCTCTTGCCTATTGAGCTTGGCTCTGGCAAGTTCGATTGACCAGCTCAATTCGGAACACAGTGTGTGCAGAATTTTTGCGTCGGGGAAAATTTCTGCAATACGCAAGCAGTAGCGCCGCTGCCGCTCGCTCCACCCTTTGCCAAATTCGGCGGCCAGTTGCTTTGCTAACTCGGCATTGACTGCAATGGCAACCCGTTGGCGTGCTGCACTGATGATTTGGCGCACCTCAGCGAGCAGCGGCAGTGTGGGTAGAACGGGCGCGTTCATGGCTTGCCTTTGGGTGGGTGGCTTGCAGCGGCGCTGGCGGTGGCGTGGTAGCCGCCGGTTTTGGGCGCGCCTTTGAATTCAACCAGGCCTTGGGCTTTGAGTTGCTGGAGCCAGCGCTCTACGGTGCGTTTAGGCGCACCGGTTTGTTCTACAAGTTTGGCCGTGTTAAGGCTTGGTTTGCGCTGGATGTACTGCTGAAGTTGCTCGGGTGTTGAAATTACACCGCCACCTACACCGCCACTTACACCGCCACTTACACCGCCATCTACTCCCTCACTGTCGGCTAAGGGGGGGGGCTGGCTTTGGGTGAAGGTGACGGAGAGGCCGCCGCTGATTTCTTCTAGGGCCAAGCTGATGTTGGGGTAGTCGCGCAGGGCGTCGCGTATGCGAATAAAGCCGCTGCCATATTTTTCAATGTGGGTGGTGAGGTAGAAGCCTTCGGCCACGAGTTTGTTGCGCAGGCGTGAGCGGTAGTTGTCGCGTTTGATTTCATCCAGTTGCAGGCCGTCATAGAGTCGGCCGGGGCTGAAGATGGATATTTTGTCGTCAAATATCTTGACCTGAATGTCGGAGCCGTCTTTGTAGTCGCGGTGCACCACGGCATTCAGCAGGGCTTCACGCACGGCGGGCAGTGGGTAGGCAAAGCGTTCTTTGCGCTTGATGCTGCCGTCAATTTCAAAGGCAACGGCTATGTAGGAGATGATGAATTTCATCGCCTGGTCAACCGCTTCAAAGAGGGTGTCGGTGATCTGGCGGTCGTCAATGATCATGGACGGTGTTTTGAAGCGGCCAATGTGAATGTGGTGGCGCAGGGGCTCTTGGGCAAACAGCAGCATGGCGGCCCAGGTGGGCTGGCCATGGCTGATGTAGTTGAGCTTTTCCAGTGCGATCCATGGCGCGGTGGTGCCGAGCGCAAAGCGCCCCCCGGCATTGACTTGTTGCACAAATTGCTCAATTTTGGCGGTTGAGAGGTCCGCTAGGGTGGCTGTGGGTGCGGGGTAGGCGTCCCACGAGAGCTGCAGCGACTGTAGGTAGAGGTCGCTGATTTCGTTGGCGTTGAGCGCTTGGTTGGTGTTGGCGACGCGCTTGTAGTAACGGCCCTTTGTGCTGACGGGCTTTACCGGAAATTCAGCGACGTCAATGGCAACAATGGTCTTGTCGTCAAGTGGATGGGCAACCAGGTCTGGAATGATGGATGGACTGGTCGCGGCCTTGATGTGAACCAGCCATTCGTTCAGGCTTTCTTTGCCCAGCGTGAGGCCTTTGACTTGGCCCGCGTCATTAATGCCCACCAGCACGGTGCCGCCTTGGGTGTTGGCAAAGGCGACAAGGGTGTCGATGCAGGCTTTGTCAAACGAGGTTTTGAATTCCAGGGTTTGGGATTCACCGGCTGCAATGCGCTGCATGATGGGGCTGCTGGGGGTCATGTTGACTCAGGCTTTGCCCGAATGGGCCACGCCGTGCGCCGCTACAAACCCGGCGTAGGCTGCTTGCAGGCCTTGGGCCAGATGGCACTGGGCATGCCAGCCCAGGGCGTTCAAGCGGGTGCTGTCCATCCACTTGCGGGGGGCGCCGTCGGGTTGGGTGGCATCGAAGGTGACTTGGCCGGTGTAGCCCACGGTGGCGGCAATGGTGGTGGCCACTTCTGCAATGGTCACGTCGCTGCCAAAGCCGACGTTGATGTGGCTGCACATGGGGGTGGTGTTGGCGGCGTAGGTGGCGGTGTCTAGGTTCATCACAAACACGCTGGCGGCGGCCATGTCGTCAACATACAAGAACTCACGGCGGGGGGTGCCGGTGCCCCAAATGGCCACGCTGGGGGTGCCGGCGAGCTTGGCTTCATGAAAGCGGCGAATCAGCGCGGGGATGACGTGGCTGTTTTCAGGGTGGTAGTTGTCGCCAGGGCCATAGAGGTTGGTGGGCATGACGCTGCGGTAGTCGGTGCCGTGGGTGGCGCCGTATTGGCGGTTGTAGCTTTCACACAGTTTGATGCCGGCAATTTTGGCAATGGCGTAGGGCTCGTTGGTGGGTTCTAGGGTGCCGGTGAGCAGGGCAGACTCAGCCATGGGCTGGGGCGCTAGGCGGGGGTAGATGCAGCTGGAGCCTAAAAACAGCAGTTTTTGCACGCCGTGCAGGTGGGCGGCGTGGATGATGTTGGCCTGCATCATCAAGTTTTGGTAGATGAATTCGGCTGGATAGGTGTTGTTGGCGTGTATGCCGCCTACTTTGGCGGCGGCCAGGTAAACCTGGGTGGGTTGCTCGGCGGCAAAAAAGGCGTGCACGGCGGCTTGGTTGCACAGGTCTAGCTCGGCGTGGGTGCGGGTGACGATGTGGGCGGCGGGCACGCCTTGGGCAATGAGGGTGCGCACGATGGCGCTGCCCACCATGCCACGGTGGCCGGCGACGTAGATTTTTTCAGCCAAGTGGTTCATTGATTAGCGCTCGGTGCTGGCGGGCACAGTAAAGCCGTTTTGCAGCAGCAGGGCGCGTTTTTTGGCTTGGGCGAGGTCGTGGGCGACCATTTCGGCGCACATGGCTTGTACGGTGATTTCTGGCACCCAGCCGAGTTTGGCTTTGGCTTTGCTGGGGTCGCCGAGCAGGGTTTCGACCTCGGTGGGGCGGAAGTAGCGGGGGTCGATTTTCACAATGGCTTGGCCCACTTGCAGGGCGGGGGCTTGCACGACGCCGTTCACGGGCGCAATGGCGGCCACAGTGCCGACTTCGTCCACGCCTTGACCGGTCCAAGCCAAGGTAACGCCCAAGTTGGCGGCGGCCATTTCAATGAACTGGCGCACGGTGTATTGCACGCCGGTGGCAATGACGAAGTCTTCGGCGGTGTCTTGCTGGAGCATGAGCCATTGCATGCGCACGTAGTCTTTGGCGTGGCCCCAGTCGCGCAGGGCGTCGATGTTGCCCATGTAGAGGCAGGGTTCTAGCCCGAGGGCGATGTTGGCCAGGCCCCGGGTGATTTTGCGGGTGACAAAGGTTTCGCCCCGGCGCTCGCTTTCGTGGTTGAACAGAATGCCGTTGCAGGCGTACATGCCATAGGCTTCGCGGTAGTTGACGCAAATCCAGTAGGCGTACATTTTGGCCACGGCGTAGGGGCTGCGGGGGTAAAACGGGGTGGTCTCACGTTGCGGGGTTTCTTGCACCAGGCCGTACAACTCGCTGGTGGAGGCTTGGTAGAACTTGGTTTTTTTCTCAAGGCCCAAGATGCGCACGGCTTCTAACAGGCGCAGGGTGCCCAGGGCGTCCACGTCGGCGGTGTATTCAGGGCTCTCAAAACTCACGGCCACGTGGCTTTGCGCACCCAGGTTGTAAATCTCATCGGGCTGGGTTTCTTGCACGATGCGGATGAGGTTGCTGGTGTCGCTTAAGTCACCGTAGTGGAGCTTGAAGCGGGCGTTGGTGAGGTGCGGGTCTTCGTAGATGTGGTCCACGCGCTGGGTATTAAACGAGCTGGCGCGGCGCTTGATGCCGTGCACGATGTAGCCCTTTTCCAGCAAAAACTCAGCCAAGTAGGAGCCGTCTTGCCCAGTGACGCCGGTGATGAGGGCAACTTTGGGGGCGTGGACTGCGGTGGATGCGTTGGACATGGTGATCTATCTGGGCGTTAGCTTGGTGGTGGAACGAACGGGATTAAAGCCAAAAGGCGGCTCACAGGGGGGTATTGGATACAGGGCTGACGCGGCCATAGGTGTCTTCAAGGCGGACGATGTCGTCTTCGCCTAGGTAGGCACCGGATTGCACTTCAATGATTTCCAGCGGAACTTTGCCGGGGTTGGACAGACGGTGAACTTGGCCCAGCGGGATGTAGGTGCTTTGGTTTTCGCTCAGGAGCATGACCTTGTCGCCCACGGTGACTTCAGCGGTGCCACTGACGACCACCCAGTGTTCGGCGCGGTGGTGGTGCATTTGCAGGCTGAGGGCGGCGCCGGGTTTGACGACGATGCGCTTGACCTGAAAGCGCGGGCCTGAGTCCACGCTGTCGTACGCGCCCCAGGGGCGGGCCACACGGCGGTGGTGCAGGGCTTGGGGGATGCCTTGGGCTTCGAGTTGGGCGACCACGGTTTTGACGTGTTCAGCGTGGTCGGCGTCGGCCACCAGCAGGGCGTCTGCGGTGTCAATGATCAGTAGGTTGTGCGTGCCCAAGGCGACCACGGGGCGGTGGGGGGCATGAATATAGGTGTTGGTGGCGTTGTGGGTGTGGCCTTGGCCGTGGATGCGGTTGCCCGCTGCATCGGGGGGGCTGAGTTCGGCCACGGCGTTCCAGCTGCCGACGTCGCTCCAGGCGGCGTTAAAGGGCAGCACGACCACGTTGGCGGCTTTTTCCATGACGGCGTAGTCAATGCTGTCGGACCGGCAGGCGGTAAAGGCGGTGACGCCTAGGCGGCGAAAGGCACCGTCTTTCTGTTGGGCGGCAACGGCCTCTTGGCAGGAGGCCAAGATGTCGGGGGCATGGGCGTGCAGGGCGGCCAGTAGGGTGCGGGCCTGGATCAAGAAGATGCCTGCGTTCCAAAAGTGGCCACCCGCCAGCAGCAGGGCCTGGGCGCGCTCGGCGGTTGGTTTTTCAATGAAGCGCTGCACGGCATGGGCACCGTCTTGCCCGGGCAGCGCGGCACCCTGCTGGATGTAGCCGTAGGCGGTGCTGGGAAAACTGGGCTGCACGCCAAAGGTGACGATGTAGCCGGCGCTGGCAGCGGCAATGCCCGTGCGAATGGTGGCGGCAAAGGCGGCGGCGTCGGGAATGTGGTGGTCGGCGGGCAAAAAGAGCAGCAGGGTGTCTGGCGCTGCATTGAGCGCGGCGGCGGCCATGGCTGCGGCGGTGTTGCGAGCCACAGGCTCTAGCAATAGGGTGGCTTGCACGCCCGCGTTAGCCACGCTTTCTTGCGCCAAAAGGCGGTGTTCTTCACTGGCGACGATGAGGGTGTGCGCACCCAGCAAGGCGGCCCGTTCTAGCGTGAGTTGCAGCAGGCTTTTGCCATTCACCAGCGGGACAAACTGTTTGGGAAGCGCTTTGCGTGACAAAGGCCAGAGCCGCGTGCCGCTGCCGCCACACAGGACGACTGGCACAATTGAAACCAAGGCCGCAGCCGGGCTGGTGGTGGCGAAAGACATGACGCGACTCCCTGCAAATGGGTAAACCAGCTCTTATTTTTAGAGCTTTTGGTAAAAATTAGTAAGATTTTAGCCTGTGCTCAAACAGGTGTCACCCCTCAATGCGGCGTCATTTGAGCGCGGTCAAGACCCAGGTGTGCCATTTTTTGTGGGTCGGGTTAGCCGCAGGTGCCACTTGGCATTGCGGGGGCTGAGCCGCTTCAGGGGCAGGCGCTCATGAGAAGATGGCCGCACCATGCGCAAACCCCATGTTTTGATCATCACCCCTGCTTTGGCGCAGGCCAATAACGGCAATTGGCAGACCGCGTGGCGGTGGTCGCGTCTCTTGCAGCGTGACTATCGAACCACGGTGGCCAGCAGCTGGCAAGGTGAGGGCGAAGGCGAAGGCGCAGACGTGATGTTGGCTTTGCATGCGCGCAAATCTGCGCCGTCTGCATTGGCTTGGGCGCACAAGGGGCGCGCGCAGGCTTTGGCGGTGGTGTTGACGGGCACGGATTTGTACCGTGACATTCATGCCGACGAATCAGCGCAACGTGCGTTGCAAGTGGCGGGCCAACTGGTGGTGTTGCAAGAGCGTGGCATGGACGCGCTGGCACCGGCGCTGCAGCCCAAAGCGCGGGTGATTTTTCAGTCGGCCAAGCGCCGCGTTACTTTGGATAAACCCAAGCGCCACTTGCGAGCGTTGATGGTGGGCCACTTGCGCGATGAGAAAGACCCCGAAACGTATTGGCGGGCTGCCGCGCGCCTCATGGATCGGCCCGATGTGTTGCTGGACCATATGGGCGCTGCGTTGGAGCCGCATTGGCGGCACGCGGCTGAGCAAACAGCACAACGCTGCCCAGCGTACCGCTGGCTGGGCGGTTTGCCCCACGGGCAGGCGCGCCAGCATATTCAGCGTGCCCATGTGCTGGTGCACCCCAGCAAGATGGAGGGCGGCGCGCATGTGATTTTGGAGGCGGTGCAAAGCGGTACACCGGTGTTGGCGTCTCGCATTGACGGCAATGTGGGCATGCTGGGCCCCCACTACGCGGGCTACTTTGCGTTGGGCGATGACGCGGCTTTGGCCAAACTGCTGCTGCGCTGCCGCGATGACGCGGCCTTTTTACCGCTGCTGCGCCAGCAATGCGAGGCGCGCGCGCCGCTGTTTGAGCCTGCGCGTGAGCAGCAGTTGCTGCTTCAACTGGTCAAGACCTTGGTGGCTTCTTAAGCGCCACAACGCCCCTAAACTCGACGCTTCATTGGAGATTGACATGACGACCCCGACGCTGACCCCTATTCCATCCCCCGCAACCCTCCCCGAATCCACGGCCCACCTGCCCACTGAGCCGCGCCTGACCAGCCTGTCGCACGGTGGCGGCTGTGGCTGCAAGATTGCCCCTGGCGTGTTGTCTGAAATTTTGAAGGGCATCACCGCCATGCCGATGCCCAAAGAGCTGCTGGTGGGCATTGAAACCGCGGACGACGCGGCGGTTTACAAGCTCAACGACGAGCAGGCCTTGATTGCCACCACCGACTTTTTCATGCCCATCGTGGATGACCCGTTTGAGTTTGGTCGCATTGCCGCCACCAACGCCATCTCCGACGTGTACGCCATGGGCGGCACGCCCATCATGGCGCTGGCGCTGGTGGGCATGCCCATCAACGTGCTGTCCACCGCCACCATTGCCAAGGTGTTGGAAGGAGGCGCCTCGGTCTGCCGGGCGGCGGGCATTCCGATTGCGGGCGGGCACACCATTGACTCGGTGGAGGCGATTTATGGTTTGGTGGCGATGGGGTTGGTGCACCCGGGGCGCGTCAAGCGCAATGCGGACGCCCGCGCAGGCGACCGGCTGATTTTGGGCAAGCCGCTGGGCGTGGGCATTTTGTCGGCGGCGCTGAAGAAGGAAAAACTCAGTGCCGAAGGGTACGCGCAGATGATTGCCGTGACCACGAAGCTCAACACCCCCGGCCCTGAACTGGCTGCCTTGGACGGCGTGCACGCCATGACCGATGTGACCGGCTTTGGTCTGGCGGGCCACACGCTGGAGATGGCGCGGGGTGCGAAGTGCACGGTGCAAATTGATTGGGACCGCGTGCCTTTGCTGAGCGGCGTGCGGGAGCTGGCCGCCCAAGGCATGGTCACCGGTGCGTCGGGTCGCAACTGGGCCGGTTATGGGCACGATGTGGCGTTGGCGGCTGGTTTTGATCCGATCCATCAGGCGCTGCTTTCTGACCCGCAAACCAGCGGTGGCTTGCTGGTGTCTTGCGCCCCTGAGGCGGTGGATGCCGTGCTGGCCATTTTCAAGGCGCACGGTTTTGATGCGGCGGCTGAGATCGGCGAGATCGTCCATGGCGGCGATGCGGGCAAACTGCGCGTGAATTAAAGCCGCGCTGCCAATGCGCTGCGCTGCGGCTCAATCTTCTGGGTCGGAGAAGTCCGAGAAAAAAGCGGCCCGGCTGTCGGGTCGGTGGCGCGAGCGGATGCGCAGCACGCGTTGAAACAACAGGTTGTTGGGCACGTTCAGCACTGCCGATCGGTCGTCCAAGTCGCCTTCGACGGGCGGAAGTGTGAGCGTGGTGAACATCAGGTTCATGTCGGCCAACTTGCCGCCCATGGGCTCACCCGACGGGTCCAGCAGCTCGACGTTGTCACCCACACGAAAGGGCCGCAGAATCAATATCAGCACGGCCGCGGTGGCGTTGCTCAAAATGCTCCAAGCCGCCACAAAGCCCAGCGCCACGGTGAGCAGGGCGGTTGAAATAAAGGCCCAAGCGTTGTCAAAGACGCCCGCCACTTGCATCAGCACCAGCAGCGTGACGGTGAATATCACCCGCTGGCGAAAGGTTTGCAGGCGATGGGCCATGTTGTCGGAGAGACTGCGGGAGTCCTTCAGGGTGTGAATCACCCGGCGCAGCACCCGCGAAATCAAGAACGCAGCCAGCACAATGACCACACCTGCCCCCAGCTCGCGGGCAAAGGACTTCAGCATGACGAGGTACTCAGGCATAGACAAAAGCAAAGCGGATCATCCTAAAAATTAAAAATGGCGACCTTACCACGCCCTTTTGTGGGCAGCGTTCAAGGGCGGCTGTAGCGTTTGATGAAGCCCCGGTCAATCCAGTCTTTGAGCCACCACACCCAGCGTCCTTGTGCGCTGTAGTCGCCCCACGTGGCAATGGCGTAGTGGTCGCCACACGACAACAGGTTCAAGGTATTTTTCGGTGGCAAATGGGGCACGGGCGGCACACCGGCCAGCACGGCGGTCAGGTTGGTGAGCAGCGCGGGGCCCGCGCGCACCGCGTACACGCCGCTGCGGGGCAGGGGCTGGTCCATGCGGGTGCTGACGTCGCCTGCGGCAAAAATACGGTCATGGCTGGGGGAGCGCTGAAAGGCATCCACGGCGATGAAGCCTTGCTCGTCCAGCGCCAAACCGCTGCTCTGCAGCCAAGCGGGGGCTTGCGCACTGGTGGCGATGAGGGGCATGTCGCAGGCCAGGGTGGCACCGCTCTCTAGCGTCACTTCACCCGCTTGAATGTGGCTGGCACGCTCCAGCAGGACGACGATACCGCGTGCTTTCAAGGCCTGGCTGACGCGCTGGCGCACGCGTTCAGGGTAATTGGCGGCCAGCTCGCTGCTGCCGTTGATGAGCGTGACCGAGGCTTTGGGCAGGCGATGGCGCACCGCCATGCACAACTCAATGCCGGCCGCGCCGCCGCCAATCACGGCCAGGCGCAGCGGCTGGGTGTGGGCCATGGCCAGCACTTGGGGCCACAGTGCGCCGAAGGACTCAATCGGGCGCACAAACAAGCCGTGCTCTCGGGCACCGGGCAGCAGGGCCTCGGTTTTTTTTCGGTCTTGCACCGGCCCGGTGTTAACGGACAGCCAGTCAAAATCTAAGGCGCTGCCGTCGTCTAAGGTGACTCGCTTGGCGTTGGCATCCAGCGCGGTGACGCTGCGGGGCAGCCAAGTGATGTCGGTGCCTTTGAGCAGGGGTTCGAGCTGAATGACGCACTGGTCTAGCGTGTAGTGGCCGGCCACAAACCCCGGCACCATGCCCGAGTAGAGCTGGCGCGGAAAAGGGGCCACCAGCGTGACTTGCACGCCGGGCAGCGGCTGGGCCGACAAGGTGGACAGCACATGCACATGGGCGTGGCCCGCCCCCAACAACACCAGTTTTTTCATTCCAACCCCTTTCGTTTCAAGGCGCGCCGCCTGCGCGGCACCGCGTCAAGGCAGCCAGCGTAATGCGCTGACGTAGGCCAGACTGCGCCCACGGGTATTGTCGCTGTCGGCCCCGAGCACCACGGCGGTGACAGGAGGAGTGCGCGGGCTTTCTTGCCCAAAGAGGCGCTGAAAGTCGTCACTCACCCGGCGTTTTTGCAGCGTCCACTGGCCCAGCACCGCGCCGGGGCCACCCAGCACGATGTAGCGCACGCGGGCGGTGTAGGGGTTGGCCCCTTGGGTTCCTTCGGGGTAGCGTGCGTCCCACACGTAGCACAAAGTGGCGCTGGGCAAGTCTTTGCCCGTGACGGATCGGGCCAAGGAGAGGCCGGTGCGTTGGAAAAAGGGAATGTCGGCCAAGGGTTGGTCAAACATGACACACACTTTGAGGGCGGCATCGTCCCCGGCTTTGGTGGCCAAGTCGGCCGTGGCCAAGGGCTGGTCCACCCGCCAGCGCCAGCTTAAAACGGCCGGGGTGGGGCCTTGCCAGTCGTGGGCGAGCACGCCGTAAGACGCATCGGTGCTGACCTTGAGGCCTGCTACACCGTCCACCACCACGGGCTCGAACCGGCTGGGCGCAATGCCTTTGTCAGCGGGCAGGGTGCTCAAGCTCCAAGCAGGATTCAGGCGGGCGCTGCCTTCACTGACAAAAGCCGACAGTTGGGCAGGCCATTGAACGGCGACTGGGTTTTCTAAGGAAAAAGAGGCGCTAGCCCCCGTCAGTAGTGCGCAAGCAGCTATTAAATTAAGAGCGTTTTTGAGGGGTGATTGAGAGGTGGTCATCGGTGTGAAGGGTTCAACCCCGTTTCCAGTCGTGGTATTTGGCCACCCATTCGAGCAGTTTTTTAGGCTGGTGGGCGCGCCTCCATTCGCCTGCGGCGTATTTGTTGGCCTCGGCCAAGGTGGGGTAGGTGTGGATGGTGCCCAAGATTTTGTTCAAGCCCAAGCCGTGTTTCATGGCCAACACGTACTCGGCCAGCAAGTCACCGGCGTGGGTGCCGACGATGGTGACGCCCAAAATAGTGTCTTTGCCGGGCACGGTGAGCACTTTGACAAAGCCCCGGGCTTCGCTGTCGGCAATGGCGCGGTCCAAATCATCGATGTTGTAGCGGGTCACTTCAACCGCAATCTTCTGCTCTTTGGCATCGGTCTCGTTCAGGCCCACGCGGGCGACTTCGGGGTCAATGAAGGTGGCCCAAGGGATGACGCGGTAGTCGGCCTTGAACTTTTTGAAGTCGCCAAACAGGGCGTTCACCGCCGTGTACCACGCTTGGTGCGCGGCCACGTGGGTGAACTGGTAGGGCCCGGCGACGTCGCCTGCGGCGTAAATGTTGGGGTAAATGGTTTGCAGGTACTCGTTGGTGGGCACGGTGCGCTTGGTCTCAATGCCGAGCTCTTCTAGGCCGTAGCCGGTTAAGCGCGCCACGCGGCCCACGGCGCACAGCAGGGCGTCAAACTCCAAGCGAATCTCTTGGCCCTGGTGTTCGACCACGATGACTTTGCTGTCACCCACTTTCTCGCAACGCAAAGCCTTGTGGCCGGTGAGCACCTGCACGCCATCGGCCTCCAAGGCGGCTTGGGCCAGCGCAGACACCTCGTCGTCTTCACGCCCCATGATGCGCTCACTCATTTCAACTTGCATCACTTGCGCGCCCAAGCGGGCAAAGCTTTGCGCCAGTTCGCAGCCAATCGGCCCACCGCCCAGCACCACCAAACGTTGGGGAATGTCGTCTAGCTTGGCAAATTCGTCCCACAGGGTGTCGCTGGTCACGTAGCCCACGTCATCCAAGCCAGGCAGCGGTGGCACCAGCGGGCGGGCGCCAGCGGCGATGACGATGGCGCGGCTGGTGAGCACTTGTTTGCGGCCATCGTTCAAGGCGATCTCGACGGTCCACGGGTTCACCATCTTGGCGTAACCCTGCAGCACTTCAACGCCTAAGCCGGTGTAGCGCGCCACACTGTCATGCGGCTCAATGGCGGCAATGACGGCGTGAATGCGCTGCATGACGGCCTTGAAGCTGAATTGCGGCGGGGTGTTGGACAGGCCGTATTGCGCACCGTGCTGCATTTGGTGGGCCAGTTTGGCGCTTTTGATGAGTGCCTTGCTGGGCACGCAGCCGTAGTTCAGGCAGTCGCCGCCCATTTTGTGGACCTCAACCAAGGTGACTTTGGCTTTGACGGCGGCGGCAATGTAGGCCGACACCAAGCCGCCGGCCCCTGCGCCAATGACGATCAGGTTGCGGTCGAACTGCTTAGGTTTGAGGTGCGCCCACTTCGCATAAACCTGGCGGCCTTTGAGCATCTCGATGACTTTGCGGGCCAGCAGCGGAAAGACGCCCAGCAGCACAAAGGAGCCAATCAAGCCCGGGCTCAAAATGCCTTGCAGCGACTCCAGCTGCGCCAACTGCGTACCCGCATTCACGTACACCGCGGTGCCCGCCAGCATGCCGAGCTGGCTCACCCCGTAAAAAGTGAGGGTCTTCATTTTGGTCAAGCCCATGAGCAGGTTGATCACAAAGAAGGGCACCAGCGGCACCAAGCGCAGGGTAAAGAGGTAAAACGCGCCTTCTTTTTCAATGCCTTTGTTGAATTCGGCCAAGCGGTTGCCAAAGCGGGCCTCAATGCTGTCACGCAGCACAAACCGCGCGGCCAAAAACGCCAAGGTCGCGCCCAAGCTGGAGGCAAACGACACAATCACCGTGCCCCACAGGGTGCCAAAAATAGCGCCCCCGGCCAGCGTCATGATCACCGCGCCCGGAAACGACAGGGCGGTAACCGCCACGTAAATGGCGAAATAGCTGCCAATGACCAGCAAGGGTTGCTCGGCGTACAGCGACTCGAACGCGGACTGGCTGCTTTTGAGGTAGTCCAAGCTCAGGTAGCGACCCAAGTCGAGCGCAAAAAAGGCGGCCAGTAAGATCACTACGCCAACGATCAGACCTATTTTTTTCTTGTTCATTGGGGTTTGCTTCAGGTTAGAAAAAGAATCACGCAAAGGCCCGCCAGCCCCACCAGAGGCGGGTGGCGATGGTCACCGCACACAGCGCGGCGAAAACATAGGCGAGGGTGGGAAAGTGCTCCGGCCAGACGCACATGGCGGCAAAGAAAGCCAGGGTTTCAGTGGCCTCGGTCAAGCCACCCAGAAAATAGAACGACTTGTCGGGGTAGTCCACGCTGCTCATGCCGCGCTTGGCGGCAATGGCGGCAAACGCCAAAAAGCTGGTGGCTGTGCCAATAAAAGCCGCCAGCAGCACGGCAGCGGGCAGGGCGTTGGCCAGCGGGTGGGCCACCGCAAAGGCCAATGGAATGCTGGCGTAAAACAGAAAGTCCAGTGCAATGTCCAAAAAACCGCCTTGGTCGGTGGGGTGGGTCATGCGGGCCACGGCCCCATCAAGCGCGTCGAATAATCTTGAGGCAAATAGGGCGGTAGCCCCCGTCAGGTAGGCACCACTAGCTATTGAAAACGCAGCAAACAACCCCACCAGAAAACCCGCCAGGGTGATTTGGTTGGCGGTGAGTCCGACGCGAAACAAGACCGCAGCCAAGCCGTGGACGGCGGGTTTGATCAGGGCAGTGGCGGCGCGGTCGAGCATGGGCGATTCAAAAGGGGGTTAACGCGGGTTGAACGCAGGGTTAACGCTGGGTTATAGCTGGGTTATAGCTGGGTCAAGTGGTCGGGGTCCGCGATGTCAGACACATCGTGGGTGACCATTAGTACGGGAATGTTGCGTTTTCTTACGGTGGAGAAGACAAAGTCACGCAAGCGCTCGCGCAGGGCGGTGTCGAGTTGAGAGAACGGCTCGTCCAGCAGCAGTGCTTGCGGCTGGGCCAGCAGGGCGCGCATCAAGGCCACGCGCCCGCGTTGGCCGCCTGAGAGTGTGGCCGGGTCGGCGTGGGCAAAGTCGGCCATTTCCAAGTCGGCTAAGCCCTGGGTGACCGCTGCCAGGCGCTGGGCTTTGGGCCCTGCAGGCAGGGCGAAGAGCAGGTTTTCAAACACGGTCATGTGCGCAAACAACAAGCCTTCTTGAAACAAAATGCCCACCTGGCGCTGCTCGGTGGGCAGCGTGTCAATGCGGGTGCCGTTGAGGGTGATGGTGCCCTCAAACTGCAGCGCGTCAGGCAGCGTGCCGCATACCGCCGCCAGCAAACTTGATTTGCCCGACCCGCTGGCGCCCATCACGGTGTGAATCACGCCGCGTGGCACCTGCAGGGTAAGGGGCTGCAGCAGCGTGCGGGTGGGGGTGCGAAGCTGGGTTAGCGCAATGTGGAGGCTCATGAAACGTGCGGGGGCGCAAAAGAAGGGCGCGGTGAGGTGCAGCACACCCCGGTTGAAAAATGACAGGCCGACACCGAGGAGGCGATTAATTCCACGGTGAAGGTTGGGAGGCTATCCCTTGCCAAGCGTTCCCGAGTCACGCCCGTCGCAAGGGCTGAGGATCCGTGCCGTCGGTTCTCTGGCTGCGTGGCGGTCAGAGAGAGCCTGTCTGAGGCGCACTGCGGTGGCTGTTGGCAAAGCGCTCAAAATGAACCGCGTCCAAGGGGCGGCTGAAGTGGTAGCCCTGCACTTCGTCACAGCCTTCACTGCGCAAAAAGTCGAGTTGGCCTTCGGTCTCTACCCCTTCGGCAATGGTTTTCATGCCCAGGCTGGCGGCCAGACCAATGACGGCACCCACAATGGCTTTGTCGTCCGGGTCGGTGGTGATGTCGCGCACAAAAGATTGGTCAATCTTGAGCTTGTACACCTTGAAGCGTTTGAGGTAGCTCAAGGACGAGTAGCCGGTGCCAAAGTCGTCAATCGACAGGCGAATGCCGCGCTGGTGCAAGTCGTCCATCACGGCAATGGCACTCACGGGGTTGTGCATGGCCACCCCTTCGGTCAGCTCCAACTCCAGTCGTTCGGGGGGCAAGCCGGCGTCACTGAGCAGGCGCGACACCAGTTCGGGCAGTTCCGCGTGCCGAAATTGAACCGACGACAAATTCACTGACAGGGTGATGGCTCGCATGCCGCTTTGAATCCACTGCGCCAGCTGGGCCAGAGCGGTGCGAATGACCCATTCCCCAATGGGCAGAATCAGCCCGCTGCTTTCGGCAATCGGAATGAATTCAGCCGGCGAAATTTTGCCCAACTCCGGGTGGTCCCAACGCAGCAAGGCCTCTGCACCGATGATTTGGTTGGTTAACAGGTCGATTTGAGGTTGGTACAGCAGACTGAGTTGATCGCGCGCCAACGCGCGGCGCAGGGCGTTGTCGAGCAACAAGGTGCGGTCTGAGACCGCCTGTAGCTCGGAGGTGAAGAAACGGTAGCTGTTGCGTCCGTCTTCTTTGGCCCGGTACATGGCGGCATCCGCGCATTTGTACAGGGTGTCCAAATCAGACCCGTCTTTCGGGTAGATCGCAATGCCAATGGAGGGGGTGACGGTGAGTTCGTGCTGACCAATGTGCAGCGGCAACATGGCGGCTTGTATCAATTTATCGGCCACGCGGGCCGCGCCCAGGGTGTCGGCGTTGGGCAGCAGCAAAATGAATTCGTCGCCGCCCAAGCGCGCCACCGTGTCTTGCTCCCGCACGTTGTCTTTCAGGCGCTGGGCCAAGGCCAGCAACACCTGGTCCCCGACTTGGTGGCCGAGGGAGTCGTTGATGTTTTTGAAATGATCCAAGTCAATGAACATCAGCGCCAGAGACTGGCCGCTGCGGTCTGCCAAGCTCAGGGCCTGAACGCAGCGGTCTTTGAGGAGCAGGCGGTTGGGCAGGCCGGTGAGCGGGTCAAAGTGCGCGAGTTGCTGGATTTGCGCCTCCGCTTTCTTTTGTTCAACCGCTTTTTCCTCTAGCTCAGCCACGGTTCGACTGAGTTGCTGTGTGCGCGTCTCCACCAGCTTTTCCAAGCTGTCGCGGGCGTGTTCGAGTTCAAGCTCCGCTTTTTTCCGAGCGTTCACGTCCAGCACAATCCAGATGGTGCCCTTGCTTAAGTCGTTGGGGTCGATGGCTTTGGCACTGATCGCACAGTGCACGGGCAAGCCATCTTTTTTGCGCAACACCATTTCTGCTTGAAAGGCCTCGCCGGCAGCCAAGGGCTGGTAACAACGCGCGCCCGCGTCCAGCCAATCTTCGTCGCTCAAATACCAAGTGCTGGAGGAGAGTCCGTGGAGCTCGCCTGATTCGTACCCGAGCATGGTCTCAAATTGACGGTTGCACCGGGTGAGGTGGCGGTCATGCAAGAACACGATGCCAAACATCACGTTGTTCAGAATCAGGTTTTGTTCGGCCAAGCTGGCCTGCAGTCGCTCTTGGGCCTGCTTTTCTTCGTGAATGTCGTCAATGATCCAGATCGAACCTTCGTCCGTGTCAGCGGGGTTGACCAGCTTGCCGGTGAGGTGGGACCAAAACAGTGACCCGTCACGGCGGCGCATCAGCACCTCGGACTTGTAGGCCAAGCCTTGGGCCATCACGGTAAAGGCTGATTTCCCCAATCTGTAAAACGATTCAGCATCAGGGTACAGCGAGACGCTGCTGCTGCCCAGCATGTCGGCGCTATCGGCGTGGCCGTAAATCTGTGCAAAGCGCTGGTTGCAGCGCAGCACGGTGCGGTGTTTGATGAAGACAATACCGACCCCGGCGGTCTCCAAAATGACCTCTTGCTCACGCAAGGCCAGTCGCAATTGCTTAGGGGTGGTGCAAAGAGAGGAGGGATGGCTTTCAGGTTTGGACATGTGGCTTCCATTGTGCTGCATGAAATTGTCTTGCGCTATAGGACACGCTCTCACCCTAAAAAAAAGGGGTGACTTGAGCTTCATTCACCTTGCGGGCTGTTCGATGGCGCTGGTTTGGCCTGAAAGCGCCGCGCCTGCCCCAGCCAGGCGGCCCCAGCAAACACCCACATGGGCAATAGCCACTGCAGCCAAGCGTAGGCCGCTGTGAGTGAGCGCTGTGCACCCGCCGCTAACGTGACCGCTTCGGTGGTCACCGTGCCCAAGCGGCCGGCACCCACAAACAAGGTCGGCAAATACTGGGCCACACTGACGGCAAACCCAATCGCCAAGGCGGCCGTGAGGGCGGTGCGCAGCAGCGGCCATTTCACCCGCCATAAAAATGCCCAACGCCCGTGCCCCAAGGAGGCGCACAGTTGGCGAAACCGAGGGTCAAACCCCGTGTACGCGGGGCTGAGCGCAATCAACACATAGGGCAGCGCCGACAGCGTGTGGGCCAACCAGACGCCGGTCCAGGTGGCGTCGATGCCCCAGGTGAGCGCCATGCCATGCACGCCGACCACCCACAACACGGGCGGCAAGAGGAGGGGCAGGTAAATCAGCCGCCGCATCGGCTCAATCCAGCGGCTCGGGGCACATTCCAGCCACGCCACGGACCACGCCAGCGCCGTCACTGCACTGGCGGTGGCCAAGGTCAAGGTGGTGCCTACCGTGTCCAAACTCTGCCCCACAGAGGCCCAAGCGGCCCCAGTCCACGTCTGTGGCAACAGGGAGGGAAAAGGCCAAAAACCAGACACACTGCCCACGGCCAAGGCCAACATGACGGCCAAATACACCCCCAGCAGCGCCCACCAACCCAAGCGACCGAAGGGGCCAAGCCCGTTGGCACTCACTTTGGCATACCGCGTGACATACCGCGACCGGCCCCGTGTGCCAGAAGTCCAGCGGGCGCGCCAAAGCGGCAAGCGAGTCACGGGCCAACCCAAGGCGGCCACTCCAACGACCAAAGCGGCCAGCAGCCACGCGGCTGCCGTGCCTTGGGCGTTGCGGGCGACATCGGCGTCTAACAACCCTTGCCAGGCCAGAACCGCCAGCGTGGGCGGCGAGGTGGGGCCGATCACCAGCGCCATGTCCACCACGGTCAAGTTATAGGCCAGCACCGCCATCAGCGGCCAGCGCAGGCGTGGCCACAGTTGCGGCCAGAGCACGCGCCACCACGCGGCTTGAGGCGCATAGCCCAAGCTGCGCGCGACCTGCAACTCGCGCTGCAAGGTGGCGGCAACGTCAGCGCGTTGCAATTGCGTGGCAGCAGTCCACAGCAAAAATGGCACCTCTTTGGCCACCAACACCAGAATCAGCCCCAGACCCCAGGGGTCTTGGGTGGTGGACCACGGTGGTGGGGCGTCTAGCCCGGTGGCCCACGGCGACACGGCACGCAGCAGCCAGCCGCTGGGGGCGATCAAAAAAGCCAGACCAATCGCAAAAGCGGCATGCGGAACCGCCAGCAGAGGCCCCAACGCCCGCACCAGTGCGGGCCACCGGCGTCCGGGGAAGTGGTGCGACAGCAGCCAGGCGGCCAGGGCCATGGCGAGGCCACTGGCCAGCACGCCGGTGAACAGGGTCAGCTGTACGGCGCGCCAGGTTTGGGTGTCGGCCCACACACTCTGCCACGCCGCTAGGTCAAAGGCGCCGCGAAGTGCTGCCCAGGCGGACCACCCCAGTGGCACCGCGAGGGCGGCCATGAGCAGCAGGGCCATCCCTCGGTCAGTGCGCCCGACCGGGGTGACCATGGTCAGTGCGAACCCGAGACGTGGCCTGCCCACGCGAGACCCGCCGCCACGCCGCCAAAGCGGTCGCCTTGGACCATCTTGGCGCTGGAGAAGACGTGCTGCAGGCTATCCACCAGCGGTGCCAGTGCCGACGAGCCACCCGTCAGGTACACCACATCCACCCTGGCCATGTCCGCCAATGCGACACAGTCTTGGGCACAGCGCACGATGGCGGCCAAGGGCTGCGCCAGCAGGGACTGCAGGGCGGGGGGTGACAACTGCGCTGCCAGCGCGAATTCAATGCAGTCCAAGTCAATGCCCGCCGTCGCGTGGGTGGTCGAGCATTCGATCTTGGCGGCCTCCACCTGCGTGAGCAGTTGGTGCCCTTGCCGCTCTTTGAGCACGTGCATCAAGCGCTGGTGCAGGGCGCGGTCGGTGTACGAGCGCCACAGCTCGGTCGCGTGGTGCATGCTTTTGCGTGAATAGGCGTGGTGAATCAAATGCCAGGTGGAGAGGTCAAAAAAGACGCTGTTGGGCACTTCTCGCCCCGTGGGGCCGGTGTGGCCGAGTCCCAACAACGGCATCACGCAACCCATGTTCAGCAGCCGGTCAAAGTCGGTGCCCCCCAGATGCACGCCGGTGGTGGCCAAAATGTCGCCGCTGCGGTCACTGCGCTGCTGTCGATTCGGCCCCAACTGAATGACGGTGAAGTCCGAGGTGCCACCGCCAATGTCCACCACCAGCACGGTGCTGTCTTGTGTGATGCGTCGCTCAAAATCGAAGGCGGCGGCAATGGGTTCGAGCTGAAACGCCACCGATTCAAACCCGGCGGCGTGCGCAGCCCGGGCCAGCGTGGTTTGCGCTAAGGCATCGCGCTCGGGGTTGTCGTCTACAAAATGCACGGGTCGGCCCAGCATGGCACGGTGCAGCGGTTGACCGACATGGGCTTCGGAGCGGGCTTTGAGCGCTTTGAAAAAAAGCACCACGATGTCGAAAAAGCTCAACAGCTGGCCATTCACCAGCGTTTGCTCGTCCATGAGCTTGCTGCCCAGCAAGCTTTTGATGGAACGCATCAAGCGCCCACCCACCACCTGCTCTTGGGCGGCCTTCAGGTAGGCGGTCAGCGCCACGGAGCCGTATTCGATGCGCCCGTCTTCGTGCGAAAAATACAGGGCCGTGGGCATCGCGCTGCTGTGTCCTTCCAGCGGGATCACATTCAGTTGACCGTCCGCACCAATCAGTGCAGCGGCCGAGTTGGAGGTGCCAAAGTCGATGCCGAGCACCGGTTCATGGGCTTGCAGTGTCATGTCTCTCAAAAGCGGAGGTCAGGGGGCGTTGGCTGGCTTGGCCAACACCGACTTTAAAAACGCAGCAATGTCGCTCACTTCGCGCGGGTGCACGCTGTGGGGCATGGGGTAGGTGTGCCACTGCACCGCGTAGCCCAGGCCGGCCAGCAAATCACGGCTGGCTTCGCCCCGGGCGGGAACCACCACCGGGTCTTGCGTGCCGTGGGCCATGAAAATCGGCGTGTGCGCGTTGGCCGGGTTTCGCTCGGCCGCCAACGTGTCGGCCAAGGGCAGGTAGCCCGACAAGGCCATGATGCCTGCCAGCCGCTGGGGAAAGCGCAAGCCGGTGTGCAGCGCCATGGCGCAGCCCTGTGAAAAACCGACCAACACAATGGCGTCTGGCGCAATGCCACGCGTTATTTCGTGCTCAATCAGGGCCGCAATGGCCAGGGCTGATTTTTGAATGCCCTCGGTGTCTTGGCGACTGACCAAGTCCGCACCGCGAATGTCGTACCACGCGGGCATGACATAGCCGCCATTGATGGTGACGGGCAGCGTGGGCGCGTGCGGAAACACAAAGCGAATGGGGGGGCAGCCCTCCAAGTCCAATTCAGGCACCAGGTTGGCAAAGTCGTTGCCGTCAGCGCCCAACCCGTGCAGCCAGATGACGGCGGCGGTGGGTTGCGGGGCACTTTCGATTTCAATTCGGGGGAGCAAAGTAGTCATGGCGGGCAAGTGTACCCAGTGTGAGGGGCGTATTCGCTACTTGGCGTTGGTCCCTGCAAAGGGTCTTGGCAGGAGCCGGTGCGACTGGCGTGCCAGTCTTTGGCCGTCAGAACAGCTCCATCTCACCTTCAATGGCCATTTGCTCTACCAGTTCACCGCAGGCCACCAGTCCGGCATAACTGCGGACCTGATTGCGCCCATGGGCTTTGGCGTAATAGACGGCCTTGTCCGCCCGCTCGAACGCGCCACTCGGGGTGTCTCCGGTTTTGATTTCGGAGAACCCGGTGCTGATGGTGATTTTTCCCACCTGAGGAAACAAAAACTGTTCGGTGTTGAGCCGCATTCGCTCTAGGGCGCAAGCGGCCTCCTCTTCGCCGTTGCAACGCATGAGCACCACAAACTCTTCACCCCCAAAGCGGTACAGCTGGTCGTTAAATCGAAACGTGGAGCGCATCAGGCGCGCCAACAACAAAAGCACTTCGTCACCAATCAGGTGTCCAAACGTGTCATTCACACGTTTGAAATGGTCAATGTCAATCATGGCCAACCAATAGCTGCCTTGGGGTGCCAGGTCACGGCGTTCGGAGTCGCTTTCGCTTTCGTTTTCGCTTTCG
>JAGODZ010000164.1 GCA_017997975.1 Rhodoferax sp.
TCGATGAATTTCTTCTTCACCGCCAGTTCAAACTTGTCGGCCTTTCCTTGTGCGGATTCAGGGGATTCGCCAAACCAGTCGGCCAGCATCTGCCGGTACACGCCGTATTTGAAGAGGTTGTCGGTATCCCCTGCGCCCGTGGATTCGCCCTTGGAGTCGGGCACATGGGGCGCATAGCTGCTCACGATCGCGCACTTGCCCTTGAGCTCGGTTTTGTTAAACAGCTCGTAGTACTTGCAGGCTTCGTAAATGCTGCCTGCTACCAGCATGGCGTTGCCGTGGCCATCCATCAGCCGGGGCCTGGTGGCCATGTCCAGCAGAATGTCAGACACGATCTGCTCCAGCCGCGACTGGCTGGACAGCACGCGCTGCATGGTGCCCCACTTCTGCTTGAGCTGCGCCTTGGCCAAGTCGTTCAATCCGCTGGTTTTGGCATCAAACCAGTCATCAATCTTCTTTTGTGAGGTGATGGACTGGTCAATGTCCCGCGCCTCGTAGCGCAGGTCCAGCACCACGCCTTCGCGCACCGCCTGGTCAAACTTGTAGGTGTGGATGTAGCGGCCAAACACCTCAATGCTCTTTTGCTTGTCGGCCTTGAGCAGCGGTGTGCCGGTAAAACCAATGAACACCGCTTGGGGCAGCAGCGCCTTCATGGCCTCGTGCAGGTCGCCGCTTTGGGTGCGGTGGCATTCGTCCACAAATACATGGATGTCGCCCTTGGCCTGGAAGTCTTTGGGCAGGTTGCGTAGCGAGGCGACGAAGGCCTTGGTGGCCTCCTTGCTGGCGACGTCGCCCTCGTCGTCAGCGTCGCCACCCTTGCCGCCAAACTTGTGCACCAGGGTGCACAGCAGCGTTTCTTCGGTGTCGTTCAGCTTGGCGATCAGGTCCGCACCGCTCTTGGTGCGGCAGATGGTTTCGCTCACGCCCTTGAACACTTTCTCTATCTGCTCGTCCAGCTCGGTCCGGTCGGTGATGATCAGCACCCGTGCGCCGGTGCGGTTGGCCAGAATCCACTTGGCCAGCCACACCATCGTCAAACTCTTGCCACTGCCCTGGGTGTGCCAGATGATGCCGCCCTCACGCCGGGCAATGAAGCTCTGCGCTGCCTTCACGCCAAAGTACTGGTTCTGGCGGCACAGCTTCTTGGTGCCTGCATCAAACACCACAAAGTCGTGCACCAGCTCCAGCAGCCGGGCCTTGCTGCACACCTGCAACAGGTGCCGGTCCAGCGCGTTGGGCTCTGCGGCATAGTCGCCGCCCTCTTCCACCCATTTCAGGTAGTACTTCTCCGGCGTTTCGATGGTGCCGTAGCGCAGCCCCTCGGTGTCGTTGCCTGCCATCACCCACTGCATGGTGGAGAAAAAGGGTTGGATGAACTCTTTCTTCTGGTTGTCCAGGTTCTGGCGGATGCCCTCGGACACGGACACCGTGGAACGCTTCAACTCCAGTAAGCCAATAGCAATACCGTTGATGTAGAGCACAATGTCCGGCCGCTTGGTGGATGCCTTGGCATCCGCCCCCTTCACCGTTACCTCTTCGGCAAAGGCAAAGTCGTTCGCATCCACATGCTGCCAGTCGATCAACCAGACGGTGACGGTGTTTTCGCCCACCTCGGGTTTGAGCTTGATGCCGTAGCGCAGCAGTCGGTACACCTCTCGGTTGCGGTCGTACAAGGTTTGGCTGGTGTCGCTGGCCACCTTTTGCAGCTCAAAGAGGGCGCGGCTGGCCAATGCAGGTGCCACTCCCTGTTTGGCGAGCCAGGCAGTCAGCCGTTCTGGTTCGATGTTGGCATTGCCTGCACGGTCTAGCCAATTGCCCAGGTAGGTGTAGTGCAGGCGGTCGCGCAACAAGGCGACTATGCGGGCCTGGGTTTGTTTTTCGATTTGGCCAACGGTGCTCATGCTTTGCCCTGCAGTGGTGCTGAAATGAAGCTCTCGCTCGCCAAGGCATGAATCACCCCGCGCATCAAGTAGCTGTTGTCAAACCCGATGGTGTACTGGCGTGAGTTGGGCCCAATGGGCTGCAGCATCTTGCGCTCTACCAATCGCTTGATTTGGTACGTGCGCTGCGTTGCATTCAGGTTTGGCATGGCGCCGCTGAGGTCTGCCGCCTTGACAACGCCTTTTTTGATAGCTACCGCCAAAACGGCCTCTTCTTGTGCGGTGATCAGTGCCCGACCGCGTGCGTAGTGGAGTGCCGGGCTCAAAATCTGGCTGGTGAGGTAGTCGTAGCGGGTCAACTGGTCCACCTTTTTCAGCTCGGTCAAAACCCCTTGCAGCACATAAATGCACCACTGCTCCAGTCCGCCGGGCGTGCCAGCGTCTGCAGCGGACAGCATGGCGTAGTACTGGTCCCGGTCACTGCAAAACACGGCGGTGGGGTTAAGCACCCGGCCACCCGTCTTGACGTTAAAGCCGTACTTGATCATCAACGCATAGGTCAGCAGCCGCACCACGCGCCCATTTCCATTGCCAAAGGGGTGCACCCAGCCAAAGCGGTGGTGTGCCAGGGCCACCTTGATCAGGTCGTACTTGGGTGGGTCGGGCTGGTTGATAAAAGCCACCAGCTCCTGCATATAGCCCGGCACCAGCACCGCCTCTGGCGGCAGGTGGCTTGATTGGGCAATACGCACCGCCGTGGCGCGGTAAGCACCGGGCGTGGCATCGCCTTCGCGCACCAGGTCGCGCACGGCCAGGGCGTGCAACTCGCGGATGAAATGCTCCGACACCGCAGCCCCTGGCTCCATGGAGGACTCGATGAAGGCCATGGCCTGTTCGATGTTGGCGATTTCGCGGAGGTGATCGCCCGTGCTGGAACCACCCTCCAGCGAGCTTTCCACATAGTCCGCCAGGGTGGTGTGGTTGCCCTCAATGCGGGCCGAACCCAAGCTCTCCAGCATGTGAAAAACGCGCTTGAGCTGAAAAAACACCGGCGCCGGTGTGGTGCCCACCAGTTGCAGGCGGCGCAAATGCTCCAGCTCGGTCAACACATCCACCAACGGGGAGTCAAAGGCGGGGTTCAACAGCGCCAGATCAAAGTGATTAAATTCAGCCATGGCCATCCAGCATCTTTACCAAAGGGCAAACGTTTCTGCAGTTTACGCAGAAAATTTGTTTAAAAACAGTCGCTTAGGTTGACCAAGGCAAATAATTATCTGCAAAATCCGCACCACATCTTCTGGAATCCAGCCAAAAAGGAACACCAAACCGCTACGGCTGGTCACACAGCCCAGCGGGGTGATTGGACGCCGAAAACGCTATGACTTTGGTAGCTGCTTACTCAAGCTATACGGGGAATAGAGGCCAATTTGGCCATTAATCTCCCCCGACCAGCCGGATGCGGCCGGTCAGCAGCGCCTGCATCATGCCCTGCTTGAGCGCACGGGTTTTGTCGCGACGGGCTTCCAGGGCGGCGAGTTCGGCATCCATGTCGGAGAGGACGCTGGAGATCGCGGTTTGCTCCACAAGACTCGGGGTTTCAATTGGTAACTTACTGTATTCAGATATCCAATATCGCTTGTGATCCCCCAACTGAAAATCGATGATCTGCATCCGCTCAAAGGCGAACCGAATGTGAGCACATCCCTCGCGAGCTTTAAGAATTTTCATGGCAGAAGACTTTGCCTTAAACGTAAAGTCAACGAACTTGGATGCAGTCGTGAAGTCATCAAAAATGATGACTGGGGGGCTTAAATATACGCCCTCAGTTTCGTTGGTGTAGCCAAGAATAAATGTCTTACCAGCCGTAAGAACTGGCACGCTGTTTCCGTTGTCGTATTCGGCAGACTTAACAAGGTATGGCGTTGGCTGCTCGTAGCTCAGCAAGTCCCCCAACCGCTTCACCTCCCACTCCCCACTAAACCCCGGCAGCCGGGTCTGGCCGGTGAGGAGTTGCTGCATGGCGGCCTGTTTGAGGTCGCGCTTCTTGGCGATGAGCTGGTCGATCTTTGCTAGCAAGGCATCCACATCCGACAGGGCGGTGGCGATGGCGCGTTGTTCGGCAACCGGTGGGACTTGAATTGTTAGGCCACCCAGAGTCGCCTGGTTCAAGTTAATCATCGTCGAGCCGACGGATGTATCTTCAATGTCAGAAATGACAACGGGACTAGACAAAACCCGCTGGAGAAAACGGGTTTCAAGACCAGCACTTGGTCGAACAATCATTGAACCCGTGCCGCAAAGCCAACCAGCATGTTCATAGCGAACAACTGCACAGCGTCCCATATCTCCCCGACGACCGATTACCACTTCGCCTGCTTTCAATCGGAACTCTGACAAAGCGGTTGCCGCTGCTTCAGTAATCGTCATCGATTGGGTAGGCACAATTTCACCGTCCAAGATATGCATTGGATTCACGATCGGTATGCCGTTCGACGTGTAGTCAGATTTATTCAGGGCGCTACCAAATGGACCGGTGCGAAATGTTGCCAACTCACCGAGCTTCCTTGAGCTCCAATCTTCCGGAATAACCCCCACCTCGGTCTGCTTGTATCCCGCCCTCAGTTCCATACGAACCCCATCGTTTTCAGGTGTTCGTCGACCCGTCCCGACATCAACTCCACCTCATCACCCAACGCAGGCAGCGGCGTCGCATAGCGTTCGGCCAGTTGACGAATGCGGCCGGTCAGGGTTTGGCTGACGCGGTCCAACTCGCTTTGCACGCTGGCGGTCAAGGTGGCCAACCACTTGTCTTGCACCACCAAGGTTTGGATGTCGGCCACGGTCAGGTGCGCGTACTTGGCGGCCACTTTGGAATCCAGCGCCTTCTGGGAGTCTTTGGCTTTTTTGCTGGCCGTTGCTTCCTGCTCTAGCAAGGCTGCATAGGCTTTTAGGGCTTTGATTTCGTCTTGGGCATCAGCGATCCCAGCTTTGACGGCGAGGGCTTGCAGGGCCTTGAGGCGGTCTTTCACACTCTTGGCAGTGAGCTTGCCTTTGTCGGTTTTTCCCTCTTCCAGCAAACCGCCTTCGCCGCCGTGTTCTTCATCCTGCTCTTCCATCTGGCGGGTGATGGCGTCGCGCTCGGCTTCCAGTGCCTCCACGGCTTGCTGCTCGGCGGCAAAGTAGCGGGCCACCACCAGGCCGGCGGGGATCAGGTCCACATTGGGCTTGCCATCTTGCAAGGCCTGCCAGCCATCGGTGGCGATCATCCACACATCGTCTTGCATGGTCTCGGCCCAGTAGTCCATCAGGTGCTGGTACACGTCATAGGCGTCGATCAGCGGCGCGGCTTCAAACGCTTGAAACGTTTTCAGAAGGCTCTCAGACAGCGTTTCAATCAGCGCCTTGGGCCGGTCGCCCACCTGGATGCCGGTGAGCAGCGGCGTGTGGGCGACCTTCCAGGTGGCAAAGCGTTGGGTAACGGTTTGGTTGAAGGTGGTGAATTCGCTGTGGCCAAAGATGGTGGCTTTGATCTGGCTGGGTTCGACTGTGAGCTGGCAGTAGGCCTTGCTGCGTTTAGCGTCTGCAACCGGGGCAAACAGGGCCTGGCGCACAGCGGGCAGCACTTGCCAGTAGCGCTGCAGGCCGTCAATGTCTGCCAGGGGGATGCCGCCCTTGAGGTGCGCTTCAATGTCTTGCAGGTCTTCGGGTTCGGTGCTGTCGATGTAGCGCGGCAGGTTGAGGTTGTAGTCGTTGGCAGTAATCTCACTCAGCGGCACCAGGCGGGCGTATTTGGGGTCGCTGCCGTCTTGCCGGGTGAAAGTGTCGACGATGCGGTGCATGTCTTGGGCGCGCAGGCGGTTTTTGGCGCCGTCTTTGATGAAGCCTTTGCTGGCGTCCACCATGAAGATGCCACCGCCCGCCATGGTGCGGCCCGCCGCGCCTTCTTTGTCCAGCACGATGATGCAGGCCGGTATGCCGGTGCCATAAAACAGGTTGGCAGGCAGGCCGATGATGCCCTTGATGAAGCCCCGCCTGACGATGTTGGCGCGGATGCTGCCCTCGGCCCCGCCGCGAAACAGCACCCCGTGCGGCAGGATGACCGCGCCCTTGCCGGTGCTTTTGAGGGTTTTGAGGATGTGCAGCAAGAAGGCAAAGTCGCCATTCTTGGCCGGGGGCACACCGTATTCAAAGCGGCTGAACAGGTCGTTCTGCGGGTCAAACCCGTTGCTCCAGGCCTTGGTGCTGAACGGTGGGTTGGCGACCACGTAGTCGAAAGTTTGCAGCGCACCCATGTACAAAAAGTGCGGGTTGGCCAGGGTGTTGTCGCGCCAGATTTCCGCGGTGGGGCAGTCGTGGAGCACCATGTTCATGCGGCTCAGGGCTGCAGTGGCGTTGTCCATTTCCTGGCCGTACAGGGCTAGGTCGAGGCCGGTGCGGCTTTTGGCTTCGTCATGCGCCTTGAGCAAGAGCGAGCCCGACCCGCAGGTGGGGTCAAAAATGCTTTGTTTGCCGCTGGTGGCGCGGCCCAGCTCGATGACCTGGGCCATCACCCGAGAGACTTCAGCCGGGGTGTAGAACTGGCCCTTGCTTTTGCCGCTTTCGGTGGCGAAGTGGCGCATGAGGTATTCATACGCATCACCCAACAGGTCGTCGCCCTCGGCCCGGTTGCGGCCAAAGTCCAGCCCCTCAAAAATGCCCACCAGTTTGGTGAGCCGGTCGACCATCTCCTTGCCCTTGCCAAGCTTTTCTTCGTCGTTGAAGTCGGCCACGTTGATGGCACCCTTGAGGGTGTCATTGGCATCGGCCAGGCGACCTACCAGCTTGTTGATCTTGTCGCCGATTTCCTTGTCGTTCTTGAGCGCCACCATGTCGGCAAAGCTGCCACCGGGCGGCACTTCGATCAGCGCGTTGGGGTTGCCGGCGTATTTGTCAGACACGTATTTGACGAACAGCAGCACCAGTACATAGTCTTTGTACTGGCTGGCATCCATGCCGCCACGCAGTTCGTCACAAGACTTCCAGAGGGATGAATAGAGTTCGGATTTTTTGAGGGCCATGCGGGGGTCTAACTGTCTTACGGGCAAACGTGTAACCGTCGAATGTACTGCGGCACGCCGCACATTTATCGTCCTAAATTTCATAATGCAGAAGATATGAGGGCAGCTGGCAGTGTCCCAACGGAAGCTTTGACGCATGTATGCGGAGGCCGCCTAGCGCAAAGCTGTGGCAGCAGCGTTTTGACTGCCTGCTCCTGATACCAGCAGTCTCGTGACCACTGCGGATCAAGCGAAAGCAGCCAGTCTGAAGCGGGTACGCCGGAGCTCTTTTCTGCAGCGATGGCTGACTTGAAAGTCGCGCACTGCACTCACGCCCTAGGCCAGTTTGCGGTCAATATCCCAAGCCACCTGAGTCCAAAAGAATGACCGGGTTTTGACAGGACTGCGGACATCTTCGCAACGCATGCTCAGTTGGCACCACTTTGCCCCGATCGCGCAGGATGTATGTCTTTCTCGTAAGACGGGCACGTCAGCGAATGAACGCTCTTCGACTGAACGAAGCCATCGCTTCAAGATGGGTTCACCGGACGCATACCACCCGAGAGTTCATTTGTCCCCATGTCTCGCGCTCGGGTCTGGATCGGTGCCTGCGCCGCCATGGAGCGGGCAATCTCAACGCCCTCAAGCCCCAGGAGCCACAGCCTGTGCACAAGGCGTTCAA
>JAGODZ010000022.1 GCA_017997975.1 Rhodoferax sp.
AGAGGGGTGTGGGCGTGGTGACCCCAAGTCACTTGACCTCGAACGCCATACAGCGGGGGCAGTTGGTTCAATTGAAGTTGCCGCTGCGGGTGATCGGCCTGCACTTGCTGCAACAGTGGCAACGCTCCGGTGGCGTTGGCAAAAATCACACGGTCAGCACAGGTCAATTCCTGTCCCTGCGCATCCAGCACAGACCATTGGTCATGGGGCCTTTTCAGTGACACCACTTGCGCGTTCGCTTGGAATGTGATGTTGGGGCTCGACAACCACGCTCGCACCAAGGCGGCGGGTTTGATCCAAGCGGCTCGGTGGTGCCAGACGGAGCGTACTTGCTCAAGATCAGTGGAGGGCACCGCGTGGGACCACTCTGCACCTTCTGCAGGCCAGTGGTCAGGTAGCCCGGGGCTGCCATCAAGCCGGTACTCCAGAGATCCCGTCAATGCCCAATCCGCACCTTGGTCCAGTAATCGGGAGGCTTCTTCCAGCATCAGCCGCACACCGGCTCGGCTCAGGCGAGACAATTGACAGTCGTCGGCCGATCCATGCGGTGCCAGCAGACCCACGGGCAAACCTGAAGCCCCTGAAGCCGGTGTTGTGCCGCCGTCAAGAACCACCACCTGCCAACCGCGCCGGGCCAGTGAGGCGGCCACACTGGCCCCAGCCAAACCTGCCCCAATGATCGCGCACGTGCCTGGGGGGGCGGTGGCGTTGATGGAGGGGTTTCGGCTGTTCTTTAGCGTCCAATGCGGGTCAAACACCGCGTTTTGTGCGCCAAGTTCTGCACGGGGGCCCACTACAAAGCCACACTGGGTCAAGAGCGCCACCAACGTTGGCTCCCTGTGACGCAGGGTCAACTGCGTACCACGGCGGCAACAGCGAGCCAATGCCTTGACAGCCCAAATATCCCACGCGGCGTGCCCGCCCTCAGTGCCATCATCCAAGCGCACTTCATCCGCAAAAAAATGCTGTTGTTTAAGGAGTTCTGCCGTGTTGCCAATGCAGAGGGTGAGCAGAACACGGCCTTCGTCCAGACTGATTCGGTGAAACCCGGGGAGCAGCCCAAACCAATGGGGTTTCAGTTCATCCAGCAGCGGTTGCCAGGCACGGGTTAACTCGGACCCAAAAGCCAACGAATCCAGTTGGGGAGCCTCAGGTGCAAAAGCGACAAAATGAAGAAGACGTGGGCGATTCGGGTCTTCGCGCCACACAAGCCAAGTCGCCAGAAACGATGGGCCGCTGCCCCATTGCAGGTCAAGAACACGCCATGACGCTCTGCCTGCCCACAAAGCCTGTGGCGTGGCACAGGCCAGGGGGGCTGGGAGGTCCACCGGTGCGTCCACCACCGTTTCAATCAGGCGTTGGGGGGAACGTAACCTTGAGCGGCGTCGGCACCGTCACCAAAGAAATGATTTTCCATTTGACGCGCCAAGTACTGACGAGCGCGTGCGTCGGCCAAATTCAATCGGTTTTCGTTGACCAACATGGTTTGGTGTTTCAGCCAAGCTGCCCAGGCCTCTTTGCTGACGCTTTCCCAAATCCGCTTGCCAAGATCGCCCGGGTAGGGGGGAAAGTCCATGCCCTCTGCTTCTTTGCCGAGTTTGATGCAATTCACTGTGCGAGCCATTTGTAACCTTTGCCAAATTCAATAAAGAGTCGAACTTTAGCAAGCTTTGAATCGACTCAGTGCGAACGAGGCAACAAAGAGGGCGTCATTTTCAGGCACTGAACCGCCTAAATCATGTCAATTCCATTCAAGTTCGGGGTGGAATGCCCAAACACATCCTCGTCACAGCGCGTGTCCAAGTATGATCGACGCTATGGCAAAAGCAGACACTAAAACGAAAATGTTGGCCGACGGCCTGCGTTACAAATCAAAAGTATCCGGTTCTCCGTTCACGGCGGCAACGTCGTTCGGGGCCGCCACCATGTCGTGTTTCCTGTGCGGAAAGCATCGCGCTCGCTCACAGATGATCTCGAAAAAGATACTGGGCAAGTCACAAGCGGTGTGTGCACCTTCGTGCAAAGCCCTGGACGAAGCCTTGGCGTAAGCCCATGTCCTTTCAGTTGATGGGAGACCGGCTGGATCGCACCCCACGCCGGATTTTTGTGTTTCTGTTCACGGTGTGCATCGGCCTGCTGGCCTATGGTCTTTACCTGCAGCATGTGGTGGGTTTGGTGCCTTGCCCCATGTGCATCGTTCAACGTTATGCTCTGTTTTTGGTAGCACTTGTCGCAGGATTGGCGGGCGCTAGCGGCCGAAAAGGCATTCATTTGGGTGCTTCGTTCCTGTTAATGGTGACGGCAGCGTTCGGTGCCTTCGTCGCAGCGCGTCAAAGCTGGCTGCAGTGGTATCCGCCAGAGGTGGCGACCTGCGGGCGGGACTTCTACGGGATGATTGAAGGTTTCCCGTTGCAACGCGCCATTCCCATGATTTTTAAAGGTGGTGGCGACTGCAGTGCCGTTGACTGGACTTTTCTGGGTGGCACCATTGCCAACTGGTCATTCCTCTGCTTTGTTGCCATTGCACTGGTGGCACTGGCGCTCGCCGTTCGCTTGATCAAGCGTCGATAGACATACGACGCGGAGAAATTCGGCAAAGCGAGTGACTACTGCACTCAAAACTGCCCCGTTATTTAAAAATAACGGGGCAGTTTTACTCAGAGGGGCAAGGTGTCGAGCGTCTCGTAGGTTTTCTTCAACCAATGTTTGACCCGTTGACGCTCCAACAGGCCCAAGGCGTCAGGGCCACTGCGGTTGTTTAATGCGGCCCAGAAGCTGGCGTTTTGGCGGTCAATTTTGCGCATGCTCGCTTCGTGCAGCTGAGTCAGGGTCACCACTTTGGCCCCTAAGGTTAGCGCTTTGACCAAGGCGGCTGATTCATCCAACAGTGAAAAATCAGAACCGCGCCCCTCATTCTTCACCACAAAGTAATTAGGACCTGCCTCAAAGGTGTTGATCAGGCGGCCCAGTAGCTCAACCGAGTCTTTGCCCACGTCGGCAATATGCCAAAAATTAACCGTGACGCCGAGTTCAGCCATGACCGAAAAGAGGTCGGAGTCTTTAATCCACCGGGTGAGCGGCATGCCCGTTTGTGCGGCCAGATCCACGATGACGTTTTGTTCATGGCCTTTCTCAATCGCTTCTTCAAAAGCACTGGCAATGACATCCAAGCCTTCGTAACTGTCCACGATCACGGGTGAGGCGTAATCGCCATAAAAGCGGCTGAAGGAGTGGTGCGAGCGGTCTGTGTCAAAGCCAATAAAAGAGCGGCCCTTGTCGATGAAATATTGCGCCAACACGCGGGAAACGACTGATTTTCCGACCCCGCCTTTTTCGCCGCCAATGAAGTTCAGAGTGTTCATGTTTGCCTAGTGTGGTATGAATCGATTGAAATGGCCCGTGAGGGTGTGGGATCTTACCCACAGGTTCACCGCAACTGAGCCTGTCCCGCTGGGTTTAGGTCAAGCGTTTGACAAGCACCTGACTCTTGCGGTCCCAGTTGTATTTGCGCTTGCGAGCTTCTGGCAACCAGTCGGGGTCCACCAGCGTGAAGCCGCGTTTGCGAAACCAATGCGTGGTGCGGGTGGTCAGCACAAAAATACTCTCTAATTTATCGGCCCGGGCGCGTTGCTCAATGCGTTTCAAGACCCGTTCGCCATCGCCTTGACCTTGCACTTGGGTGGACACGGTGAGTGCCGCCATTTCGGCTGTTTTGGCTTCAGGGTAGGCGTAAAGCGCGGCGCAGGCAAAGATCACGCCGTCGTGTTCGATCACGGTGTAGAGACCAATGTCGCGCTCAATCTCGGTACGGCTGCGTTTGACCATCGTGCCGTCTTTTTCTAGAGGCTCAATCAGTTGCAGAATGCCACCCACATCGTCCACCGTGGCTTCACGCAGGCTCTCTAACTTTTCATCGACCACCATGGTGCCAATGCCGTCGTGCACGTACACCTCCAACAGAATAGACCCATCCACCGCGAACGGAATGATGTGGCTGCGTTCGACACCGCCTTTGCAGGCCTTCACGCAGTGCTGCAGGTAAAAGGCCGTGTCGGTGGGGTGATTGGCCGTGGGTAATTCAGAGAGAAGACGCTCGGCCACCCCCAGCGACATTTCGGTATTAATCGGGTTGTCGTCGTTTTCAGGCTGGCCAGGCGCGACCCGAATGCCTGGCACCTCGGTCACAAAAATCAATTTGTCGGCTTGCAGGGCCGTTGCCACCGAGGTCGCGACCTCTTCCATGCTCAGATTGAACGCCTCGCCAGTGGGCGAGAAACCAAACGGCGACAACAACACCATCGCCCCCATGTCCAGCGTGCGAATGATGCCAGCGGTGTCGACTTTGCGGACCAGTCCCGAGTGTTGAAAATCAATGCCATCCACGATGCCAATCGGCCGGGCGGTCAAAAAATTGCCAGAAATCACACGAATGGTGGCGCCCGCCATGGGCGTATTGGGCAAGCCTTGGCTGAAGGCCGCTTCAATCTCGTACCGAAGTTGGCCTGCCGCTTCCTGGGCACAGTCCAATGACACCCCGTCGGTGATGCGCACGCCATGCGAGTAGCGCGCCGTGTGGCCTTTGGCGGCAAGCTGGTCATTCACTTGCGGGCGAAAACCGTGCACCAGCACCACTTTCACTCCCATGCTTTGAATCAACGCCAAGTCTTGCGCTAAGTTCGGTAACTTGCCGGCTTGGATGGCCTCGCCCGCAATACCCACCACAAAAGTTTGGTTGCGAAACTTGTGAATATAGGGTGCCACGGAGCGGAACCAAGGCACGAAGGTGAAGTTGAATACAGAGGACATGCAGGTGCGGTGCGGGTTAGGCGGCGTGGGCTGGGATAATCCTTGATTCTCTACGAAGTTAATCCCTTGACAGTACAGCCTCTCCAAATCGACTTCCCCGAATCCTTACCGGTGTCGGCCAAACGTGACGAAATCATGGCCGCGATGGCCAAACACCAGGTCATCATCGTCTGCGGGGAGACCGGCTCCGGTAAAACCACCCAGTTGCCCAAGATCGCACTGGCCATGGGGCGCGGCAAGTGCAATGCGCCACCCGGTCAGGGCAAACTCATTGGCCATACGCAGCCGCGCCGCATTGCCGCCAGCAGCGTGGCCAAGCGCATTGCCGAAGAGTTGAAAACGCCGCTGGGCGATGTGGTCGGCTTCAAGGTGCGGTTTCAGGACCGGCTGAGCCGCGACAGCTCGGTCAAGCTGATGACCGACGGCATTTTGCTGGCCGAGACGCAAACCGACCCGCTGCTCAAGGCCTACGACACCCTCATCATTGACGAGGCGCATGAGCGCAGCCTGAACATTGACTTTCTGCTGGGCTACCTGCGTCAAATTCTGCCGCGCCGCCCCGATTTGAAAATTGTGGTCACCTCGGCCACCATTGATGCGCAGCGGTTTGCCGACCACTTTGCTTCCCGCAAGGGTCCAGCGCCCGTCATCATGGTGTCGGGGCGCATGTTTCCGGTGGAGCAGCGTTACCGACCCTTTGAAGAGTCGCGCGACTATGACTTGAACTCGGCCATTGCCGACGGTGTCGATGAGTTGTGGCGCGACGTGCACAACAGCGGTGACATTTTGGTATTTTTGCCGGGTGAGCGCGAAATTCGCGAAGCGGCTGACCACCTGCGCAAGCACTTGAGCCATCAGCCGCTGTTTCGCAATGCCGAGGTGCTGCCGCTGTTTGCGCGCTTGAGCCAAGCTGAGCAAGACCGTATTTTTGACGGCCATACGGGGCGGCGCATTGTGCTGGCCACCAACGTGGCCGAGACCTCGCTCACCGTACCCGGCATCAGATACGTGATTGACGCAGGCACGGCGCGCATGAAGCGCTACAGTTTCAGGAGCAAGGTGGAGCAGTTGCTGGTGGAGCCGATCAGCCAGTCGTCGGCCAACCAACGCTCCGGCCGATGCGGCCGGGTGGCCAACGGCATTTGTATTCGCCTGTACGACCAGCCAGACTTTGACGGTCGCCCGCGCTTCACCGACCCCGAGATTCTTCGCAGCTCACTGGCTGGCGTGATTTTGCGCATGAAGTCGCTCCACATGGGCTTGGTAGAAGACTTTCCGTTCATTGAAAAGCCCTCGGGCCGCGCCATTGCCGACGGTTACCAACTGCTGGCCGAACTCGGTGCCGTGGACGACGCCAATGAGCTGACCGCCATGGGGCAAGAGCTGTCCAAACTGCCGCTGGACCCGCGCGTGGGCCGCATGATTTTGGAAGCCCGCAGCCGTGGCGCGCTGGACGAGGTGCTGGTGATTGCCTCCGCCCTGTCGGTGCAAGACGTGCGCGACCGGCCCATGGAGGCGCAGCAGCAGGCCGACCAAGCGCACGCCAAGTTTGACGACGAGAAAAGCGAGTTCTCTGGCTACCTGCGCTTGTGGAAATGGATCAACGACGGCAAGGGTGATAAATCAAGCAGTGCGACACATGGCGTCGCGGGCCAACACAAGCTGTCCAACCGCCAGTACGAGCAGTTGCTGCGCCAAAACTTTGTCAATATTCGCCGCGTGCGCGAGTGGCGCGACATTCATTCGCAGTTGCACACCGTGGTGGCAGAGCACAAATGGCGGCTCAACACGCTGCCCGCCAGTTACGACGATCTGCACCTGTCCATGTTGTCGGGCCTGTTGGGCAACGTCGGCTTTAAGCTGGAAGGCGATGGTCCGCAAGGTGAATACCTGGGCGCCCGCGGCATCAAGTTCTTTGCCCATCCGGGTGCGCATTTGGTCAAAAAACCCGGCAAATGGATTGTGGCTGCCGAGCTGGTGGAGACCACGCGCCTGTTCGGGCGCGGCATTGCCAATATCGACCCGCAGTGGCTGGAAAAGGTCGGTGCCCACCTGCTGAAGAAACAGCTGCTGGACCCGCACTGGGAGAAAAAATCGGCCGAGGTAGTGGCGCTGGAGCGGGCCACGCTGTACGGCATCGTGGTGTACAGCGGTCGGCGCACCAACTACGGCCGGGTGGACCTGCCCGGCGCGCGCGAGATTTTCATCCGCGAAGCGCTGGTCGGTGAGCAGTGGGAAACCAAGCTGCCTTTCCTAGCCGCCAACCACAAGCTCATTCGCCAAGTCGAAGACCTGGAGCACAAAGCCCGCCGCCAAGACGTGTTGGTGGACGATGAGCTGATTTACGCCTTTTATGACCAACAACTGCCCGCCGACGTGTGCAGCGGCTACAGCTTTGAGCACTGGTACCGCGACGCCATCAAGCTCAACCCCGCGCTGCTGCAACTGACCCGCGAAGAGTTGATGCGCCACGAGGCGGCGGGCATCACCACCCAGTCTTTCCCCAAAACCATTCGCTTGGGCGGGGTGGATTGCGCAGCCATCTACCTGCACGAACCCGGTGACGTGAAAGACGGCCTCACCGTGACCGTGCCCCTGTTTGTGCTGAACCAAGTCAATGAAGAGCGCTGCGAGTGGCTGGTGCCCGGCATGCTCAAAGACAAGATTCAGGCGCTGATCAAAACCCTGCACCAGCGGCCCCGCTCGCGCTTGGTGCCTTTGCCCGACACCGCCACCAAGATGGCCCAGACGCTGAACGCCCCTGAGGTGTTTGGCCACGGCTCACTGCTGGACGCCGTGCTGAAGCGGGTGCGTTTGGCCACGTCGCTGGACGTGGTGCGCGCCGACATCAAAGCCGACATGCTCAGCCCCCACTTTTTCATGAACTTTCGGGTGGTGGATGAACATGGTCGCCAACTGGGCACCGGCCGCAATTTGGGCGCGCTGAAGGCCGAGCTGGGTGCCAAGGCGCGCGGTGCGTTCCAAGCACTGGCCGGTTTGAAGCTGGCCAAGGATGCCGCTGCCGCCCCTGTTTTTAAGGAAAATCAGCCTGTAACCCGCGTCCACAGTGCGAAAGAAGCTATCAAAAGTGTAGTAAAGCCGGCAGCTGCCGCCGGACAGCGCCACACGGCCTGGACCTTTGGCGAGTTGCCGGAGTTGTTGGAAATTCAAAAAGGCGGTCAAACCCTGATCGGTTACCCGGCCCTGATCGACGGCGGCGACGCCGTCACGGTGGAAGTATTTGACGAGCCCGAAGCGGCCGCCGCCAAACACCGCGCCGGCCTGCGCCGCCTGTTTTCGCTGCAGATCAAAGACGCACTGAAGTACTTAGAAAAGAACATCCCCGACCTGCAAAAGATGGCCGTCACCTACATGACCGTCGGCAAAAACGCCGATGGCTCAGGCGGTGGCACGATTGAAGAGCTGCGTGAGCAAATCATTGCCGTGGCGCTGGACCGCGCTTTTTTGCTGGACCCACTGCCGGTGAACGAGTTCGACTTCAAACGCCGGGTGGATGAGGGCAGGGGGCGCATGACCCTGATTGCGACTGAAGTCGCCCGCCTGGCCGCGACCATTTTGGCCGAGTACGCCACAGCGGCCCGCAAAATCAAGGACACCAAAAACGCACCAGATGCCACAAACGACGCCGCCCAGCAGTTGGCGCGCCTGATGCCCAAGCGCTTCCTGCTTCAGTCTCCGTGGGGGTCATTGCAGCACTTTGCCCGCTACCTCAAGGCCATCACCGCGCGACTCGACAAATACCGCGCTGACCCGGCCCGCGACACGGCGCGTTTGACCGAGTTGCGCCCGCTGGAGCAGCGCTATTGGCGCTTGGTGGCCGAACGCAAAGGCGTCATGGACGACCGCGCGCAAGAGTTTCGTTGGTTGCTTGAAGAGTTACGCGTCAGCTTCTTCGCCCAAGAACTGCGCACGCCGCAGCCGGTGAGCGTGAAGCGGCTGGAGAAGGCTTGGTTGCAATTGGGTTGAGTCGAATGAATGCGGTGGGATGCCGCAATAGCGCTCCAAAGTGGCTGTTTAAGATGCGGGCTCAATTCAAAGGTCTGAGGTAACTGTGGCAGTCCAACAAAAAACAACAGCGAGGAACAGGGCATGATTTCTACGCTGAAATCGGTCGCACTCACTGCACTCACTGCACTTACGGCACTCACGGCACTTTCCCGTCCATGCTGGCGGCCATCCGCGCGGCCCAGTCCACCATCACCTTTGAGACTTACATCTATGGGTCAGGCAGGGTCGGTCGAGAGTTTGTCGATGCACTCAACGCCCGCGCCCGCGCCCGTGCAGGTGTAAAGGTCCACGTGCTGCGCGATTGGGTGGGCAGCTTGAAGATGGATGAGACCCTGTTCGATGAGATGAGGAGTGCAGGCATCGAGGTCGAGCGCTTTCATGAGCCAAGCGGGATCAACTGGAACAAGCTCAACAACCGCACGCACCGCAAGTTGCTGGTGGTGGACGGTCGCATTGGCTTCACCGGTGGCGTGGGCATTGCCGACCCGTGGCGCGGACAGGCTCGCGACCCCGAGGAGTGGCGGGACAGCCACTTTCGGGTGGAAGGCCCGGTGGTGGCGCAAATGCAGTCGGTTTTTCTGGACAACTGGATGCGCGCCAAAAAAAGGGGGGCTGCATGGCGATGCCTACTTTCCGGCGCTGAAACCCGTGGGCGACCTCTCAGCGCAGATGTTCAGCAGCTCGCCCAGCGGCGGCAGCGAGACCATGCAGCTGATGTACCAACTGGCGATTACCGCATCAAAGCGCAGTATTAATCTGGCAAATTCTTACTTTGTGCCCCATGCGTTGACCATCCAGACGCTGGTGCAAGCCGTGCGCCGTGGCGTCAAGGTGCGTGTCATTTCGAACTTCGATAACCGGTCGTTCCGACTCAACGACGAAGCCAATCTCAACGTGCTGAACACGCAATTTGGAGCCACCCAGCAACGCGTGTTTGACGAGAATTGGGCGCAATCCCGTCGCGTTACTCTGGCGCAATGGCAAGACCGACCCTGGCGCGAGCGTGTGCTGGAACTGGCCACGCTGCTGAACAGCCAGCTTTGAGCGCGCACCGCCATGGGGTGAGGTGCTGGCGCTTGGCCCAGCAAGATCACTGCTGCAAAACGCATTGAGCAGACCCCCTCACTTTGAGCAAAATCAGGCATCCAATCAGACGTGAACCTGTCATTTTTGTCATCTTCTGGTCACCTTGCTGACACCTGCCCAATTGCAAAATACGCAGTGTGTGACAACTTTCCAAAGGAAGTGAAATAGTGACCTCCTACTTAACCCCTCCTCGGGTCTGGCAGGCCTTGGTGCTCGCTGTGGCAGCGATGCCCTGGGCGGTGTCGGCCCAGCCAGCGGCACCCACCTCAGCCCCACAAGATTGGCGCAGTGCCAACGATGCTGTCGGTAGCCTCAAGCGGGGCCACATGGACGTGCTGAAGTGGGAGAGTGCCAACCCTGCCAAAGACGAGTCTGCTGCCTTGCTTCGTGCGCCACAGATAGCGCTACTGACGCTGGACGATGTAACGCGCCAAGCGTGGCGTGCGCACCGAGATTTGGCGCGCCCTTTGGCTCACTTGGGCGAAGCCAATGTGTCGCTGATCGCCGCAGGGCGCTGGGTCGAACTGGATGCCAGCCTGCAGCGCCGTGTGGATGACGTGGGCGAGGTGCTGGAGGTGGCGGCGCAGGCTAAAAAGGCATGGCTGCAGGCCGTGGCCGCGCGTCAGTCGCTGGTGCCGTACCGCGCCATGCTGGACTCTACTGAGGCCGCCAGCGCGCTGGGGCAACGCATGGTGAGTGTGGGCAACTGGAGCCCATTTAAATTAGCCCCGTTGCAACTCGCCCATGCCTCGGCCAAGATGAATGGGGTGCGTGCGCACTACGCTGCCGCTCAGACGCAGGCCACGTTGATCAACACCCTGGGGCTCAAAGGGCAGGTCGCTGAGGTGGCGCTGCCAGTGCGCTTGCCCGATGTGCCGCCACAGGCCATCACTGAAAATGACTGGCGAACTCGGGCTTTGGTCATTCAGGGCCAACTGCCGCGTGCGGTCGCATTGCGCAATCGCACCCACTTCGACATGGCGCTGGTGGCGTATCAGGCCAGTCATGCCCTGTTTCTAGCCAGTCAAGAGGCTCTTAAAGTGCGCGAATTCATCAGCGAAGAAACGGTGCTTCGTTACAACGGCATGTTGAGCAGTTCATGGGATCTGTTGGATGCGTCACGCAACCAAGCGCAGGCGGCTCTGGATGTGATTGCTGCACAGCGTGATTATTGGCAAGCCGAAAGTGATCTGCAATGGGTGCTCCAAGGGGGTGAGCCCGCCAATTTCGTCTCTTTGGGCGGCGGTGGAGAAGCCGCTGCCACGGCCGCACATTGATAGGAATGACCATGAAACTCAACTCACGTCGACAATTTTTCGCAGGCGCGGCCGCCTCGGTGGCTGGTTTGGCCGTAGCGCGTTCCGCATTGGCAGGCCTGCCTGAGCCGGTGATCCAAACCTCGGTGTTGACTGCGCCACCCCTGATGCCCACCACGGGGCGACCCTACAACCCGGTCGTTACCCTGAACGGCTGGACGCTGCCTTGGCGCATGAACCATGGTGTGAAGGAATTTCACCTCGTGGCGGAACCGGTGGTGCGGGAAATGTCCCCCGGTTTCAAGGTGAATATGTGGGGCTACAACGGGCAAAGCCCCGGGCCCACGATCGAAGTCGTGGAAGGGGACCGCGTTCGCATCTTTGTGACCAATCAATTGCCCGAGCACACCTCCGTGCACTGGCATGGACAACGCTTGCCCAACGGCATGGATGGTGTCAGTGGCCTTACCCAACCCGCTATTGCCGTGGGCAAAACCGTGGTTTACGAATTTGAAGCGCGCCGACCCGGAACGTTCATGTACCACCCCCATGCGGATGAAATGGTGCAAATGGCCATGGGCATGATGGGCATGTGGGTAACCCACCCCAAGGCCAAACACCCGCATATCAGCGATGTGGACCGCGACTTTTGCTTTCTGCTCAATGCGTTTGACGTGGAGCCCGGCAGCAAAACGCCCAAGATCAACACCATGTTGGACTTCAATATTTGGGGCTTTAACAGCCGAGTTTTTCCCGCCATTGACAGCTTGAATGTGCGGCTCAATGACCGGGTGCGCATTCGGGTGGGTAACTTGACCATGACCAATCACCCCGTTCATTTGCACGGCCATGAGTTTGAGGTCACTGGCACAGACGGCGGTCCCACACCGCCCAGTGCCCGTTGGCCTGAGGTCACCACTGACGTGGCGGTGGGGCAAATGCGCCAAATCGAGCTGCTTGCCAATGAGGAAGGTGATTGGGCCCTGCACTGCCACAAAAGCCATCACACCATGAACGCCATGGGGCATGACGTGCCGACCCTGATTGGCGTTGACCACCGCGGGATGGTCAAGAAAATTCAAAAGGTGGCACCCGATTACATGCTGATGGGTGAGCGTGGCATGGCCGATATGGGGGCCATGGAAATGCCGATTCCTGACAACACGGCCCCCATGATGACCGGCACTGGGCAATATGGTTCCCTGGAAATGGGCGGCATGTTCACGGTGTTCAAAGTACGCAAAGACCAAAAACCAGGCGACTACAGCGACCCAGGGCCGTTCCCCCATCCTGCGGGCACGGTGGCTTATGAATGGACCGGATCGGCGCCAGAAACCACGCGCCCGGTTGGCAGCGCGCAAGCCAAGCCTGCGGCCGCGTCGGTGGTCAAGCCCAAGGGAATGATGGGAATGTCGCACTGAACGGCGACATCAGTTGGCCCATTTACAAACCATTGCACCTCAAGGTTCACCTATGAAAAATTCAAACCTAATGCGCTTCGCCTGCACTCCAACCGTGGTGCTCGCCTTTCTTGTTTCATCTTCTGCCGCCTGGGCTTCAGGCAATCATGCGGGTGGCCATGGCGAATCAGCGATTGGCAAACCCGGGGTTGCCGCCAAGGTCAACCGGACGGTTGCCGTTGAGATGTGGGACGCTATGCGCTACACGCCATCAGATATTCAGGTCAAAAAGGGTGAAACCATTCGCTTTGCGGTCAAAAATTCAGGCCATGTGAAACACGAAATGACTCTAGGCACCGAAAAGGAGCTCTTAGAGCATCTGGCGGTGATGAAGAGGTTTCCCAACATGGAGCATGACGAGCCTGGCAAGTTGACGCTGGCACCGGGTCAACAGGGCGAGATCATTTGGCAATTCACCCAAACGGGGGTGGTGGACTTTGCCTGCCTGATGCCCGGCCATTTTGAAGCCGGCATGAAGGGAAAAGTCAAAGTGGCCGCCAAATAACCAGTTGGACGCCACTGCCACCGCCACTTCGATCGACATGCCCATCAACAAACTCAAGGAAAACCAATGAAAAACACAAACTACCTCCTCGCAGCCACCACCATCGCTTTGTCGTCTTTTCTCTCTGGTCAGGCTTTTGCGGCAGCGCCTGCAGAGCCCGCCAAAATGGAAATGGCCCATTCGCCCAGCCTGACGGACGGCGAAGTGAAAAAAATTGACAAGGAACAGGGAAAAATCACGCTGAAGCACGGTGCCATCAAGCACATGGACATGCCGGGCATGACGATGGTGTTTCTGGCCCAAGACAAAGCCATGCTCGATACGGTGAAGGTCGGTGACAAAGTTCGTTTTAGGGTGGTGGAGCAGGGCGGGAAAATGACCGTGACTGAGATTGGGCCTGCGAACTGAAGCTCACCATGACTGTTTCTACGCTCCTGAGAAAGATGGCGGGTGGAGCCCTTTTGAGTCTGCTCAGTTGGGTTACTTTGGCAAGTGTCGCTCAGGCACAAACCGCAGGCGTACCCGCGCCCAGCGCCGGGCTTATGCCCAACCCCGCCAAAGGGAAGGGTTTATTTGTTCAGAAGTGTGCCAGTTGCCACGGCGTGGATTTGAAGGGAGGCGACAGCGGCCCCTCATTTTTGCACCGCGTGTACGAACCCTCACACCATGGAGATGCTGCATTCCAAAATGCGGTGGCCAACGGGGTCAGAGCCCACCACTGGAAGTTTGGCAATATGCCCCCGGTGGCGGGTTTAACACCCGATGATGTGGCCCACATCACCGCCTACATTCGCATGGAGCAGCGCAAAGTCGGTATCAACTAAAGCCTGTTTCACCTGCCGTGACAACGGTGGGTGCGCGCTGCGTATTGATCTGTCGACAATGTCGGACCAGCCCTTGATTAAGAAAGCCATACGACGATGCGAATACTCTTGGTTGAGGACGAACCCAAAACAGGGGACTACCTGCAGCAAGGCCTGATGGAGGCCGGCTTTTCAGTCGATTTGCATCGCAATGGTGTGGATGGTTTGCACCACGCCTTGACCGAAGCGATTGACTTGGCCATTTTGGACGTGATGCTGCCGGGGCTGGACGGGTGGGGCGTCTTGACGGGCATTCGCCGGGCGGGCAAAGATATTCCCGTGCTTTTTTTGACCGCGCGCGATGAGGTTGATGACCGGGTGAAGGGCTTAGAGCTGGGCGCGGACGACTATTTGGTCAAACCGTTTGCCTTTGCAGAACTCTTGGCGCGGGTGCGTACCTTGTTAAGGCGGGGTTCTAGACCCTCGGTGGCCGAGTTTTTGACGTTGGCTGATTTGGAGCTGGACTTGCTGAAACGCCGCGCCACGCGGGCGGGCCAACGCATTGATCTGACGGCCAAAGAGTTTGCACTTTTGGAGTTGTTGATGCGAAGGCAAGGTGAGGTGTTACCCCGCTCCTTGATTGCCTCGCAGGTGTGGGACATGAACTTTGATTCCGACACCAATGTGATTGAGGTGGCCATGCGCCGCCTGCGCCTCAAGTTGGACGATCCATTCGAGCCCAAACTGATTCGCACGGTTCGGGGCATGGGGTATGTCATGGAGAGCCCAACTTGCGCGTGACCGGCAACATGTCACTGACAGCGCGTTTGACGCTGCTTTTTGTTTTGGTTTCCTCTGCCGTATTGCTGGCGTTAGGGCTGGTGATTGCAGGCTCCGTAGAGCAACACTTTGAAGAGCAAGACATGGAGGTGCTCACCGCAAAGATGGCGCGGACACGCCAAGCGCTGGGTTCATTGAGTGCCCTTAGTGATGTGCCAGAGCTGATGGGCGCGTTGGACAACGCGCTGGTGGGGCACCATGGCTTGGCGGTGGTTGTGATGGATGCGAAGCAGCGCACACTGTTTGCCAACTTTGGCATGAACTGGCCGAAGGCCGGTGAGGTTGACACGGCGCTGCGCAGCCCGATGACGCCCGTGCTGTGGACGCTGGACGGCCAAACCTACCGCGCGGTGGTGGCACCGGTCGCTACGGGGTTGCTTGACGCACCTGTAGTTACCGTCGTGGTGGCCTTGGACACCGTGCATCACCAGCAGTTCATGACCATGTTTCAGCGAACCCTGTGGGCGTTTATCGCAGGTGCTGCGGCGCTCTGTAGCGTGTTGGGCTGGGTGGCGGTGCGTCGGGGGTTGGCACCGCTGCGCACGATGCGGGACCAAACGAGCGGGGTGACGGCGAAAAACTTGAACTATCGGCTACCTCTTGAGCGACTGCCCCGGGAGTTGATTGAACTCGCGCGTTCTTTGAACGCTATGTTGGCCCGTTTGGAAGACGCCTTTGTGCGCCTCACTGCGTTTTCGTCTGATATTGCCCACGAATTGCGCACCCCGGTGAGTAACCTCATGACTGAGACGCAGGTGGCCTTGTCTCGCGCCCGCACCTCAGAGGACTACTTGCGTGTCTTGGAGTCCAACGCCGAGGAGTACGAGCATTTGAGCCGAATGATTTCCGACATGCTGTTGCTGGCCAAGGCGGACAACGGCTGGGTGGTGCCGCGCCGAGAGCGTTTGAATTTGCTCGCCGAGGTGCGGGCTGTGTTTGACTATTACGAGGCAGTAGCCGAGGAGAAAGGGGTGCGATTCAGTCTGAGCGGAGAAGGTGATTTATCTGCAGACCGTCTCATGCTGCGCCGGGCGCTGGGCAATCTGGTGTCCAACGCGGTACGCCATGCCCACCCCAATACGAGTGTCAGCGTCACCATTCAGGGGGGGCCTGAAGGGGTGGTTATCCGTGTAGAAAACACGGGGGATGTCATTCCTTTTGAGTACCTGGAGCGGGTGTTTGAGCGCTTTTTTCGGGCCGACGCTTCGCGACAAAATCGCAGCGAGGGAACTGGGCTGGGCTTGGCCATTACCCAGTCCATCGTCATTGCACACGGCGGCACGCTTTCAGTCGAGTCTTCGTCGGCTAGGACGGTCTTCTTGGTGCAATTCCCCACTGAGTTGGCCATGCAAGCAAGTAAACTTTTTATATAAGAAATAGCCCTCTAACCCAATCACAGTATGCGCAAGCAGCTATAAATTCAATAGTAAATTATTCACTCAAAGTCGGGCCAACAGTTTCAGCGCGGCGTTCAAAGTGTCATCTTTCTTGGCGAAGCAAAAACGCACCACGCGTTGGTCAAAGCCATTGCCATAAAACGCAGACAGCGGGATCGCAGCGACGCCGACCTCTGATGTCAGCCAATGGCAAAAAGCGGCTTCGTCCAAGTCGCTCACCTCGGAGATGTCAACACATTGAAAGTAGGTGCCTTCGCTGGGCAGTAGCTTGAACTGGGTGTGCTTTAAGCCCGCGCGAAAAAGGTCGCGCTTGCGTTGGTAGAACGCCGGCAGTTGCAGGTAGGGCGCGGGGTTTGCCATGTAGTGGGCCAAGCCATGTTGCATGGGGGTGTTGACACTGAACACGTTGAATTGGTGCACTTTGCGGAACTCTGCCGTCAGGGCGGCGGGTGCTGCCACATAGCCCACTTTCCAACCGGTGACATGGTAGGTCTTGCCAAAGCTGGAGACGATGAAGGCCCGCGCGGCCAAGCCGGGAAAACGGGCCGCACTTTGGTGCAACTGTCCGTCAAACACCATGTGCTCGTACACCTCGTCGCTGATCAGCAGCACGTTGGTGGGGGTCAGCAGGTCTTGCAGGCGCCGCATGTCTTGCTCAGACCACACGGTGCCGCTGGGGTTGTGCGGCGAATTGATGATCAGGGCGCGGGTCTTTGGGGTGATCGCGGCTTCAATCTTCTCGAAGTCAGGCCGGAAGGTGCCGGGTGTCAAAGGCACGCGCACCGCCACACCCCCGGCCAGCTCGATGTTGGGCACATAGCTGTCATAGCAAGGCTCCAACACGATCACCTCATCGCCTGGATGCACGATGGCCAAAATGGCAGTGAGGATGGCCTGCGTGGCCCCCGCCGTGATGGTGATCTCACTCGCAGCGTTGTAGCTGTGGCCGTAGAGGGTTTGCAATTTGGTCGCAATCACCTCCCGCAGCGGTGCAATGCCCGGCATGGGAGGGTATTGGTTGAACCCGCTCAACATGGCGGTGTTCACTGCCGTGATCAGAGCCGGGTCGCAGTCAAAGTCTGGGAAGCCTTGGCCCAGATTGACCGCATTTTTCTCAGCGGCCAGAGCGGACATGACGGTGAAGATGGTGGTGCCTACGTTGGGCAGGCGGCTGGTCAGAGCAGGAGTCAGCATGGTGGTGGTTGTTTCAGAATCAGAGTTCAAAGTCGTCGTGGTGACCTGACATGGCGCGGGCCACCAGGTCGCGGTTGAGGCGGTCGCCCAGCAACTCGGCAAATTTATACACAAAATTTCGCAGGTAAGCGCCGCGCTTGAAGGCCACTCGGGCCACGTTCTGACCAAACAAATGGCCCGCAGGACGCACCACGAGTTCGCTGGTGTCGCCTTCGGCCAGCACGTCTTTCACGGCCATTTCCGCCGCAATGCCCACACCCAAGCCTAATTTCACATAGGTCTTGATGACGTCCGAGTCAATCGCTTCTAAGGCAATACGGGGTTCTAGTTTGCGAGTGGCAAAGGCGTGGTCAATTTTGGTGCGCCCGGTAAAAGACGGGTGGTAAGTGATCAAGGGCTCTTGTGCGATGTCTTCTAGCGTGATGTGCTCTTTGGTGCACAACGGGTGGCCCACAGGCAGCACCAGAACGTGTTGCCATTCATAGCAGGGCAGGGTGACCAGTTCGGGGTAGCTGGCCAATGACTCGGTGGCCACGCCGATCTCGGCCACCTCATCAATCAGCATTTGAGCCACCTGTGAGGGGGAGCCTTGGTGCAGGCTCACGTTCACTTTGGGGTAGGCCTGACGCAGTTTCGCCACCGGTTCAGGCAGCACGTAGCGTGCCTGCGTGTGGGTGGTGGCGATGGACAAGGTGCCACTGTCCTCCGCGCTGTACTGCTCACCAATGCGTTTGAGGTTGCCCACCTCTCGCATGATCAGCTCAATACTTTTCAGCACGTGTTGGCCGGGTTCAGTGACCCGTTTGAGCCGCTTGCCGTGGCGTGCAAAGATCTCAATGCCCAGTTCTTCCTCCAACTCAATGATGGCTTTAGAGACACCCGGCTGGGACGTGTGCAGCGCCTTGGCCGCCTCGGTGAGGTTCAAATTGCGGCGAACCGCTTCTTGAACAAAGCGAAATTGATGGAGGTTCATATCGAAATTCAGCTAATGACGTCATTTATTATGCGTCAACAGCTATTTTGAGACGGTGAAATTCAGCTCAAAGCGATGTGGGCCAATAGCGCGACGACGCGAGGGTCTTCACCGACCGCTGGTCTTAGCTCAAAGCTGACGTGGGGGAATGTCTGCTTCAACTCCTCCATGAGAACCGGTAAATCCTCCCGGGCATGGCGGCCCACTCCCAGAAACAGAGGCAGCACGGTGATGGAGGTGATGCCCAGCGCCACCAACTCGGCCGTGCTGGTGGCGAGGTCAGGGGTGGTCAGCTCAAGGTAGGCGCAGCGAACTTGGCACGCCGGGTCAGTTTGTCGCATTTGGGTGGCAATGGCCTCAATGGGCAAGCGCCACAAGGGGTCACGGGAGCCGTGAGCAAAAAGGATCGTCGCGCGGTGGGTGTGATCAGGCATTGAAAAGGTCTTGGCAGGGGGGTGGACTATCGGCGCAGCACCAGCCACCCAAAAGCGGTGAGGGACAGAACCGAATAAATCATGCCCGGTAACGCTGCGGTGAGCCAGGGTTGCCAGTTTTGCAGGTTGCCAATGTAGCCAAAGACGTTGTTCAGTAAAAAGAAGCTGATGCCCGCCATGACACCGCCAAACACATAAGTGGCAATGCCCCCCGACCGGAAGTGCAGGTACGCAAAAGGCAGCGCCAACACCACCATCACCAGGCAACTTAAGGGGTAGAACACTTTTTTCCAGAACTCAATTTCATAGCGTTGTGCGCTTTGCGCATTGGCTTCAAGGTGTTGGATGTACTGAAAGAGGTCAATGGTGCTCATGCGCTCGGGTTTGAGCAGTGCCGCAGACACCATTTCGCGGCTGATGTTGTTGGGCCAGCGCACCGTGGGCTCGTTCGTCCGCTCAATTCGGGCGGTGTCCGCATGGCGCGCCGGAAACGCCGTGCGACTGACTTCGTTGAGCGTCCACGCGTTGTCGGCCCCCACTTGCGCGGTGGCGGCTTGTGTCAGTGCGCTGAGAAAGCCTTGCTTGTCAAACTCAAAAATGCGCACGTTTCGCAGACTGCCGGCTGGCTCCAGCCCGCCTACGTTCACCGCATATTGGGCGTCCGCTTGTCGCTCTCGCAACCAGGCACCGGTTTGCCCGATGCTGATGCCGCCTTGGAAACGGGCTTTTAATAATTGCCCGGTGCGGTCCGCCACGGGCGAGAGGTAGTCCCCCACCGCAAAGGTCAGCACCACAAAACCCAAACCCAGCACCAACAAGGTTCTCAGTGCGCGCCAAGGGCCCAGACCACTGGTTCGCAAAATAGTGAATTCGGAGCTTTTGGCCAAGCGCGCCATGACAAAAATAGTGCCAATCAGCACCGCAATCGGAAGCAACTCGTACAAGTGGCTGGGTAGCATCAAGGCCACAAACGCCATGGCATGAATCAAGCGGTAACCTGCCGCGGCGTGTTTCCCTAAAGACTGAATCTCTTCGACAAAGTCGAAAAACATGAACAAGGCCAAAAAACCAATGGCGACAAAGGCCACAGAGGTCAAAATTTCGCCATAAATCAAGCGTCGAATGGTTTTCATCGCACGATCTCATTCATGGTCTGAGAGGGCAGGGCACGCCGGCCCAGCAAGCGACGCCAGTGCCAGTTGTTGTGTACTTTGGCCAACCAAAGGAGTGCCATCAGAAAAGTTCCGCCATGCAAAACGAGCATCAATGGAGCCACGCCATAGCGGCCTGAGGAGATCCAGCTTTGCCCCAAACCGAGCAGGTTGTAATACAAAATAAACGCAAACATCGCAAAAACCAGATTGGCACTGCGACCGACTCGCGGGTTGCCGCCTGAGATCGCCACCCCGATCACCAGAAAATTGATGGCTGCCAAGATCAAACCAAAGCGCCACGACAGCTCAGCTTGATTCAGCGGGGTGGGTTTTTCCAACAGCTGAAGGGTGGGGCTGGTGTTAATGGCCAAAGGGCTGTTACCGTCAAACACATCAACACCTACTTTGGTTCCATAGACCTCAAACTCACTGATCTTTAATGACTGTGCACCCACATCTTTTTCCAGCCGTTGCCCGCTGTTGAGCATCAGAAACCGGTCTTTTCCAATGGTTTCCAACCGACCCCGACGCGCCGACGTGGTGGTTTGTTTGCCCTCTTCCGTGGTGGCAATGAACACATTACTGCCCGCCTGAGGGTTGGCTTGGTCCTTTTCCACAAAAAAGACCCGCGTACCACCCGCAGACTCTTGGAATTGCCCGGGTTCAATGCGCTCCAGATCACCCCGACGTTCGTACTGCAACTTCATGTCGTCAATGCGCTGATTGGACCAAGGCAGAACCAACAGCGCCAGTGCTGCAATAGCCGCCAGCACCGGCCAGGCAAAGCGAAACATCGGATTGAGCAGTGAAGCCACCCCTTGCCCGCTTGAAAACCAGATCACCATTTCACTGTCTCGGTACATGCGCGACAACGCGGACATGACCGAGATGAAAAGACTCATGGTCAAAATTGTGGGCATGTACGCTAAGACGGTGTAACCCATCACCAGCATGACATCGGACGGGTTGAAACTGCCACGCGAGGCTTGGCCCAAGGTGCGGATCAGGGTCATCGTCATCACGACGGTCGCCAAAACAATCAGAGTGGCACCAAAGCTGCGGGCCAACTCTTTGCGAATCGAGGAATGGAATAACATGGGCAGGGCAATTTGCGAGACCCACTGGGCGGCATGATGCAGCCAAACGGGTCTTCAACTAAATGGGAATTCTGAATTATGAACTTTGAACTCAAAGCATTGAGCTTGTCCGCAGCCGCACTGTTGAAATCCGACGGATTGATTGTCCTTGCAAGCGATGGTTTTAAACCCGGCAAAGACGAACTTTTAGCGGTCGTCGATCAGGCGTTGAAAGCAGGCGACTTTGAGACCAAAGCAGGTAAAACGCTGTCGTTGTACCGCCCGGCGGGTTTTCATGCGTCTCGTGTGGTGTTTGCGGGTGCCGGCGACGGATCTCCCAAGGACGTTCGCCAAGCCTTGGTCGCTGCCATGGGGCTTCTCAAGGGAAGCAAGGCCAAACAACTCGTTATCTGCTTTGCCGATGCGCCGACGGAGGCGGCCGTGAAGTGTGCGGTCATGGCGGCAGCAGATGCCAGTTATGTGTACACCACGACCCAATCGAAAAAAGAGGGTCGCGCTATTGAACGCATCATTGTGGGTGTGCCCAAGGTCGGCAAGCTCAAGAGTGGGTTTGACGGCTTGGCGGCCACGGTTGCAGGCGTCGAATTTGCAAAAGAGTGGGCCAACCGTCCCGCCAACCACGCGACACCTGTGATGCTGGCTGGTGCGGCGCGCTCGCTGGCCAAGTTTCCCAAAATTAAATGTGAGGTGTTGGGCCCCAAAGACGTCGAAAAACTGAAAATGGGTGCCTTCATGGCAGTGGCGCAAGGGTCGGATCAACCATTGCAGTTCATTGTCTTGCGCTACGACGGTGCCGCCAAATCACAAGCCCCCACGGTGCTGGTCGGCAAAGGCATTACTTTTGACTGCGGTGGTGTGTCCATCAAGCCAGCGGCTGAGATGGATGAAATGAAGTTTGACATGTCGGGGGCCGCCAGTGTGTTGGGCGTTTTTCGGGCCTTGGGCGAATTGAGCCCCGCGATCAACGTGATTGGCTTGATTCCTGCCTGCGAAAACATGATCAATGGCAGCGCCGTTAAACCAGGCGACGTCGTCACCAGCATGAGTGGGCAAACCATTGAAATTTTGAATACCGATGCAGAAGGGCGCTTGGTGCTGTGCGATGCGCTGACCTATGCGGAACGCTTTAAGCCTTCCGCAGTCATTGACATTGCCACGTTGACTGGGGCCTGTGTGGTGGCTCTTGGCTCGGTGCGAAGTGGTCTTTTTTCAAACGACGAGGCCTTGATCACTGCCTTAACCGAGGCTGGGACCAACTCTCTTGACCTTTGCTGGCGCATGCCGCTGGACGATGACTACGCTGAAGGGCTTAAAACCAATTTTGCAGACGTGGCGAACGTGGCGGGCCGCGCTGGTGGTGCGGTGACGGCTGCCAAATTTTTGCAGCGTTTCACCACCAAGTTCCCTTGGGCCCATCTGGACATTGCAGGCACCGCTTGGAAAGGCGGTGCGGCGAAAGGGGCGACGGGGCGCCCCGTACCCCTTTTGTTGGCGTATCTCATGGCGGCTAGCCACTAAAGAAGGGGCTCTTTTTGACTGACATCGCCTTTCATTTCAACGCGCCAGAACCTGTGGCTTACGCCTGTCGCTTGTTAAGGAAAGCGGTCAACAGCGGCGCCAAAGTGGTGGTGACGGGTGATCCAGCCACCTTGAAGCAGTTGGATGCAGCGCTGTGGGCCATCTCCGCCATTGATTTCATACCGCATTGCTTATTGCGGGGAGACCCCCGGGTCATTGCGGCCTCTCCTGTTATTTTGACCACGCTGATCGAGTCGGCACCGCATCAGGACGTGCTTCTCAACTTGGGGGACCACATTCCTGAAGGCTTTGACTTGTTCCAACGAGTGATTGAGGTAGTGAGTCTGGACGAGCAAGAGCGTCTTTCAGCGAGAGCTCGGTGGATCGACTACAAGCAACGGGGCTACACCTTGCACCGCCATGATTTGGCATTGAATGAGGGAGCAGGATGAGCACGCCACCTCGCCATTTGCCTCGTTTTTTACCCACTCTGACAGAGGTTGTAAGGCCATCAGAGTTATCCGTGGAGGGACGTGTACCTCAGCCAGACTTTGAAAAATTGACTCAAATTTTGTTGATGCAAGTGGAGGCGCTCGTTCACACACGTGTCCATCAAGAATTAGACAAATTGATCCGAGCCGTCGTTGCAGAACAGGCAGATGCCTTGATCAATCGTTTAAAGGCGGATTTGCACCTTGAGATCAAAAAAATGGTGGCCGATGTTGTTGCCGTTCGAGGTGAGTCAAATAAGTCTAATTCATGACGTATTAGCC
>JAGODZ010000165.1 GCA_017997975.1 Rhodoferax sp.
AGTGTGTTGACGTCCTTGGGAGAAGTGGCTCAAACCCATAGCCCATGCGGGTTGCAACACGGTGCTTAAAAATAAGGCACTGGGTACAAGTGCGCTTTCCGCTAACTTTTACCGCCGTTTGACTAACACAGTATTTGACGTTAACCGACAAACCAACCCACTCACCAAGACAAATTAGCGCCTGAATAGCCTGAGGGGCTGGTCTCTGCGGGTGGGGATGAAGCGCCCGCTCAAGGGGCGCCACTCATGCACAAATTCTGTGGATAACTTTGTGGACAGCACCCGGTACAAGCCACGCAAAGCCAACAGGGGCGCGGCTTGGCGGGCGGTGCCTGCCAAACAGGCAGGGTGAGCGAGCAGGGGTTAGAGAGGGCGGTTCAGCAGACCGGGCAAGTCGGCCATGTGCGCAAACAAAACTTGCGCGCCCGCCTCCCGCAGGGACTGCGCCGACTGGTGTGCCGTGGCCGGGCAATACGCCCACACGGTGGCACCAGCGGCCACACCGGCGGTGATACCTGGCACCGAGTCTTCAATGACCAAGCAGCGCTCGGGGGGCGCGTTCAGGTGGCGCGCCGCGGCCAAGTACACATCTGGCGCGGGTTTGGAGCGTGGCATTTCATGGCCGCTGAAGATGTGGCCTTCAAAAAACAGCATCAACCCCACCTTGTTGAGCACCATCTCAACCTTCTGACGGTCGGCCCCGGAGGCGCAAGCAATGCCCAGTGGGGCATAAGCCTGAGCGGCGGCCACGGCCTCATGGGCACCCGGCACGATCTCCAGGCTGGCCTTTAATGCCTGGTCACGCCGCTGGTAAAAGTCTTGCAGCCACGCCTGCGAAAACGCCTGACCGGTGTGCTCTTCAATGGTGAGACGCTCCTCACGCAGGGTTTTGCCGATGAAGCGGGCCATGCACTCCTGCGGGGTAAGCGTCCAGCCCAGCTCCTGCAGCATCTCGCGCAGCACCGCGTTGGTGAGGCCCTCGCTGTCCACCAACACCCCATCACAATCGAACAAAATGGCATCAAATTTCATAGCTACTCGCGCTTACTCTGTATGGGCTAGCGCCCGATTTCTTATATAAAACATCGTCACGCCTTGGCCGGGCGGCGGGCCTTTTGTGCTTCCAGCGTTTCGGTGGGCGCGCCCTGCTTGAGCCACTCGGCGTAGCCACCGTCAATGTGGGCCACGTTGGTCATGCCCATGTCTTGCAGGGCTTTGGCCGCCAGCGCGCTGCGCCAGCCCGCACCACAAAACAGAACAAACTCTTTGCCCTCGTCGGCAAAAATAGGCTTGTGGTAGGGCGAGGCCGGGTCAACCCAAAACTCCAGCATGCCCCGTGGCGCGTGGTAGGCCCCCAGCACGGTGCCTTGTGTGAGTTCGCGAATATCGCGAATGTCCACGATTTGCACGTTGGCGTCATGCAGCTTGGCCAGCGCCTCAGGCACGGAGTAGGTGGTGACCACGTTCATCGCGTCGTGAACGAGCTGTAAACAACTCTTGGTAATGGGCATGGAATGTTTCCTGTTAAAGGTTGAGTCAATGAGTCAAAAAATAATCGGCTTATTTGCGCCAAAACTGCGGCAAAAACAGCACCATGACGCCGAGCAACTCCAAGCGCCCCATCAGCATACCGATGGTGCACACCCAGGTCTGAAAGTCCGTCAGCACGCCAAAGCTGGACGACGGCCCCACCTGACCCAAGCCGGGGCCAATGTTGTTGACCGTGGCCACCACGGCTGAAAACGCCGTCAAAATGTCCAGCCCTGAGAGCAGCATCAGCATGGTCAAGCCCAAAATGGTGGCCCCATAAATCAACATGTACGCCATCACCGAGGCGGTGACGGTGACCGAGATGGGCACGTGCCCCATGATGATCGGGTTGACCACCCGGGGGTGAATGGCCCGCACCAGCTCCCGGCGCGCTTGTTTGACCAAAATCACCATGCGAACCATCTTGATGCCCCCGCCGGTGGAACCTGCGCAAGACACAAAGCTGCCCAAAAACATCAGCAGCACCGGGGCAAACACCGGCCACAAGGCGTAGTCAGCGGAGGCATAACCGGTGGTGGTGGCCACCGACACCACGTGAAACGCCGCCGCCCGCAAGGCCCGCAGGTAGTCCGGGTAGGTGCCGTGCACGGTCAGCACGACACTCAAAATAACCACCGAGGCCAGCAGCACAAAGGCGTAGGTACGCACCTCCACATCGCGCAGCAAGGAGGTGAGCGAGCGCGCCCGCCAGACGATGAAGTAGCGGGCAAAACTCACCCCCGCCAACGCCATGAAGAACGTGGCCACGCCCTCCACCGCCGCTGAATTCCAGTAGCCAAAGCTGGCGTCATGCGAGGACGAGCCGCCCAAGCCCATGGTGGTGCACATGTGCATGAACGCGTCTTCCCACGACATGCCCACCCAGCGGTAACTCAGCATGCACAGCGCTGAAAACGAAAAGTACACGCCCCACAGGCCGCGCGCCGTCTCGGCAATGCGGGGCGTTAAGCGGGCGTCTTTCATGGGGCCGGGGGTCTCGGCCTTGTACAACTGCACGCCACCCAGTCCCAGCAAGGGCAACACCGCCACCACCAACAGCATGATGCCCAAGCCCCCCATGAGTTGGAGGAAACACCGCCACACATTCACCGACACCGGCAAGGCGTCCAGCCCGGTGAGCACGGTCGAGCCGGTGGCGGTGAGCGCGCTCATTGACTCAAAGTACGCGTCGGTCCAGCTGAAGCCGTCGATGGCCAGCATCAAGGGCACGGCTGAAAAGGCGGGCATCACCATCCACACCAGATTGACCAGCAAAAAACCATCGCGCGGCCTCAGCTCTTGTTTGTACTGGCGGGTAAGCAACAGCAACAGCAGGCCGGAGCCAAACGTCAAACCCATGCCTTGCAGCCAAATATTGCGCAGGTGTTCTTGGTCCAGCGCCCAAGCCCAGCCCAAGGGCACCAAAAACAGCAACGAAAAGCCCAGCATGATGCGGGCCAACACATTGAGAACAGGAAGAAAACCAGACATAAGGCCTTGCAACTAAAAGAAGGTGGCGCTGACCTGGAACAACTTTTCCACCGCCCGCATCAGGCGCTTGGTGGGGATGAAGATGATGACGTGGTCGCCCTCTTGAATCACCAGGTCGTGGTAGGGCATGAGCACCTCCGCCAAACTGGCCTTGCCGCGCACGATGGCACCAAAGCGCGCACCGGTAGGCAACACCACCTCTTCAATGCGACGCCCCACCAGCTTGGACGTGCGCGCATCGCCGCGCGCCACGCCCTCGATGGCCTCGGCCGCGCCCCGGCGCAAGCTGTGCACGGCGGCCACGTCGCCTCGGCGCACGTGAACCAGCAGCTCTCCAATGACGGTTTGGGCGGGGGAGAGCGCGATGTCAATCGCACTGCCCTGCATCATTTCCGCATACACCCGGCGGTTGATGAGTGCCATGACGCGCCGCGCGCCCAAGCGCTTGGCCAGCATGGCGGACAAAATATTGTCTTCATCGTCGCTGGTCAGTGCAATAAACAGGTCCATTTCGCCCACGTTTTCGCCCATCAACAGGTCTTCGTCGGTGGAGTCGCCTGACAGCACCAGCACGTGGGACGGCAGCTGGGTGGCCAAGTAGTCGCAGCGCTTGCGGTCGGACTCGATGATCTTGACTTGGTAGTGGTCCGCCAAGTTGCGCGCCAAGCGCAAGCCCACTTTGCCGCCGCCCGCAATCATGATGCGCACCACAGGGCGGTCGTCTTTGTGAATGGCACCCAACACCTTGCGAATTTTGTCCTTGGCCGCCAACACAAACACCTCGTCGCCGGGCAACACGCGGGTGCCGGGGGCCACTGGCAACTCTGCGTCTTGCCGGTACACGGCCACCACCCGCATGGGCGCTTCGGGAAACAACTCGCGAAACTCACCAATGGTGTGGTTCACCAACATGCTGCCTTCGGCCACCCGCACCGCAATCAAGTTCGCTTGGCCCTGCGAAAACTCCAGCACCTGCAACGCCTCGGGGAAGTCAATCAGTTGGTTGATGTAACGCATCACCGACTCTTCCGGGCAAATCACGTGGTCCACCGAAAACCCGGCGTTGTTGAGCAACTCATCGCCCTCTTCAAACTCAGGCGAGCGCAGGCGAGCAATCGTGGTTTGAATGCCAAACACGCTGCGCGCGACCTTGCAGGCGGTCAGGTTGGTTTCATCCAGCGACGCACAGGCAATGAAAAGATCGGCGTCGTCGGCACCCGCGCTGCGCAGCACCGAAGGCTGAATGCCGTTGCCCACCACGCCGCGCAGGTCAAGCCGGTCCTCCAGCAAGCGCAGGCGCTCCGGGTCAGGGTCAATCAGGGTGATGTCGTTTTGCTCGGACACCAGACTCTCGGCAACGCTCTCGCCGACCCGTCCAGCACCCAGAATGATGATGCGCATGAGTAAACCTTGTAAGGACTTGGATCATAGCGGGAGCCCTTGCCGGCCACGGCTTAAGATGAACCGCTGACCCGCTCAAGGGGCATTGCCAACACGGCGGGCACCCACGCAGGCCGACCCGCCCCCATGGTCCAATCACGTTTTGGATTGCAAACCAACCCGCCCGCTTTAAAAGTGACACCCATGACGCTCACCCCCGCCCCCCTTCTGCGCCGCCTTGAAGCGCTCATCTGGGGCAAGCCCACCCACGAGCGCCCCCCGTGGCAAAGCGGCGTGCTGCGTTGGGTGCGCACGGTCTTGGTGTTGGGGCGCGACTTGGCCATGGGCCAGCTCACCTTGCGCGCCATGAGTTTGGTCTACACCACGCTGCTGTCCATCGTGCCCTTGCTGGCTTTGAGCTTTTCGGTACTGAAAGCCTTTGGGGTGCACAACCAAATTCAGCCCATGTTGCGCAAGCTGTTGGAGCCGCTGGGTGAGCAAGGCGTTGAAGTGTCCCTGCGCATTGCCGAGTTCATTCAAAACATGAATGTGGGCGTGTTGGGGGCCGTGGGCTTGGCGCTGCTGCTTTACACCGCCATCTCGCTGGTGCAAAAAATTGAAGAGTCGCTCAACTACATCTGGCATATTCCCCAGCCTCGCCGACTGGGCGAGCGTTTTAGCCGCTATTTCAGCGTACTCATCATTGGCCCCATTTTGGTGTTTTCGGCCTTGGGCGCGACCGCTACCGTGATGAACATCGACACGGTTCGCCAGCTGCTGGCCTTCGATGCACTCAGCCAAGTGGTTGAGCTGGCCACCCGGCTCGTCCCCTACGTGCTGATCATTGCCGCGTTCACCTTTGTTTACCTGTTCATTCCCAACACCCGAGTGCGTTGGGGCCCGGCGCTGGTGGGTGGCATGGTGGGCGGCGTCGTGTGGCAAACCTCGGGCTGGCTGTTTGCGCTGTTTGTGGTGTCTTCGGGGCAGTACGCCGCCATTTACTCCAGCTTTGCCATTTTGGTGCTGTTCATGATTTGGCTGTATGTGAGCTGGTTGGTGCTGCTGTTTGGCGCCAGCGTGGCGTTTTACACCCAGCACCCCGAGTACCTGTATTTGGGCAGCGGCGAGCCGCGCTTGAGCAACCGGGTGCGCGAACGACTCGCCTTGTCTGTCATGAGTAGGGTGGCCAGTCGCTTCATCACGGGCCAGCCCGCCATGGCGCTGCCAGAATTCACCCACCAACTGCGCTTGCCCCTGCACGTGTTGAGTACCGTGGTGAGCGCTTTGCAAGAGCGCGCGCTGGTGCAACTGTCGGGCGATGACCCGCCCCTTCTGCTGCTGGCCCGCGATCCGTCACTGATCAGCGTGACCCAAGTGCTGGATGCGGTGCGGTGCGCTGGCGAAGACCGCTTTTTTTCCCCCGAGGAATTGCCCGCGCCCGCATCAGTCGACCAAGTCCTTGACCAAATGCGCGCCGCACTTGAGGCCGTCGCCAGCCCCATCAGCTTGCGCGACCTGGCAACAGAAACGCGCCCCACCGTCGCGTTGACCCCCGCCCATTCAACCGTTGACAGCGAGCCGCACGGCTAAACGGGCACCCCGACCCGTTTAGGCCAGCGCGCGCTGAATGATGATTTTCTGCACGTCGCTGGTGCCTTCGTAGATTTGGCACACCCGCACATCGCGGTAAATGCGCTCTACCGGAAAGTCGCTCACGTAGCCGTAACCGCCCAAGGTCTGCAGGGCAGCGCTGCACACCTGCTCTGCCATTTCACTGGCAAACAGCTTGGCCATGGCGGCTTCTTTCAGGCACGGGCGACCGGCATCGCGCAGGGCGGCGGCGTGCCAAATGAGCTGGCGTGCGGCCTCGATTTGAGTGGCACATTCGGCCAAACGAAAGCCCACGGCTTGGTGGTTGAAGATGGGTTGACCAAAGCTTTCCCGCTCCTTGGCGTACGCCAAGGCCACCTCAAACGCACTGCGCGCCATGCCCACGCTTTGGGCGGCAATGCCGATGCGCCCGCCTTCCAAGCCGCCCAGGGCAATTTTGTAGCCCTCACCTTCAGCGCCAATCAGGTTCTCGGCGGGAATGCGGCAGTTGTCAAAGTTGATTTGCGCGGTGTCACTGCTGTGCTGACCGAGCTTGTCCTCCAAACGCGCCACCACGTAACCCGGTGCGTTGGTGGGCACCAAGAAGGCACTCATGCCCTTTTTGCCAGCGCCCTTGTCAGTCACCGCCAGCACGATGGCCACGTCCCCGTGCTTGCCGCTGGTGATAAATTGCTTCACACCATTGATCACGTACTCGTCCCCTTGCTTGACGGCGGTGGTCCGCAAGGCCGAGGCGTCAGAGCCCACATGGGGCTCGGTCAGGCAGAAAGCGCCCAACATGTCACCCTGCGCCAAGGGAGTGAGCCACTGCTTTTTCTGCGCGGCGTTGCCGTAGCGCATGAGGATGGCATTCACCGGGCAATTGGTGACCGAGATCACGGTGCTGGTGCCGCCGTCGCCCGCCGCAATTTCTTCCAAAACGAGCGCCAGCGTCACGTAGTCCAAGTTGGCCCCACCAAACTCTTCCGGCACACAAATGCCGTAAGCGCCCAAAGCGGCCAAGCCCTTGTGCGCTTCTTTGGGAAAGTGGTGCTCTTTGTCCCAGCGGGCAGCGTGCGGCCACAGTTCGGCTTGAGCGAAGTCGCGCACAGCGTCGCGAATCATTTCTTGGTCTTGGGTGAGCAGCATGGGCAATCTTTCAAAAACGGGTTTATCCGTTGACGTGCACGTCAACCGAATTGATTATCGGCCCACAGCGGCGGCGGGGTGATTGCCGGGTGTTCAACTGGGCACTTTGATCCGACAATGCAACCCACCGCAACAGGAAATACACCATGGTCGAATCACTTGCCAAATCCAAAATGAGCGTGTCGGACTACCTGAGCTGGGAAAGCCAGCAAACCGACAAGCATGACTTTTTTAGCGGGGAGGTGTTTGCGATGACAGGCGGCACCTTGCGGCACAACTTGGCAACCGTTGCCAGCGTTTTAGCTTTCAAATCGCATCTGGCAGGCTCGCCCTGCAAGGTATTCTCAGGCGATGTGAAGGTGGCTGTGAACGTCACCGAGCATTGGTTCTACCCCGATGTACTGGTGACCTGCAGCGCCAGCGACCTGAGTGACATGAGTGCCGTCGCGG
>JAGODZ010000023.1 GCA_017997975.1 Rhodoferax sp.
CAGCGGCGATGTTTGTGGCTTTGCGCGCCGGATTGGTCTTTAATGTCGGCCAATTGGTGCCGCAATCCCCAACGACTCACCCTTCGGCCCCTTTCAGCTTGGAACGTTTGCGCGCTGACTTGGTGCCTCAAGTGCTGGCCAGCACGTTTGCCGTGGTGACCCTGGCCATGGTCAGCAGCGTGATTGCGCTGGTGTTGGCTTACCTCACGGTGTACGGCGTGTCGCCTTGGGGGCTGCCCGGCTACACCCGCACGGTGGGCCAGGTGTTTGACTTTGAGGTGACGCTGGGCTTTGTAATGAAAACACTGTTTTTCAGTTGGGCCGTGGCCGTGGTGCCCATGGCCGCCAGCCTGGAGGCCGCACGCCAGCCCACCTACACCTCTAACTTGCAACCCGGCGCGGTGCGCCTGTTCATGGTGTTGCTGCTCATAGAAGCGGCCTCACTCGCTATCAAATACGTTTAACCCAACGCGACGCTATGACTTCTTCGACGCCTCCCACACCACCACCCCTTACTGACGAACCCAGCCCGATTGCGCACGTGGAGCGCAAGGCGGTTTTTTTGCTCATGCTGGTGACGGCGTTGGTGCTGGGGTTTTTGCTGTACGTGATGTACGCGCGCGGCGTGTTCGAACCGCAGCAGGAGTTGATCTTGCTGGCCGACGACTCCGAGGGCGTGATTGCGGGCATGGACCTCACCTTTTCGGGCTTTCCGATTGGGCGGGTGCGTCGGATTGAACTCAACGCCGATGGCAAAGCCCGCATCATCGTGGATGTGCCCAAAAAAGACGCTTCTTGGTTGCGCACCGGCAGCATTTTCACCATGGAGCGCGGCTTGGTGGGCGAGACCCGCATTCGCGCCTTCACCGGCGTCTTGACTGACCCGCCACTGCCCGCGGGCGCAGAGCGAACGCTGCTGCAAGGGGACACCAATGCAGAAATTCCGCGTTTGGTGGCCTCGGCTCGGGCCATTTTGGAAAACCTGAGCAACATGACGGGCAACGACTCTAAGCTCAACACCACCCTTGGAAATTTACAAACCTTCACCGAACGGTTGACCGGACGCTATGGTGTCTTGACCGGGGTGCTGGGCAATGAAGCAGATGCTAAAAAAATTGCTGCCCTGCTCGACCACACCAACACCTTGCTCACCAAAGCTGACCAACGGGTGTTTGGCAACAAAGGCATCATGGACAGCACGCAGGCCACGGTAGACGGGGCCAAAGCCACCATGGACGACACCCGTGTCGCCGTCGCCCAGCTCACTGCCTTATTGACCGATGCGCGCACCACTTTAAGCAAAGTTGACGCAGTACTGGCTGAGGCCCAAGCCGTGGGCGCCAACACCAAAGCCGCCACGGCCGATTTGGGCACACTGCGGGCAGAAGTCGAACTGAGCTTGCGCAAGGTCAGCCAGTTGGTGGAAGAGGTGAATCGCAAATGGCCCTTCGCACGCACCACGGAGATCAAACTGCCATGAACACCCCTGCATTACTGAGCCCTCGCCACCACGCCGTCGCCTTAGCCGCCGCCCTGCTGCTCAGCGCTTGTGCCAGCCAACCGGTGCCGCCCGAGTGGCAAAGCAGCGCTTTCTCATCACTCAAAGGATTCACGTCGGCCTACCTCACCGGGAACCAGCGCATTGCCGATTTAGAACTGGCACGCGCCCGCACCGAACTGGCCAGCACCGGCCGCGCCGACTGGCTGGCCAAGGCTGAACTCACCCGCTGCGCCGTGCGCGTGGCCAGCCTGGAGTTGGACGATTGCGCCAGCTACCAGCCGCTATCGGTTGACGCCGGCCCTGAGGCACAAGCTTATGCGGCTTACCTCACTGGCCAGTGGTCGGGGTTGAATGCGGCGCTGTTACCCGAGCAACACCGCGCTGTGCTCAACCGCACGACAGGGCCTGTCTTGCCGTCCATCGACGACCCGCTGGCGCGCTTGGTGGCGGCCGGTGTGTTGCTAAAAATGAAACATTTGACGCCCGCCGACGTGACCTTGGCGGTGGACACCGCGTCACAACAAGGCTGGCGCCGACCGCTGCTGGCTTGGTTAGGTGTGCAACGCCAGTTGGCGCTGGAGGCAGGTCAGACCGAGGTGGCCGCTTTGGCCCAACGCCGCATGGACTTGGTGGGGCAATCATTCGATTTCTAAACGGAATAACAAGCCAGCAGACTCATCACGCTCGGGAGTCAAATTTTAAAATAGCTCTGGCAATTTGTTCGAGCGGCAAAATGTCATCCACGGCCTGCAACTTGATCGCTTCCTTGGGCATACCAAACACAACGCAGGTCGCTTCATTTTGTGCAATGGTGCGCGCACCCAAGTCGTGCATGACCTTCATGCCACGGGCCCCGTCGTCACCCATCCCCGTCATGATGATGCCCAAAGCGTCCCTCCCGGCACACTCAGCCGCTGATCTAAACAACACATCCACGGAAGGTTTATGGCGATTGACCGGCGGCCCATCGACCACATGAACAAAATACTGCCCTGCGGCTTTGCGCAACTGCATGTGCAATCCCCCTGGTGCAATCAGCGCAACGCCGCGTTCAAGCCGGTCCCCGTCTTTGGCCTCGCGCACATTCATGGCACAAATACCATTGAGCCGGGTCGCATACATGGCGGTAAATTTCTCCGGCATGTGCTGGGTAATGGCAATGCCAGGGGCATCGGCGGGCAGGCTGGTCAGCACCAACTCCAGCGCCTGTGTGCCTCCTGTCGAGCTGCCCATCACCACGGGCTTGTTCATGGCAAATGCATGGACGCCAGCGCTCAGTGAAGAAACCTGTCCGGTGACCTTCGGTGCAGCGGCAGCCAACACGCTGCCACGCGCTCGTGGTCTGGACTTGGCAGCGGTTTTGAGCGTCTGAATCATCTCGCGGCGCGAGTCTTCCAAGTGCTGCTTCAAACCCAGTTTGGGCTTGGCAAGAATAGCGACGGCTCCCGCACTCAATGCCTCCAGCGCGACTTTGCTGCCCTCTGTGGAAAGCGTCGAACAAATGACCGTCGGAATGGGCGTTCCTGCCATGATCTGGCGCAGAAAGGTCAGTCCGTCCATGCCTGGCATCTCGATGTCCAGCAAGAGCACATCGGGCGGATTTTTGCGAATCATCTCCATCGCCAGCAGCGGATTGGGCGCGCTGCCAATCAACTCCACCTCGGGGTTACCCGCCAGCATGTGCGCCAACGCCTGGCGCACCACGGCCGAATCATCCACTACAAATACTTTAACAACCATCGCTTGTGTCCTGTTCCGAGAATACGGTTTCGACCACCGGCTCACCGGAGCCCACTGTCCATGACACCTTGCGGTACCCATTGCCACCCAAGCAATAGTCAACCACCGCAATGCCGTGGTCATGTAAAAAATCCAACACCCACTCGGCGTTATTGACGCCTACATGGACCCTATTAAACAACTGGGGAAACATGTTGCCACCACCAAAAACATAGGCCTCGCATCGCGCCCCAAAAATGCCGACAGACAACAAGCGCGCAAACATATTCTCCATGGCCACCTCACCATATGCGGTATTGCCAGCATTCATGGCGTTGGGCCGCCCCACATGCACGATGTGGCACATGGCGGCGACTGTTCTGCGCGGGTCGGTCAAAATGACGCTCACACACGAACCCAGCAAGGTCTTCAGTTGGTCGCCGGCAAGCCCCAACGCAACATCACCTGGCATCAACTCCAGTACAGGGGAGGTGGATGCCAATCGCAAGGGGGACTTTTTGTTGGTCATAAACCCTGGCGTGAATGCGGCTGCGCCGGGGGTCACGCCATTTTCCGAAACGCACCCGGAATGACTGTGCTTAAAGGTGTATTGCAGGGGACACGCCCCTCGGCGGTTCCCAAAAAGAAGAGCCCACCCGGCTTCAAGGTGGCCAGCACCCGGTCCACCACATCGCTTTTGGTGGGTGGATCAAAGTAAATAAGAACATTGCGCAAAAAGATCACGTCAAAAAGCCCGAGTCCGTCAAATGGTTTGCACAGGTTCAGTTGCCCAAATTGCACCCGGCTGCGAATCTTGTCTTGCAACAAGACTTGTCCTTGCGACTCACCGTCGCCACGCAGACAATAGCGGCGCAAGCGCTCTGGCGACACTGCACGCAGCCGGTCTTCCGGGTACACCGCTTCTTTGGCACTCAATAGCACTCGATGACTGATATCGGTGGCCAAAATAGACCAATTCGACCCGATTTTTCCCATCATCTGCAGATCTGACATCAGCATGGCCGTGCTGTAGGCCTCATCCCCAAACGACGCTGCTGCGCTCCAAACAGACAGTGATGCCTTGTTTCCATAGCTCGCCAGCTCTTGCTGAAGCAAATCGTAGTGTTTAGGTTCCCTGAAAAAATAGGTTTCATTGGTTGTCAGCAAATCCACGGCCATCTGAAACTCCGCCGCCTCGGCTTCATTTTCCAAAATGGCAATGTAATCAGCAAACCCGCTCAATTTCAATTTTTGTATGCGCGGCGACAAGCGAGAATGAATGAGCGATTTTTTGGAGTCGCTGTACGACAGCCCAGCCGCCTCGTACATGAGGTCGGAGATTTGCTTGAACTCCCGATCGCTGAAAGCCATGGTCGCCATGGTTATTGCCCCGGCAAAACGCTGCGTATCGTGGCCGCCAGTTCGCGCGGGACAAATTTGGCAACGTAGGCATCTGCGCCCACGGCTTTCACATGGTTCTCGTTGGTCGTTCCGGTCAGCGACGAATGAATAACGACCGGAATCGACTTGAACCGGGCATCTTGCTTGATCCTCTTGGTCAGGGTAAAACCATCCATCTCGGGCATTTCAAGGTCTGTCAGCACCAGCGCAATCTTGTCTTTAACCGACTGACCGTCTGCTACGGCATCAGCGTGAATGGTCTGAAGTCGTTCCCAAGCCTCCTTGCCCGTTTTGGTCATGATGTATTTCACACCCATGGCCTGCAAACCAAGCTCAATCACTGACCGAGCAACGGCTGAGTCGTCGGCAGCCAAAATCACGGAGCCTTTTGGAATGATCAACGCGGGCCCCACGACCTCCCGGCTGATTTCTTCTTGGGTGGCAGGCGTGACAGTTTTCAGAATTTGCTCAACGTCCAGCACCTGCGCCAACCGGGTGTCCGCCTTGCTGCCATCCAGACGGGCAATCCCGGTGATCAGCGCCCCAGCGTGGCTGCCTTCTGCAGGCAACACCTGATCCCACTCCAAGCGAACGATTTCACGCACGTCTTCGACCGCAAACGCCTGCACTGTCCGCCCGAACTCGGTCACCATCAAAATGCCCAAACCATTTTTGGGAGAGCAACCAATGACCGCAGGAAGGTTGATCACCGGAATGATCTGTCCGCGAATGTTGGCAACGCCCATCAGATGCGCGTGCACATTGGCCAGCTCCGTGATCGGTGGCATCACCAACACCTCGCGAACTTTGAACACATTGATGCCAAACAGTTCACGCTGGCCAGTGCCCGGTGATTCTCCCAGGCGAAACAGAAGCAGCTCAAACTTGTTGTTTCCGGCCAGCTTGGTTCGCTCGTCGATCTCCTGCTGCGCTGTTGTCATGGATAGGATCTCTGAATGCTGAATTAGTAGGGTTTGAAGTTGGCTCCACCGCCGCGCACCGGAGCAGCCGCCACCGCCTTGATCACTCTGTGCGTGGAGGCGGCGGTGCGGCCCCCCAAACGACGTTCGTTTTCAGCCCGTTCTTGGCGACTGCGCACGGGCGCAGCGTTGTCTCCAATGTTGAAGAAGGCCATGCTGTCCTGCAGTTGCTCGGCCTGCCCGGAGAGTTCTTCGCTGGTCGCGGCCAGCTCTTCTGAGGCCGATGCGTTTTGCTGCGTGGCCTTGCTCAGCTGCCCCATGGCACCACCAATCTGCACCACCGAATCACTTTGCTCGGCACTGGCCGCTGCAATTTCCTGCACCAGTTCACTGGTCTTCTGGATACTGGGCACGATTTCGTCAAGCAGCTTGCCTGCACGCTCGGCAGTGGATACCGAATGAATCGCCAGATCGCCAATTTCCTTGGCGGCTTCTTGGCTGCGTTCGGCCAGCTTGCGCACCTCGGCGGCCACCACCGCAAAGCCCTTGCCGTGTTCACCAGCGCGCGCGGCTTCAATGGCGGCGTTCAAAGCCAGCAGATTGGTCTGGTAGGCGATGTCATCGACGATACCAATCTTGGCAGCAATTTGCTTCATGGCGCTCACGGTCTGACTGACCGCACTACCACCCTCAACCGCTTCCTTGCTGGTTTTGGTGGCCATGCCATCGGTCACGCGGGCGTTGTCGCTGTTTTGGTTGATCGACGCCGACATCACCTCAACCTGAGACGTGGTTTCTTCAACGCTGGCGGCTTGCTCACTCGCCGCCTGTGACAGGGACTGTGCCGTGGCACTGACCTGATTGGCCGCGCCGGTCAGGGCGTCAGCAGCAGCACGCACCTCACCCATCACGCGGGACAAGTTCTCTGCGGTCGAGTTAGCACTGTCTTTGACCTTCCCAAACAGACCTGAGTAGTCGCGCTCAATGCGCTTGGTCAGATCACCCCCCGCAAAAGCAACCAGCGTATCCGCCACATCATTCAAACCCTGCTCACTGGTGTCCATCAACTGGTTCATTCCGGTTGCCAAGTTGGCAAAGAAGCCCGTCTTGCCGTCCATGCTCAGGCGTGCAGTGAAGTCACCTTGAGACGCGGCCTGCACTAGTCTGTCTACCTCTTTTTCGGAGGCAAGCTCATCTGTTCGGTCAACCCAGTTGGTCACGCGCCCCAGGGTGTTGCCCTCAGAATCCAGAATGGGTTTGGAGATCAATCGAATCTGCCTACCTTGAATCTCCAAGTCGACGAATCCGCCCGACGTCACCGCCTTGTCAAATTGCATCGCCGTTTCTGGTTGGGTAAACAGGCTGCTAATTTTTTTTCCGTAGAAGCTATTGATCGAAAAAGTGGCCCCCCCAAACCGTTGCAACAACCCTATGGCAACCGGCGTCGCGTGCACCAGCTTGGCCTCGGCGTCCGACACTGTCAAACCCACGGGCGAATTGTCCAACGCAATTTTGATGCGCAGATTATCTTTGGCAATGCGCTGTTCGCGCTCCTGCGTCGCCAGCATGTTGGTCGCTGCTTTCTCTTCCTGCAACGCCTTTTCTTCAATGGTTTTCAGCGAAACATTGGTTCGCTTCAGCGACTCATGGAAGCTCCCCCGCATTCCGACCGGCTGGGCCAGCCGGTAATACTCGGCATTGCTTGCGCATCCCAATGCGGTCGCTTGCTCGCGAAAACAAGCCTCCAACTGGTCCAGCATGTCGTTCATGTCCCAGCACAGGCCATGGAACTGACCCTCGGTCGGAATGTTTTTGATGCGGCGGCCAAACTTGCCCTGTGCCACATCCTGAGCCATCTCCTGGATATCGCTCAAGAACCGTGCTTCGCCCTGACTGCGGCGAGTCCACCACACCAAATAGGCCAGACTGGGCAGCAACCAAGACAGAGGCAGCCACGTCAACCCGACACTCCACCATTGCAAGCCCACGCCCCCTAGCAGCAGCAAAGACAAAATGGTCGCAAACTGCAGCGCGTCAGAATGAGAGGATGAATTTTTCATAGCTAAGCCCTTGGGTCTTTAATACATGGGTCAACAGTGCCAGTGACGCCGCACAAGCGTCTCGCGGCCCGGCGCGGCGCTCCTCCTCAAGCATCAGGCGGTACACATCGGACAAGGCCGACACCGCCGCTTTGCTCGGCTTACGTCGCACCGAGAAATAGCCCTCCACTTGCCCCTGGGCGTTCAGATTGGGTGTGACGTTAGCCAGTACCCAATAAAAACCACCATCTTTGCTCATGTTTTTCACATACGCAAAACATTCCTTCTGCTGCTCCAGCGTGTCCCACAGGAACTTGAACACACCGCGCGGCATATCCGGGTGACGAATGATGTTGTGCTGGGCACCGAGCAACTCTTGCTCGGTATAGCCTGAGAATTCAATGAAAATCCGGTTGCAATAGGCAATACGCCCCTTGAGGTCGGTTTTGGAAACGATGAAATCGTCGTCTCGCATCAGCCGCTCCTGCTGGTTGGGTGTTTGTTTGTATTTCATGCGCTGCCTTTCTAAATACGGATTGATCCACGCTTTGATGGACAAGAACGATGCCAACAGGTATTTAAAGCCTCGACGATTTTTCGACCATAGCCGCCATGTCTTCAATATCCAGTGCTCGCTCTGGTTCCAGAATGACAATGAACTTGCCAGCGACTTTGCCCATTCCCCGTATATATTCCCGCGCAATGGTGGTGCCAAACTGGGGGGGGGGCTCGATGTCTGACTGGCGTATCTCGATCACTTCACTCACCGCATCGACCATCAAACCCAGCTCCAGTTTTTCGCCCTCGGTGCTGGCGTCAAAAATGACGATACAGGTCTTCTTACCGACCTGAGCTACTGCGCGGCCAAAGCGGGACTGCAGGTCAATCACAGGTACCACCGATCCGCGCAAATTGATGACCCCCCGCACGAACTCGGGCATCAAAGGCACCACGGTCATGGCGGCATGCTGGATGATTTCTCGCACAGTGCGTATGTCCATGGCGAACACGTCGTCACCAAGCGTAAAAGTGAGGTACTGCAAAGAGCCTCTCACATCAGTAATCGGCCCCGTGACCATCTGTTCGGTTGTCATGCCTTGCTTGCCTCAGTAAGGTTTGAAGTTGGATTGACTTCCGCGCACCCCGGCAGAAACCAAGGGCGCGCTGAGACGAGGCGCTGCAGCGTTCACAGCCTGGCGCTCGTTACACACCCTGGGGGTGTGGCGACTGCGCACGATCGGTGCGTCATCGCCGGTCTTAAAGAACGCCACCGCCTGTTGCAACTGCTCGGCCTGCCCGGAGAGTTCTTCGCTGGTCGCGGCCAGCTCTTCTGAGGCCGATGCGTTTTGCTGCGTGGCCTTGCTCAGCTGCCCCATGGCACCACCAATCTGCACCACCGAATCACTTTGCTCGGCACTGGCCGCTGCAATTTCCTGCACCAGTTCACTGGTCTTCTGGATACTGGGCACGATTTCGTCAAGCAGCTTGCCTGCACGCTCGGCAGTGGATACCGAATGAATCGCCAGATCGCCAATTTCCTTGGCGGCTTCTTGGCTGCGTTCGGCCAGCTTGCGCACCTCGGCGGCCACCACCGCAAAGCCCTTGCCGTGTTCACCAGCGCGCGCGGCTTCAATGGCGGCGTTCAAAGCCAGCAGATTGGTCTGGTAGGCGATGTCATCGACGATACCAATCTTGGCAGCAATTTGCTTCATGGCGCTCACGGTCTGACTGACCGCACTACCACCCTCAACCGCTTCCTTGCTGGTTTTGGTGGCCATGCCATCGGTCACGCGGGCGTTGTCGCTGTTTTGGTTGATCGACGCCGACATCACCTCAACCTGAGACGTGGTTTCTTCAACGCTGGCGGCTTGCTCACTCGCCGCCTGTGACAGGGACTGTGCCGTGGCACTGACCTGATTGGCCGCGCCGGTCAGGGCGTCAGCAGCAGCACGCACTTCACCCAATACGCGCACCAAGTTTTCGGTCATGGAATTAACCGCACCTTTGAGTTGTGCGAAATCACCCTGGTAATGGCCCGTGACAGCCTGCGTGAAATCCCCCTCGGCCATGCTTCGCATGACACCTTGTACTTCCTGCAGGGGGGTCACAATGGCATCCAATGTGTTGTTCACGCCTTGAATAATCGTGCGGAAATCACCTTCATGCTGGTCAGCATCGGCCCTGGTTTTCAAAACACCGTCTACCGCCGCAGCGGCCAGCATATTGGCATCGGCCACCATGCGATTCACGGCCTCAATGGCGCGATTGAGGTTGTTCTTGAGGGTGTTGAAATCACCCTGATAGGCGTCTGAGATCACCGGTGGAATATCCCCCCGGGAAATGCGATCCACATAGTTGGCGGCGACGTTGAGCGGCCCAATCACTGCATCGAGTGTGTTGTTGACACCTTGCACAATGGCCCTGAAGTCGCCTGCGTGTTGGCTGGCATCGGCGCGGGTATTCAGCCGCCCCTCGACCGCCGCTATGGCCAGCGTGTTGGCATCCGCCACCATGCGGTTGACGGCCTCAATGGCCCGGTTGAGGTTGTTCTTGATGGTGTTGAAATCACCGTGGTAAACGTCGGTAATAGCGGGTGGAATATCTCCCCGCGAGATACGGTCCACGTAATTGGCCGCCACATCCAAAGGGCCAATCACTGCATCCAGTGTGTCATTCACGCCTTGAATGATGGCGCGGAAATCGCCCGCATGGCGACTGGCATCAGCGCGCGCTGTCAAACGCCCTTCCACCGCAGCGTGCGCCAGCATGGCCGCATCTGCGACCAAGGCCTTGACCGTGGTTTGCACACTGACCAAGGCCTGCATGAGCTGCGCGGCCTCGTCTCTTCCAGTCGTCACTATTTCACTATCGAGCTTGCCTGCTGCCATGTCTTGCGACACGTGTACCGCGCGTGACAGCGGACGGGTAATCGACCGCACAATGGTGATGCCCAACAACAAAATCACCGCCAACAAAGCAGCGGTTTGGCCAACCATGACCTTGCGGTCATGCTGAATGGCGTCAAGTCGTCTTTCCAAAGTGGCTTGCAGCGCGCGGTGTCCAGAGTCCATGAACGCAAATTGCACATCAATGGACTGAGTAGCAGTCGCAAAGAAAGCGCTTGCATCGTCACTCGGTTTGGCAACCTCCAGCAACTGCTCTTGCACCAGTTTGGCCACCGCGTCAGAGGCCTTCAGTGCCTTGGTCAACTCCACCCCCAAGCTGGCCTTCAGCGTCGGATCTGCGTCCAGCGCTTTGCCCATCTGAACTTCAAAGATGTGGCGCGAACGTGTGATGTTCCGCAGCAACCCAACGACAGCGACTCGGTCAACAGGGGTCAACTCCTTGACGCTCAGAATCAAACTGCCTTTGGCCCGGACCTGCCCGAGGTCTTCTGTCAACTGCGGGGCGAAACCAATCAATGCATTTTGCAAATAGTAGCCATCGGCATCGGGGTCCAGGGACAAGCCGGAGAGGTCCGCAAACTCAGCTGTAGCATCCACCATTTCTTGCACAACGACCCCGTGCTGGGCCATGGCGTCAGCGGGAAGAATGCTGCTGTTGACAATGGCAGCCAGCAGCGCATTCCAGTGGTCCGACAGCTGCTTCCACTGCGCCTCCATTCGGGGCGAAGCCGAAGCCCTCTTGGCCAAGGCCGCCATGTGCCCCTGGATGTCTTTGGCAAGCGCCTCGCGCTCAGCCACTACGACCGTATTGCCACTCAGCACCAAATTGGAAAGCCCTCTGTGCCTTTGAAACAGCTGCACCAGCCGCGTGGCGTCGGCCACGGGTGGGACGCCATCCAACTCTTTTTGGGCGATATCCAACCGCGTCTGCATGTCACCCAGCAGCTGCGTCATGGGCACGGCAAACATGACGAGGCTCAGCAGCGCCAGCACCGTTAATTTTTGCCACAACATGAATCGGGACAGTACAGCTTGCATGTAAAAAATCCTCCAGTGAGCTAAAAAGTGACAACGAGGTGCCTCAATAGGGTTTGAAATTCGACTTGCCGCCGCGCACCCCGGCTGAAACCAAAGGGGAACTCAGGCGCGGCGCGGCATCGCCCCGGCGCTCGCCACCCACCCTGGGTGCATGGCGGTTGCGCGTCGCTGGGGCAACATCTCCGGTGTTGAAAAACGCCACCGACTGCTGCAGCTGCTCGGCCTGCCCTGAGAGCTCTTCGCTGGTCGCGGCCAGCTCTTCCGAGGCCGATGCGTTTTGCTGCGTGGCCTTACTGAGTTGTCCCATGGCACCCCCAATCTGTATCACTGAGTCACTTTGCTCAGCGCTGGCCGCTGCAATTTCCTGCACCAATTCACTGGTCTTTTGGATGCTGGGCACGATTTCATCGAGCAGCTTGCCCGCGCGTTCTGCGGTCGATACCGAATGGATTGCCAGATCGCCAATTTCCTTAGCTGCTTCCTGGCTGCGTTCGGCCAACTTGCGCACCTCGGCTGCCACCACTGCAAAACCCTTGCCGTGTTCACCGGCGCGTGCCGCTTCAATGGCTGCATTCAGCGCCAGCAAATTGGTCTGGTAAGCAATATCATTCACGATGCCGATCTTGGAAGCGATCTGCTTCATGGCCGTGACCGTCTGACTCACAGCACCTCCTCCTTCAACCGCTTCCTTGCTGGTTTTGGTGGCCATGCCATCCGTGACGCGGGCGTTGTCGCTGTTTTGGCTGATGGAGGCGGACATCACATCGACTTGGGAAGTGGTTTCTTCCACACTGGCCGCTTGCTCACTGGCCGCTTGAGACAATGACTGCGCTGTGGCACTCACTTGGTTGGCGGCACCCGTCAGTGCGTCAGACGCCGCGCGCACCTCGTCAATAATGCCTGCCAGCTTGTCGCAACTGGTGTTGGCATCCCCCTTGACCTGATCAAAAATGCCTTGCGTGTCACGGGTAATGCGCTGCGTCAAGTCGCCATTGGCCAAGCCGGAGAACACCCGGCCCACGTCGTCAATGATGTCGGCCAACTTTTGGGTGGTGGCATTGGCGTCCTCCTTGAGCTGATCAAAAGTGCCGGCGTACTCATGGGTGATGCGTTGCGACAAATCCCCCGCCGCCAGAGCGTCAAACACCCGCACCACATCTCCAAAAATAGCCGATGTATTTTCGAGCATGCTGTTGACTCCACTACACAGAGACTCAATCGGCCCGCTCTTGCCTTCCATTGGAATACGCTGCGTTAGGTCTCCCGACCGTGCCGCGGTGGTGACCACTTGAGCCTGCTCCACGGCATGACGCAGCATCTCGGTGGACCGCACTTCAGCGGTCACGTCAGTGGCAATCTTCACGATCTTGACCACGCGACCCATCTCGTCGGTCACCGGCGCATACACCGCCTGCAGCGACACTTCAGTTTGCGACTGGGTCAACCGCTTGAATGTGCCTTTTTGCGGTTTTCCCGCAGTCAAATCAGTCCAAAACTGCTGGTAAGCGGGGGTCGCTGCTTGCGCCGAATCAACGAACATGCGGTGGTGCTTGCCAACGATTTCTTCAAGCTGGTAACCCATGGTCTGCAGAAAACTCTTATTGGCTTTGAGCACATGACCACTTAAATCAAGCTCAACATAAGCGTAGGACGAATCGATCGCGTTGATGATGCCGCGTGCATTTTGGCGTTCAATCTCCGCCTCAGTGATGTCATAACGAACGCCCAAATATTTCATGGGCTTGCCGTTGTCCCCGAGGATCGGCGCCACCACGGCATCCACGTAATATGGCGTTCCGTCTTTGGCACGATTCTTGATCACCCCACGAAATATGTCGCCGCGCCCGATGGTGGACCACATCTGTTTGAAGGTTTCCTTGGGCATATCCGGGTGGCGGGTGGTGTTATGCCCAAAACCAATCAGTTCATTGCGAGGGTATTTAGAAACATCCAGAAACTTCTGATTGACGCTGAGGATGTCCCCTTTTTTATCCGCCTCGGAGATGATGCTGGTGAGATTCATGATGTCAGTGCGCACTTTGAGCTCAGCTTCAAGCTCCGCAATGCGGCGCTCCAGCTCAGCACCCTTGAAAAGACGAGACATCCAAGATGATTGTGGTTTGGTCATGATGCGGTTCCGTTCTTGCTCGCGCAAGTTTGTTTGAAAGATGTTTGAGAAATGGCAACGCGCTCGGAATGCGCCTCAATGAATGGTCGATGCCTTTTCAGCCCCGGTCACCAGTTCACCCAAAGAATTGACATCCAAAATCAGCGCCACTTCGCCGCTCCCCAGAATACTGGAGCCCGAAATACCACGCAGGGTTTTAAACAGCCGCCCCAGCGGCTTGATCACCGTTTGCTGCTGCCCCATGAGAACTTCCACTTCAATGCCGTATTGACCACGCACCGAATTGACCACCACCACACTGACTCGCTCCGGCAAGTTGGAATCAACCGAGTACAGCGCGCGCAAGCGCACCACGGGCAACACGGCACCGCGTAACTCCAGACAGTGTCGACCATGGACATCGACCTTGGTGTGCGCGTCGGCGGCTTCGATCACCTCCACCACCGACTCCAGCGGCAACACAAACTTAGACTTGCCGACACCCACCATAAAGCCATCAATAATGGCCAGCGTGAGCGGCAGTCGGATGTCCACCTGCAGCCCCCGACCCGGGTCGCTATTGAGTCGAATGGAGCCACGCAGGGCTTCAATATTGCGGCGCACCACATCCATGCCCACGCCGCGTCCCGACAAGTTGGTGACCTGCTCGGCGGTTGAGAAACCGGGCTCGAAAATCAGCATATTGATCTCGCTGTCGCTGGGGACCACGCCCTGCTCCACCAAGCCCCGATTCCAGGCGCGCTGCAACACCCTTTCACGGTTGATACCACGGCCGTCATCCTCGATGCGGATCAGAATGGCCCCGGTTTCATGCTGGGCACTCAACACCAGCTTACCGGAGGCCGATTTGCCAGAGGCCAAACGCTCTTGCGGTGTCTCCAGACCATGGTCCAGCGAATTTCGCACCAAGTGCATCAGGGGATCGGCAATTTTCTCAACCATGGATTTGTCGAGTTCGGCATCACCCCCGACGATCTCGAAATTGACCTCTTTGCCCAGGCTGCTGGCGGTGTCGCGCACCACCCGGCGAAAACGACTGAAGGTTTCTCCCACTGGGACCATGCGCAGACCCAACGTGCCATTGCGAATTTCTTCAATGAGCCCGTTCATTTGCAGGTTGGCTTCGATCAAAGTGGACTGGTGTGACTCACGCGCCAGCAGGGTGGCCCCGGCACCGGCAATGACCAACTCGCCCAGCAGGTTGATGACCGCATCCAGCCGGTCTGCCTGGACCCGTATATAGCGCTCTTCACTGGGCGCGTTGTCGCGAATTTTCTGCTGCTTGCCCAGAGCGGCGGCCACCGCCTCTGGTGGGACACCCGCCTGGGCTTCGAGCAGGTCGCCCAGTTTGGACTTGGCCACGGAGGGCATACCACGGCTTTGCTGCTGAGTCGACAGCACCTGGCCGAGTCGGTCTTGCGAAACCGCTCCGACCTGTACCAACATGTCGCCCAAACGCGGAATCTCGGGCATGGCATCAATGGCGCGGGCGAATTTTTGCCCTTCAGTTTCGGGTGACACCACGTCCAACTCGCAGTCGTCGGCCACAAAGCTGAACGCGCCCTCAATATCTTCGCGCGTGGCAGCTGTCTCTAACTCCATGAAAAAACTCAGGTAACAGCTCTCAGGGTTGAGTCTGACCAGCGGGGGCACTGAATCTGCCCCGCACCGCACCGAGACCACCCGCCCCATTTCCGCCAGATAACGGGCAATGGACAGGGGGTCCATGCCGTTGCGAAACGTTTCAACACCAAAATTGGCAGAAATGGTCCAAACTCGCAAACCACCTAGGCTACTCCCAGCCACGGCACCCTGCGAGGCGGGCACGGCTTCCGCTTGCGGCGTGGACTCAGGTCCGTCAGTCAAGGCCCGCAGCTGGATGACCAGGTCAGCACGAATATCTTTTTGATCAGGTGTGTCGGCACTCTCATCGGACGCCGTATCCACCAAAAACTTGATCTGATCGTTGCACTCCAGAAGCAGGGTGCTGATGGCGGGGTTGAGGGCAATGACGCCATCGCGCATTTTGTCCAGCAAGGTCTCCACATGGTGGGTGAACTCGACCACCCGGTTGAGGCCAAAAATACCAGCTGACCCTTTAACGGTATGGGCACAGCGGAACAGGGAATCGAGCAACTCCCGGTTGTCGGGTTGCTCTTCGAGCTCCAGCAACAGTGTCTCTATGGCCTCAATTTGCTCAGCCGCTTCGCTGATGAAAGCGGGCATGGCGGCGGCAATGAAGTCGTGATCCGCGTCGTTTTTGTAGCTCATGCGGTCTCCCCTGCGGCGGTGACCTTGAGATAGCGCTTGTCCAACCACTGTGAAAACCCCAAGGTGCGGCAGGCGTCGGCAAAAACCTCACTGGTCTCTACCAGGCGCCAGCCCAAACCCATGTTGGACAAGGCCGCCAGCATTTGCAGGCCAGCACCATCCACCTCGGCCACATCGCGGGCCGAGACCTCCAAGTGCTCCTGCGCGTCTGCCGTCTGGGCGGAGGCCCAGGCCAGCAAAGCATCCTTGGTTTCCAGTGCGCTGTAGATATTCAACTCGGATGGCAGCTCAAAGCGCTCGCTCATGGAATCTCCCGGACAGTGTTACAGCAAAAAGGGCGTGCAGAGCCTGCGTCTTACGTGCACAGTTTGGACACAGCGTTCAGCAGTTGGCTGGGCGAAAACGGTTTGAGCATCCAGGCACGGGCACCTGCCGCCTTGCCTTGCTCTTTTTTCTCTTCTTGGCTTTCTGTCGTCAACATCAGGATGGGCAAGAACTTGTAAGTTGGCAGCTTCTTGGCGGCCTTGACGAATTCAATGCCATTCATGATGGGCATGTTCACATCACATACAGCCATATTGATTTGGCGCCCGTCCAGCAGGGCCAGCGCGGCCTGTCCGTCGCCCGCCTCAAGCACGTCATAGCCAGCGCCGTTGAGCGCCATTTTCACCACCTGGCGCAAGCTGGCGGAGTCGTCGATTACTAATATTGTTTTTGCCATTTCAACCTCGTCATCAAAAAAAAGTGGTTTCGTTTTCATCTGCCGCAGGGCTGCCCGTCAAATCGGCATGGTGATTCTGATGCTGCTCTGCCATGGCATACCGGGCTTCCAACTGCGCCAGCCATTCAGCCAAGCTAGGGACGTCAGCGGCAGTCAAATCGAGCGAGGATTGCAGTCGGGTCAAGTCGCCTTCCAGCAAGGCCGTCATCTGGCTGGTGCGATCTTGGTACTGAAAACCCATGTACATGCGCTCCACCTGCTCGGCCACCCGCTGGGTTTCGTGCTGAAAAGGCTTTGCAATTTCCTCCAGCGCGCCCACCGTGGTGCGAACCATGCTCAACGCTTGCTCAATGGCCAAGCGGGCTGATGCCGGCAATTGGGCATCTTGCAACGCTGGTGCCAGCACCTGTTCACAAGCCCCCACCAGCCCAGCCACGCCGTCGGCCGACTGGGACAGTGCGTCGTTGATCTGCTGGGATTGGCGCTCGGCCATGTTGATATGGGGCCGGATGTCCGCAAAGGCTTTGAGCATCTCGGTGACAGCCGCCTCAGACTGTCCGCGGCAGGCCGCCAAATGGCGCGACCATACCGGCAAAAGGCCTTTGCACAACACCACCAACGCCAGAGCGGCCTGTGGGTCAGCGAGCTCGCCAGGAGAAACCAAAGGAAGTCCGTTTTGCATGGCAATGGTGAGCTTAAAAAGAAGTGACATAGTAGCGCCGTTTTAGACGGCGGCTACCCATCCTTATAGGATGAGGAGCGTATTCATTGGCTCAAGTCAAACTCATCTCGTTAACGTAACACCCGCAACCCACCAGAAGATTCTGATCAACAGGCATAACGTACGATAGCTTGGTCTGAATTTTTTGATTGAGTGGGTTGTTAATGGCATAAGTCACCCAGCCACCACCGCCTTGGTCGCAAACCTGCCAAGCATCGGTGACGAGATTCTCACCGACCTCACCAAGAAGGTCACCCAGCCAGACCCCCACACGGTCGGCGTCCGTTCCGCAGGCCACATAGACACCCCGGCGATCAAATATAAAAATATACAGATCCTTAAAGATGAAGCCACCCTTCTTATCGTGGAAGTTGGCAATGGCTTCTCGCAAGCCCATCTTCTCAACTTCAACCATGGCGTCAAACACCAATTGGCGAGCCTCATCAGCGGTGCCTTGGCGCAATTTGATATGACTAACCGACACCTCCAGTCCCATGGCCCGTTCGGTCATCACATCGGAATTGGCACTGGCGCTCAGCACCAAGGCGGCGTTCTCTTGGGTCAAGGTATCCAAATCGCCCACCGCATTAACCACAGCCTGTAAGGCCGCGCTTTGATTGGTGCCGCCTTCGGCCATCACGTTCACATTCAGCGCAATCTCACCAATCCCTGCCACCAAACTGTCCATGATCAAGCTGATGCGCTCTATTTGCGCCACCGTGGTGTTCACGCGGTCCGAAGACTCTCGAATCAAGCCTCGCACCTCAGCGGCAGAATCTTGGCTGCTTTTAGCCAAGCGTCGCACCTCGGTAGCCACCACCGCAAAGCCACGCCCCTGTTCGCCGGCGCGAGCGGCTTCGACCGCTGCATTCAGTGCCAGCAAATTGGTTTGAAATGCAATGGTGTCGATCGTGCCGACGATTTCGTTCATGCGCCCGGAAGTGGCCTGAAGCGGGCCCAAACCACTCACCGTCAACTTCATCTGATCGCCTGCACCGGAAGCTTCCTTGTGCAGCAAATCGGTCATGATGCTGACCTCCTGCGAGGCGTCGGCATTGCGCGACACCGTCTCGCTAACAAGCCGCACATGCGTCGCTGTTTGCGCCAGCCGCTCACCTTGCGTCTGTGCACGCTCGGCCAAGGACCGGGTGTCGTGGACCAAGCTCTTGCCGGTGTCCCCCAGTTGCACAGCGGCGCTTCGGATATTGGCCACGATTTCAGACATACCCTCGGTCACCAATTCAAACTGCTTGCCAAAGTTACCCAAGCTGTCAATACCCAAGGCACCCGCCGCTCCAGTTAGATCACCCCGAGTCGCTTGCTGCATGACAAGGTCAACGTGATCCCGGTCTAATTGATTGCTCCTGAAAAAGCTCAGTACGCCATACACCCACAGAGCTATCGCGCCAAATGCAATGGCAAGGGTCAACCAGAGTTCAGAACTGTCGCTCCACGCCTCTGCGGCAACCGGAAGAGGGTAAAAAACACGGCTGATGTGCAAGCCCGTCAACACCAGCACAGCCAGCAGAAGGGGGGACGCAATGACCCAAAACTTGATGCGACCCGGCAAGAGCAACATCAGCGTCAGGCCAGGCTTGAAAAAGCTGTTGGTTTGTCCTGTATTGTTCAATATGTCACCTCCTGCGCATTGTTTTGACACAAATCACGTCAAAAAACAGTCTATTCACCGCGGTACGAGAGAACGAGACTCCATTGCCGTAGAACTGTAGCAGAGCGACAGGTTGACTTGGTAGCCTGACGCCGACCGACTGAAACCAACACCCAACTCTTCGTGTCGTTCACGTCAGTCACACACCCAACAGACCCAAACTAAACACCGCACCGGCAGGCGGACCGAACGGAAGCCAGCCCCCAGATCAAGGCTGCATGGACCGGATGGGGCAATCGCATTGCCCGCCAACAAACGCCGGTCAGTCCGAATGCTCTTCCACCAGACGGCCAATGTCGGGCCAGCGGCGGTGCATATAGAGCCAAGACGTCAGCCCCACCAACATCATGCCCAGTGAGGCCGTGGCCAGCAGCACGGTGGAATGCATGACCAGCGGTGCCAGCACACCGGCCACCACGCCGTTTGCTGAGGCACCCACAAACGCTTGCAAGGACGACGACATACCGCGCCGTGCCGGGTAAAGGTCGAGCACCAGCAGCGTGATCACCGGCACCATCAACGCCCAACCAAACGCAAAAATGGCAATCGGAAACATCGACCACGACACGTGCGCCTTGAACAGCACATTGGCGGTGAGATTGATCACGGCAATCACCAGCATGATGAGAAAACCGTATTTGATTTGTTGCTTGGGCGGCAACTTGCCCGCCATGCGCCCGCTGACCAACGCGCCACCCATGATGCCGCTGATGGTCAGCACAAAAAACCAAAAAAACTGTGTCGGTTCCAGTCCCAAATGCTCGCCCAAAAACACCGGGGCCGACAACACGTACAAAAACATGCCGTTGAACGGCACGCCACTGGCCAACGCCAACAGCAAAAAGCGCGGATCAGACACCAGCTGCCAGTAGCCTTGCATCAGGTTGCTCATTTTGAGCGGTTGGCGGTGGTCTAGGTGCAGGGTTTCGGGCAACAGCTTGTAGTTGGCAATCCACAAAGCCACACCCACGGCGGCTAAAAACCAAAAAATACTGTGCCAATCCAAATGCACAAATAACCAGCCGCCAATGATGGGGGCAATGGCAGGGGCGACGCCAAAGTAGATGGTGATTTGGCTCATCACCTTTTGCGCCTGGCTGGGCGGGAACATGTCGCGCACCACGGCCCGCGCCACCACAATACCTGCGCCCGTGGTCAAGCCCTGCATGGCGCGAAAGAAAATCAGTTGCCCGATGGTTTGCGACAACGCGCAACCTACCGATGCCAAAGTGAACGCGGCCATGCCCCACAGCACCACCGGACGGCGGCCCACGCTGTCCGAAATCGCGCCGTGAAACAGACTCATGAAAGCGAAGCCGAACAGATAAGCAGACAACGTTTGCTGCATCTCCAGCGGCGTGGCGCCCAACGATTGGGCAATGCCAGAAAACGCCGGAATATAGGTGTCAATCGAGAACGGGCCCAACATGCCCAGCAGGGCCAGCAAAACCGCGAGCGCCCAGCGCGGCCCGCGCCAGAGTTGTTGTGAATCAGGGTTCATACGATGGCTCTCAGCTGGCGAGTCCCGCCAGGGTGACCACCACAATCACCACGCCAATAGCCAGGTTCACCGACACCCACAGGCGAATACTGGCCATGGCCGCACCGCCCGCCGCCCAATCAGCCGCCGTCACCGCACGTGACAAGCGCTTGTAAAGGGCAAACCGAATGTGACCAAAAATGCCCACCATCACGATGCCTAAAGCGGACATGATCATCCACTCCACCGGCATGGTGAAGTTGCCACCCGACTGAACGGTTTGCTTGGCCACACGGCCAATCATCCAGATACCCGTCACCAACGTCAGACCCGCTGCGCCCAACACGGCATTGAAAAAACGCCCCAGCACGTCATGCATCAACTGCAAGCGCTGTGGGGGTGGCAATGACGCCACAGCGGGCCGCAAAAAGAACTGGGCAAACACCATGCCGCCAATCCACACAATGATGGACAAGAGATGAATCGTTTTGAGAGCGGCGTAAAACATAGGTGAATAGCGTGTGGTTTTTGAAGCCCACGAGTGTGCCTGAAGATACCGCACCCGCCACAGCTCAGGGGCACTGACCGCCAGAACTCGCGCAAAACATCCAGCCATTCCCCTGCACCTGCCATTCCACCCCACCTTTCAAAAGTGGGCTCACAACACAATTATTTTTTTGAAAAGTGGCACTTTCCCTATCAACAACTTTTTGATATCTTGTTAATATATCAATAGTCTTTAAGACCACTTTAACCCACCGACTCAAGAAAGCCATTCATGAACAATCCCCGCTGGCAAGGTATTTTTCCCGCCATCACCACCAAGTTCCATGCCGATGAAAGCATTGATGCAGCAGGCACCGCCAAGCACATCGACTTCCAAATTCGCAATGGCATTCACGGCCTGGTCACTTGCGGCTCGCTCGGTGAAGCCAGCACGCTCACGCTAGAAGAAAAGCTGGAAGTGACCCGCATTGCCATTGAAGCCAGCGCCGGGCGCGTTCCCGTGCTGGCCAATGTGTCTGAAACCAGCACCCGTGAAGCCCTGCGTTTTATAAAAGGCGGCAATGCGTTGGGCGTGAACGGTTATATGGTGATGCCCTCGGTCATCTACGTGGCCGATGCCCGTGAAGCCATGCTGAATGTGCGCACCATGGCCGAAGCCGCGCAAAAGCCCATCATGGTGTACAACAACCCGATTGCCTACCGGGTGGACCTCAAACCCGAGCACATGGCCGAATTGGCCGACTGCGAATGGATTGTGGCGATCAAGGAAAGCTGTGGCGACATCCGCCGCATCACCGATCTGCGCAACCTGCTGGGCGACCGCTACCAATTGTTCTTGGGCGTTGACGATTTGGCCTATGAAGGTTTGGCTTTGGGCTGTGACGGCTTGCTGGCCGGTGTGGGCTGCGCATTTCCCCGTGAAAACGTGGCTTTGTATGACTTGATGAAAGCCGGCCAATTTGCCGAAGCGCTCAAGTTGTACCAATGGATGACACCCTTGTTGCATTTGGACGTGTCCAACAAACTGGTGCAAAACCTCAAGTTGATCGACTTTCTGGCCGGTGTTGGCACTGAGCACGTTCGCCGCCCTCGCTTGCCCTTGGTCGGTGAAGAGCGCGAGTACGTGACAAAAATCGTGCAGCACGCGCTGGCCACTCGCCCCACGCAGTACCAATCTGTCCCTTAAGCTCCGACGGCCTCCCGCGTTGGGTGGACTCGTGTCAGCCGGTCACCTCGGTCACGTTCGCTGACAGGGCAACACCGAGTTGGCCCATGCTATGGCCCAAGACTGATTCACTGACACTGGACTTTTATGAACCGCATTCACATCATTGACTCCCACACCGGTGGCGAACCCACCCGCCTCGTTGTTGACGGCTTCCCCGATCTGGGCCATGGCAGCATGGCCGAGCGCCTGTTGGTTTTAAAAACGCAACACGACCACTGGCGTGCCACCACCATGCTGGAGCCGCGTGGCAGCGACGTGATTGTGGGCGCGTTGTTGTGCAAGCCAGTGGCTGCCGACGCCGCAGCTGGCGTCATCTTCTTCAACAACACGGGCTACTTGGGCATGTGCGGCCACGGCACTATTGGCTTGGTGGCCACCTTGGCCCACATGGGGCGCATTCAAGCCGGCGTTCATAAGATTGAGACGCCCGTGGGCACGGTGCAAGCCACCTTGCACGACGATGGCTCGGTGAGCGTGCGCAACGTGCCGTCTTGGCGGCACCTGCACCAGGTGGCGGTAGAGGTGCCCGGCCACGGCACCGTGCGGGGGGATGTGGCGTGGGGCGGCAATTGGTTCTTTTTGGTGAGTGAGCACGGCCAATCGGTCGACACGCAGCACCTGAAAGAATTGACAAGCTACTGCGGGGCACTGCGCAAGGCCTTGGCCGCGCAAGGCATCACAGGCACCCTGGGGGCTGAGATTGACCACATTGAACTGTTTGCCGACGACGCGCAGGCGGACAGTCGCAACTTTGTGCTGTGCCCCGGCGACGCCTACGACCGCTCGCCTTGCGGCACCGGCACCAGCGCAAAAATAGCCTGCTTGGCCGCCGACGGCAAACTCAGCCCCGGCGCGTTGTGGCGACAAGCCAGCGTGATTGGCAGCCAATTTGTGGCCAGTTATAAATTAGACGGCGAGCACATCATTCCCACGCTGCGCGGGCGCGCCCACATGAGCGCCGAGGCCACGCTGCTGATTGAGGCCGACGACCCCTTTGCCTGGGGCATTCGCCTGTGAGCCGTGATGCCGATGTGATCGTCATTGGCGCGGGTATTGTGG
>JAGODZ010000166.1 GCA_017997975.1 Rhodoferax sp.
AAGCAGGGCTTCAACGTGGACCCGCTCTTGCAAAACCAAGCCGCGTGTATCTCCACCATGATCTACAACGAGTACTGGCAGTTGGTGGATGCGGGCGTTAAAGAGAGCGACTTGGTCACCTTCTTCTATGAGAAAGAAGGGGTTGCCTCCCTTGAAGACGGGCTGTATGTGCTGGAAAGCAAGCTCAAAGACCCCGCCTTCGTGGCGCGCATGGCCAAGTTCCTGAGGGCCACGTTCAGAGGCTGGAATGAAGCGGTGAAGAACCCCGGCGAAGCGGGCAAAATCGTGGTCTCCAACGACATGTCGGGCAGCGCCAGCGAGAAGGTGCAAAAACGGCAAATGGAGAACGTGGCCAAACTGATCACCAACGCCAGCACGCCCAAAATGGGCTACCTGGAGCCTGAAGCCTATGAGCGCACGGTGAAGGTGTTGCTCGCGGCGGGCAGTTCGCCGGTGATCAAGAAAGACCCGGGCAAGGCCGCCTACTCCCACGTGGTGTGGGACGCCGCGTCTAAATTACCCCCGCTCAAGTAAGCGCCTGTCCCACCCCGCTGTCACGCCTTCAGGGCGTCAGCGGGGCTGGCCCTAAAGGGGGGCCACCCCTGTTGGCCTTGAATTGCAACTCTCATTTTCGACATGCCCCCCAAACCCTTCCATCGCTGCGGCGCACTGCCTGATGAGCCCAGCAAGGGCCAAATTCGCCAAACCAATGAGCGCCTGATCCTGACCGCCGCCGAGCGGGTGTTTGCGGGTGCGGGCTTTGCGGGCGCCACCATGGCGGCCATTGCAGACACCGCCGGTTTGCCCAAGGCCAACCTGCACTACTACTTCGGCAGCAAACAAGATCTGTACCACGCCGTGTTGGCCCGCACATTGGACGATTGGTTGATGCCGCTCAATGCCATCACCCCAGAGGCCGACCCGGCAGAGGCGATTGCCCAGTACATACGGGCTAAAATGACCCTTTCGGCGAGGCGTCCGCACGCTTCAAAAGTGTTTGCCAATGAGTTGTTGCACGGGGCCCCGGTGGTCAAAAACTTGCTGATGACGGAGCTGCGCGGCATGGTTCAGGCCAAGGCGGCGGTCATCGACGGTTGGGTGGCGGCAGGTCGCATGGCCCCGGTCGATGCCACGCACCTGTTCTTCAGCATTTGGGCGGCCACGCAAACCTATGCCGATTTTGATGTGCAAGTGGGAGCGGTGCTGGGGGTGCAGAGTCTGCAAGAGGTGCATTACACCCGTGCCACCGAGCATGTGGTGGCGCTGATGCTCAGAGGCTGCGGTCTGCTCAGCGAGTCCAAACGCATCGTGATATGAAAAACAAACCAAGAGTGGAATAGGTTTGTTGGTGCCCAGGTGTTACACCTGTAGGTTGTGTCGATTTTTTGAATTTTTAACAAAGACAGTCATGAGTGCATTTCTAGAAGAAACCGTTTTAAGCGTCCACCACTGGACCGACCGCCTGTTCAGCTTCACCACCACCCGCGACACCACGCTGCGTTTCTCCAACGGGCACTTCACCATGATTGGCCTGCGCCAAGACAACGGCAAGCCGCTGCTGCGCGCCTACAGCATCGTCAGCGCCAACTACGAAGAGCACCTTGAGTTTTTGAGCATCAAGGTGCAAGACGGTCCCCTCACCTCGCAACTGCAGCACATCAAAGTGGGTGACAAGATTGTGGTGGGCCGCAAGCCCACCGGCACGCTGTTGATTGATTACCTGCTGCCCGGAAAAAACCTGTATTTACTCGGCACGGGGACGGGCGTCGCGCCTTTTTTGAGCGTTATACGAGATCCCGACACGTACGAACGCTTTGAAAAAGTGGTGCTGGTGCATGGCGTGCGCGAGGTGGCCGAACTCGCTTACCACGACTACCTGATGCATGAGCTGCCCCAGCACGAGTTTTTGGGTGAGATGGTGACCAACCAGTTTCTGTACTACCCCACCGTGACCCGTGAGCCATTCCGCAACCAAGGCCGCATGACCGATTTGTTGGAAGCTGGAAAAATCGAAGCCGATTTGGGTTTGTCCAAACTCGACCCTGCCAACGACCGCGTCATGCTCTGCGGCAGCCCCGCCATGCTGCGCGACTTGAAACACATGCTGGAGCAGCGCGGCTTCATCGAGGGCAACACCACCAAGCCGGGTGATTTTGTCGTCGAGCGCGCCTTTGTGGAGCAGTGATGTGGGGACGTGTAGCGTGAATTTGCTTCGATTTTAATAGCATCTTCCACAGTCTGCACGAGGGCTAGAGCCCCAAATCATGTACAAAACACGGGGTAACGGTTCAAGGCACACTGCGTTGGTCCGTGGTCTCGGTTCCTGCCGTGTGAGCGGTGGCTCAAACGCACTTCAGTGACACACGTGGGTCATTGCATCTTCATCCCATGACGCCTTTCTTGACCGTTGCACCCCCGGCTGTGCTGGTGGTTTGCCTGTGCGCCGACTGGTGCGGGGTGTGCCGTGACTACCGCAGCCGCTTTGAGCAAGTCGCCACCCGGTTTGCGGGGGTCAAGTTTCTCTGGATGGATGTGGAAGACGAGGCTGACGTGTTGTACCCGTTGGACATCGACAACTTCCCCACGCTGTTGGTTGCCGTGGGTGATGAACCCCGCTTTCTGGGTCCGTTGGCCCCGCATGTCGACACCTTGGACCGACTGATTCGGGCGCAGTGTGAGCCAAGCTCAGTGGGTCACACGCCAGACCCGACCCACGTGAGTTTGCTCTTGCGTATCCGCCAAGCCAAGGGCTTGCCCTGACGCACCGCGCTTGGGGACCGGGGTTTTCTTTTTGAGCAAGTCGGTGATGGGCTTTCGTCAGTTCTCGCTACGCGGATTGAAGAAGGTGACGGAGGAGTGGACTCTGGTGTGCCTGGCCTGGAATGCAAAGCGCATGGCCGTGCTACGTCTGAAAACGACCGAAAGGGGGGAGTAGCAATGAAAAATGGGCCAATCCATCGAAATACCGTCCAAACTGCCTATTTTTTAAGCGCATTCAACACTCGGTGGATTCCAGTTGGCTCAAGTCCGACAGGCTGCCAGGGCTTTGCAGATAATTGCCTACTCGCCCTGCTGTATGTCGCCTTCTATCTGGTTCTTGTCCGTCAGCTCACAATTTATGCTCCACGCTTGCCTATCCCACACTCGGTCACCCTTGTGCAGTTGCGCTTCACTTGCGTATCGCCAGGACCAACTTACGACGGGACTTTGGCAAAACCCCAAGTCAGCACCCGTAGGAATGCGCCCATGCTGGGCGCACAATATGCAGCCTATTTCGCATCAAACTCTCGCCCTTTAACCCCGGCGTGACCGCTTGGGACCCTGTTCAGACCATTTTCAAAACATCCGGTTTAACGACAACCGGTCTGATTTTTCGGCGAAAAAGCCAATACCAAAAAGTTAGGCTTCACCACATGCCTCATGCCGTCTCTCGCCTTCGCTCTGCCCGTCTGGCACGCAGTTCTAAACCTTTTCTAGCCCGTGGTGGACAGCATGGAGAGCGCTGTGCGGGTTGTCGTTTGGTCCCCAGCTATTGCATTTGTGGGCTGCTCCCCAGTGTGGCAACACGTGCTGGGGTTTGTTTGCTCATGGCCGACATTGAGCCGCTCAAGCCCAGCAATACCGGTTGGCTAATTGCTGATGTGGTGGCGGACACCTTCGCTTTTGGCTGGGCCCGCACAGAGGTCGACCCTGCCTTGCTGGCACTGCTGGCCGACCCGCTGTGGCAACCTTATGTGGTTTTCCCCGGGGAGTTTGTAGCGATTGAGCGTGTCGTCACCACGGTGCCAGAAAACGGAGCCGCACCGGGCCAAGGCAAACGACCCTTGTTCATTTTGCTAGACGCCACCTGGCCGGAAGCACGCAAAATGTTCCGCAAAAGCCCGTACTTGGACCACCTGCCCGTGCTGAGCTTTCAGTCTGAGCAAATCTCGCGCTATAAGCTGCGCCGCTCGCGCCGGGACGACCACTTCTGCACGTCCGAAGTCGCGGCCCTGTGCATGAACTTGGCGGGTGAGCCGCAGGTAGCGCGCCTGCTGGAGGCGTATTTGGATGTATTCACCCACCACTACTTGCAAGCCAAACATCAAATACCCGCCGACTTGCATGGCGCAGCACACCAACAATTGCGCAGCTTGTGTTAACTGGGTGGAATGGAGATGCGCTGACGCGTCCACGACGCGTGACCAAATGCGCGGCAAGCCCCATCCAATATTCACCAAGTTCGACACCGCCACCTTCGGTGGGTAGTTCACCAGCAGGTGAACGTGACCGTGTTCCCCGTCCAATTCCACCAACTCGGCCTCAAAGTCTTGGCATACGCTTGAACACGCGCTTGCGGTACTTCGTCACAAAGATCAAATGCGCATGCATCAAGAACATACAGTGCCTACCTGCTCTAATAGCGTATTCGTTTGCCATAGACCAATTATGGTATGCCCTATGGATGGCACCAAGACCCTGAAACTACGCCTCAAAGACAAGCACGCCAAAGTGCTGCGTCAGATGGCGCGTGAGCAATCCAAATTCATCCAAATACTCGCTGGGATGGATTGCGTTCAAGGGCGGACACGCCAAATACAAAGCGGGGCAAATCCAATTTGCTGGGCATAAATTCAGCCTCTGGGACAGCTATGGCCTGTCCAAGTACGAGCTGCGTGCCAGGTCATTGAGCAAAGACAGTCGGGGGCGCTGGTATCGGTGCCACCAGCAGGTGCTTGGCATCGCACAGCGGGCTGGCAAGAGGCAGCGAGCCCGCGCCATCCATGCCAAGATCAAAAACCAGCGCTGGATGCGGGCTGGGCCATGCTCAAGACGATGTTGGAATACAAGAGCCATCCGGCCGGTACCGTCTTCGAGGTCGTGGGCGAAAGCTATTCAACCCAAACTTGTTCGTGCTGCGGGTGTCAACCCGCCAGCAGTCCGAACGGGAGAGCAGGTTTGCGAATAAGAGAATGGGTTGGCGGCGAATGTGGCACGGAACACGACCGGGACACCAACGCAGCCAAGAACATTCTCGCGGCGGGACATCGCCGTCTGGCAGCAGGAATCACCGCCTCTTTGGGACGGTGAGGATGTCAATTGATGCATGTCAACAATGCGTCATTTTGGGTGGACGAGGCACTGGTAAACGCGCTTAATGGCAGCGAGATCATCTCCCACTGTTCCAAAGGAATTGCCATGACCGCCATGATGAAAGCCGCCGTATTTGTGTCCCCAGGTCGCATTGAATTGGCCGACAAGCCCATCCCCAATGTGGGCCCCAACGACGCTTTGGTGCGCATCACCACCACCACCATTTGTGGCACTGACGTGCACATTCTGAAAGGCGAGTACCCCGTGGCCCAAGGCCTGACCGTGGGCCACGAACCGGTGGGCGTGATTGAAAAGCTGGGCAGCGCGGTACAGGGCTACACCGAAGGGCAGCGCGTGATTGCCGGCGCGATTTGCCCCAACTTCAACTCCTATGCCGCGCAAGATGGCCTGGCGTCGCAAGACGGCAGCTACCTGATTGGCCAAGGCATGTGCGGCTGCCACGGCTACAAAGCCACCGCTGGCTGGCGCTTTGGCAACCTGATTGACGGCACCCAAGCGCAGTACGTGCTGGTGCCCGATGCGCAAGCCAACCTCGCCCCCATTCCAGATGGCCTGACCGACGAACAGGTGCTCATGTGCCCGGACATCATGTCCACCGGCTTCAAAGGCGCTGAAAACGCCAACATCCGCATCGGCGACACCGTGGTGATCTTTGCCCAAGGCCCCATCGGCCTGTGCGCCACCGCAGGCGCGCGGCTGCTGGGCGCGTCCACCATCATTGGCGTGGACGGCAACGACCACCGTTTGGAGATAGCCAAAAAGCTAGGCGCCGACATCACGCTCAATTTCAACAATTGCGATGTGGTGGCGGAAGTGATGAAGCTCACCGGCGGGCGCGGTGCCGACTCGGCCATCGAGGCGCTGGGCACGCAAGGCACCTTCGAGTCCGCGTTGCGCGTGCTCAAACCCGGCGGCACCTTGTCGAGCTTGGGCGTGTACTCCTCTGACCTCACCATTCCTCTCGGTGCTTTTGCCGCGGGCTTGGGCGACCACCGCATCAACACCGCCCTGTGCCCCGGCGGCAAAGAGCGCATGCGCCGTCTCATGAACATCGTAGAAGCCGGCCGCCTAGATTTGGGCGTGATGGTGACGCACCACTACAAACTGGATGACATCGTCGAAGCCTACGACCTGTTCTCGAATCAGCGCGACGGGGTACTGAAGGTGGCGATCAAGCCTTGGTAGGGTGGTTTTCTCTGCCGTGTCGTGGGCAAATGGGTTCGCTCAGAGACGCACGTCCCGACTTTGGCTTTACCTAGGTTCTGTCAATGTATGAAGTCGGCAGCCGCTGAACTGCAGGAAAAGAAACCACAAGCGCAGGTTGTGGCAGTCCACTTGACGGGTGGGTTGGGTGCCCGGCTAAGGCTGAATGGCTTGTGCATTTAACTTTAGCCCAAGCGCGCCCATCACTTTGAGGATCGTGTCAAAACCCGGAGCCCTGTCACCGGACAAGGCTTTATAGAGACTCTCGCGAGAAAGCCCCGCATCGCGAGCAACCTGGGTCATGCCTTTGGCGCGCGCGATGTCACCGAGTGCCTTTGCAATAAAACTGGCATCACCATTGGCCTCTTCAAAGCAAGCGTCAAGATAAGCTGCCATCTCTTCCGGCGTACGCAGGTGCTCAGCGACGTCATAACGGGTGGTGGGGGTTTTTGCCATGAACTTATTCCTTCAGAATCCGAGCGCGGCCCTGAACATCGCGAAGCGAATCAATCCAATCGGCGTAGACCTCGGTTTTCCGGATTTCCAGCATGAATCGATTGTAGCCACAGGGCTACGAATTACCAATCCGTCAAATAAGAAATGAACGCTGTGCCCCGGCGGCAAAGAGCGTATGCGCCGCCTCATGAACATCGTGGAAGCCGGCCGCCTAGATTTGGGTGTGATGGTGACGCACCACTACAAACGGGACGACATCGTCGAAGCCTACGACCTGTTCTCGAATCAGCGGGACGGGGTGCTGAAGGTGGCGATCAAGCCTTGGTAATTCGGTTTTCTCTGTTCTGTCGCCTGCTGTAGTTGGCAATCAGCGGGTGTTCCCAGTTTGGTTGGATATGCCCGCTGTGGCCAGTTCCCGAGGCTCGTCAGTAACAGCTAACCGGCGGGCAAGTTTCCAACTTTCTTCGACGGCGCATCACGCTGATTGGCAATTCCAGCCGTTCGCGAAGTTGCTCCATACCGGTCATTGAATTGACAAAAAGTGAATCCAATGGCGAGGCCGTTCCGCCCGCCGCCACCTTCAGCACATGGGTGTAGATCATGGTGGTAATGACGTCACAATGCCCCGGCTTTGCAGCGCGGCGAGCTTTTCAAGGCTGGCAAATATATCGTGGGAAGCCGCCGAAGCGTTGCCCGCGGTGTTGATGGGTGCCGTGTTGTTTTGAGGGGCGTTGTGGTAGCGTGGGGGGGTGGCGTCGGGGCCAAGGGGGGCAGGCCATTGATGCTGATCACCGGCAGACTTGACACATCCACAT
>JAGODZ010000167.1 GCA_017997975.1 Rhodoferax sp.
AGCCATTTTCTTCTCCTGCTCCAAGTTGCTCAGATTTTCCCATAGTTGCTTCTTGAGTGCTTCTGGCAGTTTCATCATCCAGTCGATCACAAAAAACAGGTCAATGATGCGCTGCTTGTCCCAGCCCTGACGGTACAGCAGCAACAATTGGAGTGGGTGTCCTTTTGGTGTCCTTTGTATCCAGAGATACGTGCGGACTCTGTGTGGTGTCTTTCACGTTAACCCTATCAACTGTGCAGAGCAGCCAGCGCACTGGGGTTAGCCTGAACGATCTTCAACAGAGCGCGAGCCGGACCGGCTGGACGCACGCGGTGCTGCTCCCAGTTTTGCAGCGTTTTGGGTCTGACACCAATCAGGTAGGCGAAGCGCGTCTGACTCAGGCCCGTGCCCTCGCGGATGGCCTTCACGTCCGGTTCAGGAAAGTCATGTCTGCGCGCGCCAGTGACGACCTCACCGCGCATGTGACGGCCCATATCGCCCACGCTTCTGAGTAATTCGTCGAAATTTTTCTCATCCATTTTTCACCTCTACATCGATTACATCCGCCAGTCGGTGCAGTTGCTCTTGGGTCAGATTAGCGGCCACGTTCTTAGCGTAGGCGTAGATCAAATAGCACTGCGCTTTGCTCACCCAATGGTAGTCAATCACACGCGCACCACCCCGCTTTCCGCGGCCTGGCAATGGCACCCGCAATTTGCGCAACCCGCGTCCGCCCGGAATGAGGTCGCCTGCATTCGGCTTTTCAAGCAACATGCCCTGCAGCTCAGCCAGATCATCATCTGAAAACAACTCGGTTGCGCAACAGATAAAGATGGGAAGCTCGACAAATACCATCTAAAAGATATACGCTAGAAGCGGAGTTTTGCATGTTCGACGTCAACTAGATGGGCGTCGTTTTATGACAAAAAAAGAGCTCTAGCCTCAGTGCGAATTGCGCAAGGCGCTATCAAATTTGCATTGATTGATCCGCCTGCACTGCACTCCAGTTGGTCCCCGTGGCATGGGCTGCTGCATCTACCGCCGCCAGTAGCGACTCTTGGCTGAGGTGGCTGGGTTTTGAGCTGGGTGTACCCCAGCACCTTGGCCACCTCGTCGATTGAGCGTCCCGAGTTCACCATGTTGCTGGCCATGCTGTGCCTTAGGTCATGCATCCTCACCTCAGGCAAACCCGCTGCTTTTCTTGCCGTATTCCAACTGCAGAAGATTGACACATAAGGCTTGAGCGTCTTGGGGTTGGGCACCCCATATGGACGGCAGCTAAAGTGGGTGTCCTTTTTAGTGGTGGCCACTCAAACAAAGCTTGCCGGCGAAACACCAAAGCGCTCGCCCAAGGCGCGCACCTGACGGATGTTGAGTTCGCGCTTGCCGGTGAGGATTTCGGATACAACCCCTTGGCTGCCAATCTCTGGCAAGTCGCTTTGCTTTAGGCCGTGCTGTTCCAACAAAAACTTCAGCGCTTGTACGCCAGTCGTCTCGGGCAAGGGATGCTGCTCAGCCTCGTAATGCTCAATCAGGCCGCCCACGATATCGACCAGCCCTATAGCAGGGTGGTTTTCATCACCGTGTGTTGCGTCAAGCAGCGCGTTGAGCATTTCCACCATTCGAGTGCAGTGGGCATCATCACGAATCGGGGCGATATCGGTGGCTGCGCGAAACTGCTCCCAAACCGGCAGCAAGTGCTCTACGTCAATGTGTGCATTCATGGCTTCCAAGCTCCTTTGTCGTAATCTTGGTGGGTTAGTACCGCTTTGATGTAAACAATCTGCGCCTCAAACCGGATGTAGGCGATCAAGCGGTATTTGTTGCCGCCAATATCAAAGACGACCAACTCACCTACTTTGTCCACTGCGTTGAAAGCAGCTTTCAGCTCAGCCCAATGGGCAAACCTGTTTTTCTCGATCACCCTGCGCCAGCCCTGCAAAGGAGCCTCGGCCTGCGGATAGCTGGTGATGAAGGCTCGCAAGGCACTGTTGCTTATGATTCGCATGGCCGTTATTTTATCTCAAATTGAGATTTATGGCATTGCGTTGACCCTTGTTCATGCGTCAGCGTTAGCGACAGAACGGTCAAACAGCGTTGCTGGCGCAATGTCGAGACTACGCCCGCGAATGCGTCTTGAGCCAGTCGCGCAAGGCGGCGTTCATCCGTGTCTGCCAGCCTTTGCCGGTTGCCTTGAAGGCCTCGACGATGTCAGCGTCGTAGCGGACCGTCAGGGACAGTTTGGTGGTTTCCGCCTTGGGCCGGCCACTGGAAAGAGCCCTACGGAGCACGACAGTGCCTTCTTGTGCCGATAACGACTGTTCGCCGATTTTCCATTCACCCTGCTCGAAAAAATCGTCTGTCAATTCCGGCGCGTCGTCTGGATCAATCCATGGTTTGGGCAAATTTTGCAATTTCGCGTTCATTGGCTTTCCTCATGCTTATGATGCGGCGAACCTCGCCGCGCGGTGTCCAGACCAAGATCACCATCCTGCCCTCTCACACGCCGACGGTGGTCAATCGTGGCTCGCCGTAATCAAACCGGGCATCTTCCGCTGTCACGTTCACCCCGGCAAACACCTCTCCAGCATGAGCGAAGTCCAATCCCCGCTCTGAGAGCGTCCTATTTCGCTTATCGAAATCAAACTCGATTTGCATAGCACTTATTGTAGTTACAGTATTTGATGAGATCAAGGCAACTAACCGCAGTCAGTATGGATTTAATCAACGAGGGCATTTTTCTAATGATCGACAAATGCTAGCAGCCTGTCGGACTTAGGAATCGTCGGCTGCAAATCGACCGCAGCGGGCTATTTTTGGCTTCGCCGCTCTGCGAGAACGCCGCTTTCTTACCCAATATCCAGATATTGGGCTGCGAAATCGTCAAAAACTAGTCGGCGCTGGGGCCGATTTTCGCTTTCAACGACCTAAGCCCGACAGGCTGCTAGTGATCGCTACCCAAACAAAGTGGGTGTCCTTTTGTTTTGTAGGGATGTCTGAAAAGTTAGTACATCAATCACGTTTATGCAAATTTATTTGTGCAAAAAATTGACCACGCACAACGCATTCATCCCCGCCTCCGCCACACCCACCACGGTGATCAATCAAGCAAACACGACCTGCGTTTGCCCATGTGGATGGCTGCGTGGCGCCTTACGCACGACGATTTCCACATCTCGGCCGAGGCGGTTCAGGCATTCAATCATCTTGGCTTCGCTGATGCCATGGAACTGGCCGCGCAGCAGCCCGGAAAGTTTTGGCTGAGTGATGCCCAGAATCTCGGCGGCCTGCTGTTGCGTTAAATGGCGGTGACGAATGATGTCGCCAATCTTGCTGGCCAGTCGTGCCTTGACATACATTGCATCTGCATCCGGCATCTGCAAATCGGCATACACGTTGCCGCTTCCTTCTTCGATCTCGATCATTTCTGAACTCCTAGACTGGCCTCAATGGCCTTCAAGCGTGACTTGATCAACTCCACATCCGGTTTGGGTGTGGCAATGCCCTGCGTGGATTTCTTCTGGAAACAGTGCACCACGTAAACCGCCCCAGCGAAGCGGCTTGGTTGAGGTTGGCATCTGCGCATTATGCCCATATGGGAATAAGAATGCCAGCGCCAAAGATAATCAGCTGGCTACCCCCCACCCACAGCACATTCATCCCCGCCAGCGCCACATCCGGCAAAAACAAAGTGGGTGTCCTTTTGTTGCTACGACGGCGATCACGTTCTCATCAAGATTGCACACATGCAGGTAAGCGCTGTCGCCGAGGGATTGCCAGCCGATGGATTCGGCTGCGATGGCGGCGAGTTTAGCCAATTCAGGCGAGCATCTGGAGGCCGTGTTTCTGCACAATCGACAGTAGCTTGAGCGCCATGCCACTCGGGCGTTTTGCGCCACTCTCCCATTTCTGAATGGTCGATTCGCTGGTGTTCAGATAGCGTGCAAAAACGGGTTGGCTGACATGGTTGTACTCACGAATTTGCCTGATCTGCTCCGGCTTGATCTCTGCGAGCACGACCAGGCACGCATCATCAAAATTGCGCAGCGTCGCCTTGTCGATGGCACCCACCTTGTAAAGCGATCTGGCCGACGCGTGAATCGCCTCGAAGGCATCACTTTTGAATTTCATCTTAGTCATGGCAAATCTCCATCCAGTCCTTCTCGCGCAATAACTGCTCAATCTGTTGCGGGGTCATTCCTGCATATGCCTTGGCGAGTGCGCGAAAGCTCACCAGCTCGTCATCTTCGATATTCGCCCTGTCCTGTTTGGCAAACAGATACTCATACACCCAGTAGCGCTCGGTTTGAGCAAGGATGATTGAGCGGTACAAGTTGCCATGCAAGCGCTTCTTGAAAACGCCACCACCCAGATCATCTGCCTGGCCTTGCATCACCTGACGAATCGCTTCGCACAGTTCGGCGTCTGCGATATGAGCCTTGCGGGCAGCCTTCGAAAACCACACCGTCTTGAATACGCGCTGCTTCAGGGCATCACCTTTGTCCATGAAGAATGGTAGCACCAGGTGCGACGATTTCCAAGCTGCAGCATCATTTCACCATCGCCACCATCCCAAACAAAGTGGGTGTCCTTTTGTTCTTTTGGTGTGCTGCTTATTTAGGCAACTAAAGTGAGTGTCCTTTTGGCCTGCAGCACGGCGGTCTGAGCAGTCAGGCGGCAAGTTTGAGTCTGGCGATAGTGGGACGAGGCTTAAGCTCTGCATCCCACAAGTCGTGGGCCGCTTGAAGTCGCAGCCACATTTCAGCATTGATACCCATCCATGCTTGCAACCTTAATGCCATATCCGCAGTGATTCCGGCATGACCATTCAGGATGCGCGACAAGGTTGCACGGGTAACGCAAAGCTGTACTGCAGCCGCAGTGACCGTCAGACCCTCTGGCCAGCCTTCTTTCAGAACTTCACCAGGGTGTGCTGGATTGTGCATTCGACTCATTGCGTACTCCTAATGATAGTCAAGGTAGTCCACCAGTTCAGCGTCCTCACCTTCAAATCTAAAAATCATTCGCCAATTACCATTCACGGTAACGGCCCAATAACCTGCCAAGTCATGCCCCAACGGGTGCAAGCGCCAACCGGGGAACGCCATGTCGTCTGCTGACTTGGCTACGTCAAGTGCAGATAACTGGGCCTGCAATCGACTGGCGTGCTGGGGGTTTATTCCGGCACGACTTCCTTTGCGATAGAACGCTTCAAGTCCTTTATGCCGAAACGTTTTAATCATGGTGTGATTGTATAGTTGATCTATACGACCGATAAAGGCATTCAGTACCTACCCCTTTTGCTTCACAACTTAGTTGAACTTCAGCGTGTCGCCCGCAAAGGGGGAGGGTAGAGCCGCTTTGAGGGCGTTGGCGTAGGCCATGCGGGCGGTTTGCAGGATGGCGGTCTGGGCGGTCAGGCGCTGTAGCTCAGAGTCTACGAATTGCAGGCTGGCGAGTTGGGCTTTGGCCTCGTCGCTGAGGGAGTCGAGGTCGTAGTCTTGGTTGTCGATGGTGATGTTGGGCATGTTGCTCCTTTGGAAATATCTAAGCGATATCAAAAATGATAGCTGCTTGCGCAGGTGCATCAAGGGCTAGAGGGTGATTTGACCAGTAAACTTAAAAATCCATGCACCCGATGTCTCCGGGGTTGTTGATGGGGCTCATTAAATTTCTGATTGATGTGAGAAAAGGCAGCTGGCCCTTGGGGGATCTACGGGAGGTGTTATCAAATTTGAGACAAACTAAGTGGGTGTCCTTTAGTTAATCCAGTTCGGCGTCTGCGATATGAGCCTTGCGGGCAGCCTTCGAAAACCACACCGTCTTGAATACGCGCTGCTTCAGGGCATCACCTTTGTCCCTGAAGAATGGTAGCACCAGGTGCGACGATTTCCAAGCTGCAGCATCATTTCACCATCGCCACCATCCCAAACAAAGTGGGTGTCCTTTTGTTTGGCTTTTGTTTTTTTGGCCCTTTCCCGTTGATGCGGCTAGGCTGTTACGCCAAACTTCAAACCCGTGGCTTTCAGCACTGCGGTGAGTGTCTTAATGGTGGGGTTGCCTCGCACCGATAGCGTGCGGTACAGCGTCTCGCGTGATAACTCGGCCTTGTCGGCAACAGTGGCCATACCCCCTCGCGCATCCACCACTTTTCTGAGCGCAGTCAGGTAGGTTTTGGGGTCATCGTCTTCGCTGGCTGCGTTGAGGAATTCAGCGGCAAACTGGGCATCTTGGAGCTGCTCAAAAAGCCAGTTGTCGTGTGGTGTATTTGTGCTCATTTGGCTCATTTTTTACTCCTTTGCTGCCACTCGTTCCAACGGGCAATAGCCCGTTCAATGTCTGCGTCTTGGGTGCGCTTGTCGCCACCGTCACACAACAAGACGACGTGCTTGCCTTCAACAGCGTAATAAACACGGTAGCCAGGCCCCCAGTCAATTTTCTGCTCCCATACGCCGCCACCGACAAAACGACACTCGCCAAAGTTGCCGTTTTGCAGTCTCAACAGGCGGGCAGCAATACGCGCTTGGGCGTGGCGGTCTCTTAATTTGCTCAGCCACTGGGCAAACAGGTCTTGCCCTTCTGGGGTGGTGTCGTGGCGCAGCTCATACATAGATTAATTGTAGCCCATGGGCTACTTCTAGTAACTCGCTGCTGTTTTTGGTGCCACGCCACACTTCCTTTGAGTAGGACTTGTGCCGGGTGTTTTTAGACAACTAAAGTGGGTGTCCTTTTAATGCAAACCCAACCTACCACCACCACCACCGCTCAGTCAGGCGTGCAACGCCTTGAGCGCAACGTCTGGCGCTGTGGTCACTATTTTGAGCAAAGCAGCAGCCGGGCCAGTTGGGTTGCGTCGGCGCTGCTCCCAGTTTTGAAGTGTCTTGATGCTGACCTGCATCAGGCACGCAAATTCGCTTTGCGATAACCCAATCTGTTCACGCACTGCTTTCACGTCAGGTGCGGCGATATGGGTGCGCCTTGCAGCGGGCATCTCGCCGTGAGCGATAGCCTTGGCCTCTTTGAGGCTTTGCACCAAGTCGTCAAACAGTTCTTTTTCCATGATCACAAGTCCTTCACAAATTCGCGCAGCAGCGCAGTTTCTCGGTCGGTGAGGTTGTCTTTTTTCGACTTTGGGTAAATCAGCAGCATGTAAATCTGCTCGTCATCCCTGATCCAGTAATAGATCGTCCGCACACCGCCACTCTTGCCGCCACCCGGCAGAGCATGGCGAAGTTTGCGTATCCCTCCACCGCCTGGAATCACGTCGCCCCGCGCAGGGTTTTCAACAAGTACGTTCTGAAGCTCCCGGTACTCGTCATCGTTTAGCAACGCAGTGAGCAGACGGGTAAACGTCGGGGTTTCGATGAATTCCATCTGCGCATTTTATGCGCCAATGGCGGATTTCAATGCTGACCCTAAGTGGGTGTCCTTTATATTCCCTCGGAGGGATTGCCAGCCACTGGATTCGGCTTAGATGGCGGCGTTATCTCGCCAATGCGTCGATCACCGCTTGCGGATTGCGCTCAATCACGTTGAGTAGCACCAATGCTGGACCCTGTGGATTGCGATCACCACGTT
>JAGODZ010000024.1 GCA_017997975.1 Rhodoferax sp.
GCCCGTGCTAGAGCTCACGGAAGAGCAGTTAAAGCAGCTGCCAACACCTGCCAAGGGGGCAGGCACCCCAACTCTCGCTCCCTTGCCCACCAGTTATCCGCCTCTGGAACCCGCAAGTCGCTAAGCCGGATTTGCCCTTTACCGTTTCATTTATGACCCACAGAATTGCCATTGCGGGCGCATCGGGCCGCATGGGCCAGATGCTGATTGAGGCCGTCCGAGCCTCTGACGATTGTGTATTAACCGGGGCATTGGATGTGCCGAGCAGCCCGGCGCTGGGCGCTGACGCAACCGGCTTTCTGGGGCCGCAGAGTGGCGTGGCCATCACCGCGGACCTGTCAGCGGGCCTTGCCAACGCCGATACGCTCATTGACTTCACCCGCCCCGAGGGAACCTTGGCGCATCTGCGGGTGTGCCGTGCGTTGGGTGTGAACGTGGTCATTGGCACCACCGGGTTCAGCGATGCGCAAAAGGCGGAGATTGCTGCGGCGGCCAAAGACATTGCCATTGTCATGGCGCCCAACATGAGTGTCGGTGTCAACGTCACGCTCAAGTTGTTGGAGATGGCGGCCAAAGCCTTGTCCACTGGCTACGACATTGAGATCATTGAGGCCCACCACCGTCACAAGGTGGATGCGCCGTCTGGCACCGCCTTGAAAATGGGTGAGGTGATTGCCAACGCCCTTGGCCGTGATTTGAAGGACTGTGCCGTGTACGCCCGCGAGGGGGTGACCGGTGAGCGCGACCCGTCCTCCATTGGCTTTGCCACCATTCGGGGCGGCGACATTGTGGGGGACCACACGGTGCTGTTTGCGGGCACGGGGGAGCGCATTGAGATCACCCATAAATCCTCCAGTCGTGCCACTTACGCCCAGGGTAGCTTGCGTGCGGCCCGTTTTTTGAGCCTTCAGAAAACGGGTTTGTATGACATGTTTGATGTCCTTAACCTGAAATGAACCTGGCCCAGGTGCTGTTGCAAGGCGATGCCGTCAGCACAGCGGTGGTGCTGTTGTTGTCAGCGATGTCGGTCGGCAGTTGGGTGGTGATTTTGTGGAAGTCTTGGCTGCTGCGCCGTGCCAGTCACGATGTGTTGCGCTGTGTGGCGGCGTTTTGGCAGTCCGCGTCGGTTGAGGTGGCCCTGCAGCAATTCCAAGCGTTTGATCGGGAGGCGTTGCTCACGCCGATGGTGTTGGCCACCCAAGTGGAGTCGCCGGGCACGCTGGCTGCAGCGGGCGACCGGGCGCAACAACTCACCCGTGTGCTGCGTGATGCGCTTCATGGGTCGCTGGCCAAGTTGCAGTACGGCCAAGTGTTGCTGGCCACGGTTGGCTCCACCGCGCCTTTTGTGGGTTTGTTGGGCACCGTGTGGGGCATCTACCATGCCTTGATCGGTATCTCCCAAGAAGGTCAGGTGTCGATTGGCCAAATTTCTGGCCCCGTAGGAGAGGCGCTCATCATGACGGCCGGCGGTTTGGCGGTCGCGATCCCTGCGGTATTGGCCTACAACGTGCTGGGACGCTCCATCGGTCGGATTGAAGCTGAGTTGGAAGGGTTTGCGCGTGATTTGCGCGAACTGGCGGTGAGCCAGTCCCTGTTGTCCCGTTGAGTGGAGGTTTGGGTTTGTATGTCATTTGGTCGCCTTGAACGCATACCGGGTCCGCAGCCGATGAGTGAGATCAACATGACGCCGTTGATCGACGTCATGCTGGTGTTGCTGGTGATTTTCATCATCACCGCGCCGCTGCTCACCAGCACCATCAAACTGGATTTGCCCAAGGCCGACGTCCCCTCAGCCGCAGCCGCACCGGCCGCCGTCACCTTGGTGGTGGACGTGACAGGGCAGGTGTTCTTGAATGACCTGCCGGTGGCGCTTGAGGCGCTGAGTAGCCGTTTAACCCAAACCGCTCAAGTCAACCCGGACACCGAAGTGCAGCTTCGGGCCGATGCGGCGGTGCCCTACGGGCGCATCGTCGAAATCATGGGCACCGCGCAAAAAGCGGGGCTGAACCGCATTGGCTTTGTTGCTGAACCCACGCCGTCCATCGCGACGGTGGCTAAACCCTAAAATCGCTCGATGGCGGTCCAACGACCGCTGGAGTGAACCCTATGCAAGATAAATACAACCACCTCGACGTCGAGCAATCGGCGCACAGTCATTGGATCGCCACGGACGCTTACCGCGTGACCGAGGACACGTCCAAACCCAAGTTTTACGCTTGCTCCATGCTGCCTTACCCCAGCGGCAAGCTGCACATGGGCCATGTGCGCAACTACACCATCAACGACATGCTCACGCGTCAGTTGCGCATGAAGGGCTTCAACGTGCTGATGCCCATGGGCTGGGATGCGTTTGGTCTGCCGGCTGAAAACGCAGCGCTCAAAAATGGCGTGCCACCGGCGCAATGGACGTACGACAACATTGCCTACATGCGCAAGCAGATGCAGGCCATGGGGCTGGCGGTGGACTGGAGTCGAGAAATCGCCACCTGCGACCCGAGCTATTACAAATGGAACCAATGGCTGTTCCTGAAAATGCTGGACAAGGGCATTGCCTACCGCAAGACGCAAGTGGTGAACTGGGACCCGGTCGACCAAACCGTGCTGGCCAACGAGCAAGTCATTGATGGCAAGGGCTGGCGCACGGGTGCCCCGGTGGAGAAGCGGGAGATTCCAGGCTACTACCTCAAGATCACCGACTACGCCGAAGAGCTGCTGGACCACGTCAAAACCGGGCTGCCTGGCTGGCCCGAGCGTGTCAAGCTCATGCAGGAAAACTGGATTGGCAAGAGCGAAGGCGTGCGCTTTGCTTTTACCCACGACATCAAAGACGAGGCAGACCAGTTGATTGGCGATGGCCGCATGTATGTCTTCACGACACGCGCAGACACCATCATGGGTGTCACCTTCTGCGCTGTGGCGCCCGAACACCCCTTGGCCACGCAGGCCGCGCAACGCAACCCCACGCTGGCGGCTTTCATTGAAGAGTGCAAAAAAGGCGGCACCACCGAGGCGGAGTTGGCGGTGCGTGAAAAAGAGGGCATGCCGACCGGCTTGTTCGTCACGCACCCGCTCAATGGCCGCGCGATTGAAGTGTGGGTTGGCAACTACGTGCTGATGGGCTATGGCGATGGCGCGGTCATGGGCGTCCCCGCCCACGACGAGCGCGACTTCGCGTTTGCCAAAAAATACGGCATTGACATGCTTGAAGTCGTTTTGATTGACGGCCTCACGTTTGACTACGACCAATGGCAAGACTGGTACGGCGACAAGCAGCGCGGCGTCACCATCAATTCAGACAATTTCAGCGGCCTGAGCTTCTCCAATGCGGTGGCGGCTATTAGTCACGCCTTGGAAGCCCAAGGACTGGGCGAGAAGAAGACCACTTGGCGTCTGCGCGACTGGGGCGTGAGTCGCCAGCGCTATTGGGGCACGCCGATCCCCATCATTCACTGCCCCGAGCACGGCGCGGTGCCGGTGCCCGAAAAAGACCTGCCCGTGGTGTTGCCGCAAGACTGCGTGCCCGATGGCTCCGGCAACCCGTTGATCAAGCACAAAGGCTTTCACGCCGGTGTGGTGTGCCCGGTGTGCGGCGCAGCCGCCCGGCGCGAAACCGACACCATGGACACCTTTGTCGACAGTTCGTGGTATTTCATGCGCTACTGCGACCCCAAAGACACCGAGCACATGGTCGATGGCGGCACCGATTACTGGATGCGCGACCAAGAGAAGGCCACGGGCGGCAGTGGCATGGACCAGTACATTGGCGGCATCGAGCACGCCATCCTGCACCTGCTGTATGCCCGGTTCTGGACCAAGGTCATGCGCGACTTGGGGCTGGTCAAGATTGACGAACCGTTTACCAAGCTGCTCACGCAAGGCATGGTGCTGAACCACATTTACTCGCGCAAGACCGACAAGGGCGGTGTGGCGTATTTCTGGCCGCATGAGGTGGAAGATGTGGTGGACGCGACTGGCAAAGTCACCGTGGCCAAGCTGAAAGAAGCCAAAGGTGATTTGCCCGCCGGCACGCTGATCACCTACGAAGGCGTCGGCACCATGAGCAAGAGCAAAAACAATGGGGTGGACCCGCAAGACTTGATTGAGAAGTACGGTGCCGACACGGCGCGGCTCTACACCATGTTCACCGCCCCACCGGAGGCCACGCTGGAGTGGAACGACGCCTCGGTGGAAGGGTCTTACCGCTTCTTGCGCCGCGTCTGGGCTTATGGGGTCAAGTTGAGTGCTATTGATTTTGGAGCTGCAGGCGCAAGCGTGACGGGGGCTAGCGCCCTAAAAGACGTTCAATTCAGCAAAGAGGCGAAGGCCTTGCGGCTGGAGATGCACACGGTGCTGAAGCAGGTGGACTATGACTACCAGCGCATGCAATACAACACCGTGGTGTCGGGCGCTATGAAGATGATCAACGCGCTGGAAGACTTCAAAGCCATGGAGTCCGAGGGTGCTCAAGTGGCCATGATTGAAGGCTTTGGCCTATTGCTGCGCTGCCTGTACCCCGCGACGCCGCACATCACCCACACGCTGTGGGTGGCGTTGGGCTACGCCGGGACCTTGGGTAGTCTGCTGGATGCGCCCTGGCCCACCGTTGATCCGATCGCCTTGGTGCAAGACGAGATTGAACTCATGGTGCAAGTCAACGGCAAGCTTCGGGGGGCGATTGTGGTGCCCGCGAGTGCGTCCAAGGACGACATCGAACGCATGGCGATGGACAGTGAGGCCTACCAAAAAATTGCTGGGGGGGCCAAGCCCAAAAAAGTGATTGTGGTGCCGGGGCGCTTGGTCAACCTGGTGGTGTGAGCGTTCGCATGAAACGCCGCTTTGCATTGACTTTATTAGGTGGCGCTGGCCTGGCTTCGCTGGCTTTGCCCGGTTGTGGGTTCAAACTGCGCGGGGCTCAAACCTTCCCCTTTCAGACGATCGCGGTTCAACCCCATCCCGGCGGCCCGTTGGTGATTGCGCTGCGTCGCTCATTTGGAAGCGCCGTCAGGGTGTTGCCGTTGAGCGAACCCCCGAAGAACGCCGACGTGGTGGTCGAGATTCTGCAAGAGGCACGTGAGAAAACCGTCGTTGGCATCAACAGTTCGGGTCAGGTGCGCGAGTTCCAGTTGCGCATTCGGGTGCGGTTTCGGGTGCGCACGCCCGCCGGCGAGGAGTTGGTGCCCGACACTGAAATTTTGCAACGACGTGACCTCAGCTTCAATGAATCCGCCTCTTTGGCCAAAGAAGCGGAGGAGGCCTTGCTCTACCGAGACATGCAGAACGATTTGGTTCAGCAGCTGCTGCGCCGTCTGGCGGCGGTGAAATATGCAGCTCAGCCCTAACCAGCTCGGCACCCACCTGCAGAAAGGGCTCAAAAGCCTGTACACCCTGCATGGGGATGAGCCGCTGCTGATTCAAGAGGCGCTGGACACGATCCGTGCCGTGGCCCGGTCGCAGGGTTTCACCGAGCGCACCTCGCACACGGTGGCCGGCGCCCACTTTGATTGGAGTGAGGTGTTGGCGGCAGGCGGCTCGTTGAGCCTGTTTGCCGACAAACAAATCGTGGAGTTGCGCATTCCTTCTGGCAAACCCGGCAAAGAAGGAAGCGTGGCCTTGCAGCACTTGGCCCACCAGTCGCGCGACAACGATTCCACGCTGACGCTGGTGATGCTGCCACGGCTGGACAAAGCGACCAAAACCGGCGCCTGGTTTGGCGCGTTGGAGAGTTTTGGTGTCACGCTGCAGGTCGAGCCCGTGGACCGCAACGCCTTGCCTGCGTGGATTGCGCAGCGGCTGTCGGCCCAACATCAGCGTGTGGTGGGGGGCGAGGAAGGGCAGCGCACCTTGCAGTTTTTTGCCGACCGGGTGGAGGGCAACCTGTTGGCCGCACACCAAGAAATTCAAAAACTCGCCTTGCTGTACCCGCAAGGCGAGTTGAGCTTGGAACACATTGAAAGCGCGGTGCTCAACGTGGCACGCTACGACGTGTTCAAGCTGTCGGAGGCGGTGCTGGCCGGGCACATGGTGCGTGTGCAGCGCATGTTGGACGGCTTGCAGGCCGAAGGGGAGGCAGAAGTGTTGGTGCACTACGCCTTGAGCGAAGACATTCGCGCCCTCAAGCGCGTGAAAGACGCCCTCAATCAGGGCCGCCCCATGCCGATGGCCTTGCGCGAGCAGCGCGTGTGGGGGGCCAAAGAGCGGTTGTTTGAGCGCGTACTGCCCCGTTTGAGTGGCCATGCGCTGGCCCAATTGTTGCAAGCGGCGCACGTGGTGGACGGCATTGTCAAAGGCCTGAAACAACCCGACTGGCCCACCGACAACTGGCAGGCTTTACAGCGCTTGGCCATGCTGCTGTGCGCGCAGTGCGGGGTGTCACCCCCTGGCACGCGCTCGCCTTCATAAGGTGGCTGTCGCCCGGTTTGATCATGCGAGAATAAATCATGGACACCCTTAACATCACGGATTACACCCAGACCTTGGGTTTGCAGGCAAAAGTGGCTTCAGCCCTTATGGCGAAAGCGCAAGCAGCTACTAAAAACAGAGCACTTCGCCAACTGGCTACTTTGCTGCGCGAGAACACCGCCGCCTTGCAGGTGGACAACGCCAAAGACATTGAGCGCGCCCAGGCCGCTGGTTTGGCCGCACCCATGGTGGACCGCCTCAAGCTCACCCCTCAAGTCATCGAAACTTGTGCCCAAGGCTGCGAGCAATTGGCCGCCATGGCCGACGTGATTGGCGAAATCATTGGCATGAAGCAACAACCCAGCGGGATTCGTGTGGGGCAGATGCGGGTGCCCATTGGCGTGTTTGGCATGATTTTCGAGAGTCGCCCCAATGTGACGATTGAGGCCGCGAGCCTCTCCATCAAGAGCGGTAACGCCTGCATTCTGCGCGGCGGCTCAGAAGCCATTGAGTCCAACAAGGCGTTGGCGAAGTTGGTGCAATGGGCGCTGATCGAAAGCGGTTTGCCAGAGCACGCGGTGCAACTGGTGCAGACCACCGATCGCGAGGTGGTCGGGCAACTCATCACGATGCCGCAGTACGTGGATGTGATCATTCCCCGGGGTGGCAAAGGCCTGATCGAGCGCATCAGCCGCGATGCCAAAGTGCCCGTCATCAAACACTTGGATGGCAATTGCCACATGTATGTCGATGAAGGGTGTGATTTGGACATGGCTTTGGCGCTGGTGGATAACGCCAAAACTCAGAAATACAGCCCCTGCAACGCCACTGAGAGCTTGCTGGTGGCCCAATCTGAGGCGCAGGCCTTTTTGCCCCGCGTCGGCGCTTTGTTTGCCGCCAAAGGGGTAGAAATGCGTTGTGACGCTTTAGCGGCTCAAATTTTGCGAGGCAATCCTGTCGTGGCGTCCGTGCACACCGCGCAAGGTGCAGCAGGCGCTGCGAGCCGCTTGATCAGGGATGCGGTGGAGTCAGACTGGTCGGAGGAATACCTGGCCCCCATCATCAGCATCAAAGTGGTGACCGGCGTGGACGATGCCATTGCGCATATCAACCGCTACTCCAGCCACCACACCGACGCCATCGTCACGCGCGACCACCTGCATGCGCAGCAGTTTTTGCGTGAGGTGGATTCGGCCAGCGTGATGGTGAACACCAGCACTCGGTTTGCAGATGGGTTCGAGTTCGGCTTGGGTGCCGAAATTGGCATCAGCACTGACAAATTCCATGCCCGTGGCCCGGTGGGCATCGAGGGACTGACCTCGCTCAAGTACGTGGTGCTGGGGCAAGGCGAGGTTCGCACCTGAGGGCGCACAATCCACTGCGATTCAGGCCTGTGTTTTTTGTTGAACTTGCGGTGAGCGCAAGTCTCTTAGCTGGATGGCGTGGCCATTGCCGGTGTTGCCCTGAACGGGGCGCGACGCCAGCCACACCTTGGCATTTTGATTGTTAATTTTTTGCAAAAAAAGAGGGCTGCATGGTTCCACATCTCGTCACCGCACTCAACGGCCCTATCAATGAACTGGAGCAGCGGGTGCTGGACTCCACCCCCGCCATCGAGCGGTGGTTTCGGCTGGAGTGGATGGAGCACACGCCGCCGTTTTACAGTTCAGTCGATGTTCGCAATGCCGGCTTCAAGCTGGCCCCCGTGGACACCAATTTATTTCCCGGTTGCTGGCAAAACCTGACGCCCGAGATGTTGCCGCTGGCCGTTCAAGCGGCGATGGCCTCGATCGAGAAGATTTGCCCCGAAGCGCGAAATCTGTTGCTGATTCCCGAAAACCAGCCCAGCAGCACCTCTTACCTCGCCAACGTGGCGCAATTGCGGCGTATTTTTCACATGGCTGGCTTGAACGTGCGGGTGGGCTCTATCGACCCCGCGATCAAAAAAACCACCACGTTGGAGTTGCCCACCGGCGAAAAAGTGACGCTGGAGCCGGTCATTCGCACCAAACGCCGCTTGGGGTTGAAAGATTTTGACCCCTGCACTATTTTGCTGAACAACGACCTCAGTGCGGGCGTGCCCGGCATTCTGGAAGAGGTGTATGAGCAGTACCAGCTGCCGCCGCTGCATGCGGGGTGGGCCACACGTCGCAAGAGCAAACACTTTAAATGTTATGAAGAGGTGGCCAAGCGGCTGGGCAAGTTGCTGGGCGTCGATCCGTGGTTGATCAACCCTATGTTTGAAAAGTCTGAGGGTGTCAGTCTGTTGGAGTCCACTGACATGGACCAAGTCCGTACCCAAGTTGACGCTTTGTTGGCCAAGATTCGCCGCAAATACAAGGAATACGGCATCAAGGAAAAACCATTTGTGGTGATCAAGGCAGACGACGGCGATCGTGCACTGGGCGTCGTCACGGTGCGGGACAGCAAAGACATGGATGCGTTGGCAGAACGACTTCAGTCCAAGGCGAAAGGGGCCAATGTGTTGGCCTTGCCGCGTGACATCCTTATCCAAGAAGGGGTGTTGACCAAAGAGCGCATCAACGATGCAGTCGCAGAACCCGTGGTGTACATGATGGATCGGTATGTGGTGGGGGGGTTCTACCGCGTTCACGCCGGTCGCGGCATTGACGAAAACTTGAATGCGCCCGGTGCCAGCTTTGTTCCTTTGGCCTTTGAACAAAGCGCGCATATGCCCCAGCCCGGCATCCCGCCTGGAGCCAGTGCGCCGAATCGTTTCTACATGTATGGCGTCATCGGGCGGCTTGCCATGTTGGCTGCCAGTTATGAGTTGGAAGCGACCGACCCCGATGCTGAGGTTTACGCCTAGGCGCTGATGGGGGCCTTGACCCTGCGACGCAGTTGTTGCGCTGCAACATTTTCAGTGACGTTCCGTCATGACCCGGCCCAGCCGCCCATACAAGCGCACAATGGCGTTCCCAAATGGAATGGAACCCCGCTCAATTGAGCGCGGGATCAACTCGTGGCAGCATCTAAATCGTCTCTCTCCGCACTCACGTTGGGTGCCATCGGCGTTGTTTATGGTGACATCGGCACCAGCGTCCTCTACGCGGTCAAAGAGGTCTTTGGCTCCGGCCATGTGCCGTTCACGTCGGACAACGTTTATGGCATTTTGTCCATCTTCTTTTGGACCCTGACGGTCATCATCTCGCTCAAGTACGTGACCTTGGTGCTGCGCGCCGACAACAATGGCGAGGGCGGTTTGGTCGCCATGCTGGCGCTGGCGTCGCAGTCGGTCAAAGACAAGCCGCAGTTGAGACGCGTTTTGTTGGTGGTGGGCATTTTTGGCGCTTGCTTGTTTTACGGCGACGGAGTCATCACCCCCGCTATCTCGGTGCTCTCTGCGGTAGAAGGTCTAGAAGTGGTATCGCCCACGTTCAAAAGCGCGGTGATTCCTCTCACCTTGGTTATTTTGTTTGGTCTGTTTGCCGTTCAAAAGCGCGGCACGGCGGACATTGGCAAGTTCTTTGGGCCCATCACCGTCGTTTGGTTTCTCACCATTGCGACCCTGGGTGTGGTCCATATTGCAAACCACCCCACCATTCTCTGGGCGTTAAGCCCGCACCACGCCTTGGGCTTCATGTGGCACAACCCGGGCATCACTTTCATTATTTTGGGCGCGGTGGTGCTGTGCGTCACCGGCGGAGAAGCCTTGTACGCCGACATGGGCCACTTTGGAAAGAAGCCCATTCGATTGGCGTGGTTTTCAGTGGTGATGCCGTGCTTGACACTCAACTACTTTGGGCAAGGGGCCTTGCTGCTGGAAAACCCAGAGGCTGTCAAAAACCCATTTTTCATGATGGCACCTGAATGGGCCTTGGTGCCGCTGGTCGGCTTGGCCACCATGGCCACGGTGATCGCCTCGCAGGCGCTGATCTCGGGTGCCTTTAGCGTGACCAAACAGGTGATTCAGCTGGGGTATCTGCCGCGCTTGCAAGTCCTGCACACCAGCGTTAAAGACACTGGCCAGATTTACATGCCCTTCGTCAACTGGGGCCTGTTTGTGGCCATTGTGTTGGCGGTGGTGATGTTTCGCTCCTCCAGCAACTTGGCCTCGGCCTATGGCATTGCGGTGACGCTGGACATGCTGATCACCACGGTACTGACCTTTTTTGTGATTCGGTACAACTGGAAATACCCCTTGCTGCTTTGCATTGGGGCCACCGCGCTGTTCTTTGTCGTCGATTTGGCCTTTTTTGCCTCCAACATGCGCAAACTGTTTGACGGCGGTTGGTTTCCCCTCATGATTGCCGGGGCCATCTTCACCTTAATGATGACGTGGAAAGAGGGCCGACGCTTGTTAAATGAAAAGCTCAAGGCCGACGCGATTGATTTGCCCAGTTTTCTTGACGCCGTGTTTGTAAGCCCCCCGGTGCGGGTGGAGGGCACCGCCGTGTTTCTGACCGCCGAGACCGGCACTGTGCCCAACGCCCTGTTGCACAACCTCAAGCACAACAAGGTGTTGCATGCCAATAATTTGTTTGTCACTGTGCGCAACCACGAGGTGCCGTGGATTGGGATGGACAAGCGACTAGAAATTGAAGCACTGGGCCACGATTGTTGGCAGGTCATGATTCATTACGGGTTCAAGAATGATCCCGATGTGCCCAAGGCGCTGCAGCACATCAAAGGTCGAGGGTGTGAGTTGGATGACATGACCACCAGCTATTTCCTCTCGCGTGACACTGTCGTGCCCTCCATTGGCCGGGGCATGGCGCGCTGGCGTGAAAAGCTGTTCGCGCAAATGCACCACAACGCCAGCGGTGCGGCTGACTTTTTGAAGTTACCCAACAATGCGGTGGTCGAGCTCGGCTCAAAAATCGAAATTTAGACCCCTTCTATCCCCCAACTTGCTATGAATATCTTATTTGTCACCGACCCCCTGGCCACCTTCAAAATCTACAAGGACACCACCTTCGCCATGATGCGCGAGGCGCAAGCCCGTGGCCACCAGGTGTTGGCCTGTGAGCCGCGCCAGATGGCCTGGGTGTCAGGTGCCAAAGTGCAAGCGCAAGTCACCGCCATCCGCTTAACGGGGGACAAAGAAAGTTGGTATTCGGTGGAAAGCACTGAGCGTCGAAATTTGTACGAATTCGATGCCATTCTGATGCGCAAAGACCCGCCTTTTGACAGCGAGTATTTTTACGCCACCCATTTGCTAGAGCAGGCGGAGCGTGAAGGTGCCCGTGTATTCAACAAACCTCGCGCCCTCCGAGATCACCCAGAGAAGTTGGCCATTTTGGAGTTTCCCGAGTTCATTGGGCCTACGCTGGTGACCCGATCTGCAGCGGATGTGCGCCAATTTCATGCCGAGCACCAGGACATCATTCTCAAACCGCTGGACGGTATGGGTGGCACGGGTATTTTTCGCGTGAAAGCGGAGGGTCTGAACCTGGGCAGCATCATCGAGACCCTGAACAAAGAGGGTGCTGAGACGATCATGGTGCAGAAGTTTCTGCCCGCCATTGAGCAGGGCGACAAGCGCGTGTTGGTGATTGGCGGCCAACCTGTACCCTTCAGTTTGGCGCGTATTCCGCAAGGTGGCGAGGTTCGCGGCAACCTGGCTGCGGGCGGCATTGGGGTGGCCCAGCCCTTGACGCAGCGCGATCGTTTCATCGCCGAGTCACTGGGTCCGATTTTGCATGCGCGTGGTCTGTTACTGGTGGGCTTGGATGTGATTGGCGACAGTCTGACTGAAATCAACGTCACCAGCCCGACCTGTTTTCAAGAAATATTTGACCAAACCGGCTTCGATGTGGCGGCCCTGTTCATCGACGCGCTGGAGCAAGCGCTCAAGCTAACCGCTTAGCGCCCAGTAAGCCCGTTGAGGTGTTGCAAGAGGCCACAGACCCTTCTACAAACACGGTCAGTTGCCCCGGCACCATGGCAGTCCACTGCTCGTTGGTGGTCAAGGGTTCAGTGACCACAATAGCCAGCCGGTCTTCGGGGCCGTTGAGTGTCGCCAAATCCGCTCTGATATCTTCGTCTTTCAAATGAATGTGCGTGAACGGTGGTTGGCGCAAAACGTAATGCAGCTTGGTGGAGGCGTGAGCCCACAAGGCCTGCCCGTTGCTCAGCAGAAAGTTGAAGGTGCCAAATTTGGCAATCTGCGGTGCCAGCTCATTCAAGGTGCAGGTGAGCTCTTCCACCGATGGCACGCCGGCATGTGACTTGGCCAGTTCCTGCAAAATCCAGCAAAAAGCCTGTTCGCTGTCGGTGTCACCCACCGGGCGAAACGCGCCATGCAAGTGCGGCGCATAGTCCTTCAGGTCGCCGTTGTGGGCAAACACCCAATAACGCCCCCACAGCTCGCGCACAAACGGATGGCAGTTTTCCAACTTCACGTTGCCCACCGTGGCTTTGCGAACGTGGGCTATGACGTTGTGGCTTTTGATGGGGTAGTTGCGCAGCATTTTGGCAATAGGAGACGTGGCTGCACTCTCCTTATCGACAAAATACCGAACCCCTTTGCCTGGCAGATTCGGTGTCACCGCTTCGCTTTCAAAAAATGCAATGCCCCACCCGTCTGAGTGGTGGTCAGTGCACCCTCCGCGTTGAGAAAAACCAGTGAAGCTCAGGGTCAAGCTGGCGGGGAGCCGGCTGTTCATTCCAAGGAGTTGGCACATGGGGATAATCGCCGGCAACAGCTTAAGTTAAGGGCGAGGTTCCGTCCAAAGCACGCCGCCGGTGGCCCAGTTTTCGCGCTTCACGTCAGTGATCAAAATGTCCACTGACTCCGGCTGTCCACCCAGAACCTCCACGGAGACACGCGTGATTTCTTCCACAAGCTTCTTCTTTTGCTCTATGGTGCGACCTTCGATCATTTCAATATGGTAAGTGGGCATGGTGTCCTTGCGTTCGAGTTAATGGCCAAAACGCAATGATAGTGGTCGCGAGTGCTTGGTTTCAAAAATAAGAGGAGTCACGCGCTAAATGCGAAGGGAGAGCAACAGAGGGCAAAAGTTAGGTTGAAGCTCCGCAGCGGTGTGTGACGGCTTGGCAAGATCGGCTTGACGTGTGGGGTCTTTCATGGCTGTGGTGGTATGCGAGAATTCAAAAAAACAGGAAGGCAAGCTTGAAATACAGAGCCAAATCAATCGGGACTGCAGCGCTTTTATTGTGTGTTTCGTTGGCAAGCAATGCCTTGACGCTGGGAAACCTGCGTGGTCCAGCGATCATCGGACGTGCTTTGGATGTGACCGTTCCCGTTCAAGTTGAACAAACTGACAACGCTGCTGCATCGTGTTTCGAGGCGGAAGTGTTTCACGCTGATGTGCGCCAGGCGGCGAGTCGGGTGCGGGTGTCTGTCGAGCCCGCTGGCGCGGCGCAGTCCATTGTGGTGCGCGTCAAATCGTCATCGCTGATCAATGAGCCCGTGGTCACAGTGGTCCTTCGTGCGCGCTGCGACACACAAGCGCAGCGGCGCTACGTTCTGCTGGCAGACCTTCCTCCCGCCGTTGATCTGAACTCTCCCGTACAAATTGGCCGTGCCTCGGACGCTTCTTCTTCTTCCTCTTCTTCTTCTTCTTCTTCTGGAGGTCTAAACCCCGCTGCAGAAAGTTCAGTGTCTTCGTCTCTCGTCACGGATGCCCCCCCCGCTAAACCTCGGCGGGTCGGTCGAGCCAAGCCACCGGTCTCGACAAACGAGTCGCTGAAATCTATTGCGAAGGCCACGGATCGGGCTTCTAAAAAGGCGGCAGCACCGTCGGGGCAGTCCCGTTTGCAGCTCGACAATTCGGAGTTGTTCTCGGACCGTATCGCTCTGCTTGACCAGGAGCAGCCGGACGCTGCGTTGGACTACGTGTCACCCGATCAGCAAAAGTTGCAGGAAATGCAGGGAACCATTCAATCCTTGCAAACAGCAGCCGCCCAAAATAATGCCACTTTGCAAGAATTGAAAGTGCGATTGAAACAATCTGAGACCGAGCGATTCCCGGCGTGGTTGGTGGCGGTTTTGGCAGGCCTCGTTCTGGCCGCTATTGCCGCCATAGGGGTGTTGTGGGTGCGTCAGCGGCGTGTGCAAGCCCAAGTCCGAGAGGCAGAGTGGTGGAGTGAGTCCGCCGCCATGCCAGACTCAACCGCACCCCCCTTGGTTGGAGCGGGCCGTTCCGTGCCATCGGCACCCGTACCCCTTGTTAAACCCAAGGTTGGGCCGCGACTTGAGCCGGACAACGCCTTTCGACCTTCCAGTCAGTGGCTTGACTCCAAAACCTATGGCGTCGATGTCAATGAGGTGGAGATGCGCGTGTCCCGCTTCCATCGCTTCACACAGACAGACCAAGGCGAGAAAGATCTGGAGGGGCATTCGGTGGGCCCGTCTCTTGATTTGATTAACCCAGAGTCGCAGCGCTTAGACGCCGCGTTGACTGCCGAAGTGCGCCAGCAAGCCGAGTTTTTTGTCGCTCTGGGGCAAACGGACCAAGCGGTGATTGTTTTGGAGAAGTTGATTCAAGACAGTCAAGTGCCCAACCCCAACGTTTTTCTGGACCTGTTGGGCCTATTGCACTCACTGCGCAAGAAGCCAGAGTTTCAACGCTACCGTGAAGATTTCAACCGCTTGTTTCATGTGATCGCCCCAGAGTTTGTGCGCTTTAAGTCTGAAGGGCGGTCGCTAGAAGACTACCCCGCCATACTGTCTGACGTCATCGCCCATTGGGCAGGCCCTGACGCACTGGAGTGCATCAATGCGCATGTGCTTCGTCCCCCGCACCAATCCCCTGGCGGCGCGTTAGACCTCGCGGCTTTCCGAGACATGTTGTTACTGCAAGCTATTGTGCAACAGCTGAAAACGCAAGAGATGGACCCTGACGGAGAATCAGGCGCTGTTCAAGGTCGCCCAACGCCGGTGCTTGCTCCGCAGGCTGTAGAACCCGATGAACTCGGGTTCACCCACATGATGGTATTGGACCTCGATTTGTCCGATGCGGGCGCAGTGCAGGCCAACGCTGATCCAGGCGGCTTCACGAGCGGCAGCGAAGCCCCGGTGACCGTTCCCTCGGCGCTGAACGCCAACGGTTCCACAGGCTTCCAAAACGCCAATTTGCTTGACTTTGACTTGACTGAGTACGCTTCGTCAGACGATAAAGGCCGAGTGCAGGCCAACGCTGACCAAGGCGGTTTCACGAGCGGCAGCCAAGCCCCGGTGACCCTTTCCTCTGAATTGAAAGCCAACGCTTCCACAGGCTTCCAAAACATCACTTTGGTTGACTTCGATTTGTCTGACGACGTTCAACCCAGCGACCCAGACCGCAAGTCATAACAAGCGACCGACCTCCAGGGGGCAGGGGGCGAGGGGCCGTGCCGGGCGCTCTCTAAAGCTTTCTTTTGAGTCGTGCCAACCGAATCAGCAGCAAAACGGCAGGCGTGCAATGCATGAGCAGGTCAAAAATGTCGAGCGGGCGCGTGAGCTGACCTTGACTGAGCAGACGTATCTTCTCCACCACATGGGGCTCGGGCGTGATGGGCGCGATCAGCATCCACACCGCCAGCACAGCCAGCCACCCCAGCGGAAATCGGTCCAGCCACTTCAGCATGGGGTGGCCGCCTCAGCACACGCCGCGCAGACGCAGGCCCGCCCTTTCGCTTGCGCAGGAATTTGGGCCAGCAGGTCGGCGCTGAAGGTGGCCTGCGTGCACCAGCAGGGTGGCTGCTTTTGGCCGCTGCTGCGTTCCAGCGCCATGGCACAGTGGTTGGCTTTTCCGCACAGGGGGCAATGTTCTGGGTTGGGTGGGGGTTTGGTCGTCATGGCGAAGTTCCTTTGGCGTGGCGAGGGTCAGGCCAAAGTGTAGCCAGCGCTGTGCTCTGTGCGTTGGGGTCGCGTGATCGTCGAGAATGAAGCCAAAGGAGCTCTTCATGCGACCCACCCCATCCACCCACTCGCTGCCCACCCGATCCGGCTGATGACTAAGCACCCAACGTTTCCCCCCGGTGTCACCGTGTTCGAGCGCGGCTGGCTGTCATCGAACAACATTTTGTTAGAAGGCGAGGCGGGCAACGCCCTCATCGACAGTGGTTATGGCGCGCATGCCGCGCAGACGCTGGCGCTGGTGCAATCCAGTTTGAAAGGCCGCCCGCTCGACATACTGGTCAACACCCACTTGCACAGCGACCACTGCGGTGGCAACGCCGCCTTGCAAGCGGCCTACCCGGCGCTCACCACCTTGATTCCCCCGGGCCACGCCGCACAGGTGCAGCGCTGGGACGCCGTGGCGCTGACCTACGAGCCCACCGGGCAAACCTGCCCGCCATTCCAAATGAGTGCCGCACTGCAACCCGGCACCGAGATTCGCCTGGGCCAAGCGATGTGGCACATCCACGCGGCACCGGGCCACGACCCGCACTCCGTGATCCTTTTCGAGCCCCAGTCGCGTGTGCTGGTGTCTGCTGACGCTTTGTGGGAGCGAGGCTTTGGCGTCGTGTTTCCCGAGCTAGAGGGCGTTGATGCGTTTGCCGAAGTAGCGGCGACGATTGACCTGATTGAGACGTTGGACCCGCTGTGCGTCATCCCCGGTCATGGCCCGGTGTTTTCAGGGGTCAGCGCCGCCATTGCCAACGCCCGTGCTCGTCTGCACAGTTTTCAATCCCAGCCTGACAAACACATTCAATACGCGGTCAAAGTCCTGCTGAAGTTCAAGCTGCTGGAGGCGCAGCGCCTGCCGCATGACGCGCTCTTGGCCTGGGCCCAATCAACCTCCTACTTCAGCCTCATCCACACCACCCACTTCCCCGCGCTCGATTTTTCTGAGTGGCTCATCCAACTCATGGCCGACTTGATTCGCTCGGGTGCCGCAACCCGCGATGGTGGGATGATCTGCAACGCTTAAAGAAAAACGGCACCCGAAGCCGCATTTTATTTTTAAGCCAAATCGACCTCTAGCCCTTACACCACCTGCGCAAGCAGCTACTGAATCAGTAGCGCTTACATGAGGTGGGTGTCAATCCCATCCCACTGCCGGTCTTTCACCATCACGAAGCGGCACGTCCCGCCAGATAACTGCGCCCACAGGCCGCCAATGTCGCGGTCATCCTGTGCGTCCGTCCAGCCATTGGCGCCCTTGTACTCCACGATCAGAACGCTGTCGTCGTTCAGTTTGCAAACAAAGTCGGGGTAAAACCGTCCGCTGGCTTTTTGAAAGAAGAACGAGGCCCCCTCACGCCGTGCCAAATTACGCACCCAGTGCTGGAGCCGCCCCTTTTGCGCCTGCGTGTCCAGCCACACCGCACATTCAAACTCCTCCTTGCTGTCGAAGTCGCCCATGCGGCTGTAGAAGTGCTTGCGAAACCGATGCAGACCGAAGCGGTTGTCATAGTCTCGGTTAGGTGCGTAGGCCTCGGGCCGGAAGTCGTAAGTGAACTGGTTTGTTACAGCCACGCGCTGATCAGCGTGATCGCCAAAAAGGGTGTCTTGGTAAGCGCGGTTCACGGCGTCCCGGCGCAACTCTCGAATGCGGGCTTCCAGCAAGTTGCGCATGAGGAATTTTTGCAAGTTGGCCCGTCCCAGATTGAAACCGGGTTGCGCCAACAGGTCGGACAGCCAGCTTGAGACAAAAGCCAGTTTGCTGGCATGGGTCAGCGTGGGCTCAGGTACATGGGTGCACAACCACCCGGCCAGTCGGATGGTGTCCCAATGCTCTGGCGTGTAGATCAACCCCAAGTCGCGCTGCAAATTGGGCATGAACTCTTGCACCAGCTTGCCCGTGTCCTCATCCACATCAATGACACCGCCTTCTGCCACCATCAACGCGGCACCCAGCTTGGCCAAGTTGTCAGGCGTGGGTTTGGCGTCGAAAAGCGACACATCCCAGGGGTAGTCCAGCACCTCCGGGTCATCAAAGAGCTGCAATTCACCTTGCACGCGCAGGGCGAGTTGCGGCACCAGCAAGGTCTGCCCCGTTTCCGCAGGCGTTCTGAAAAACGCGATGGCCGTCGTGCGGCTTTCATGGGCGGCCGTCTCAATCGCGGCTTTGGCCAATGGCGTGTGGACCAACGCCTTCAACGCCTCTGTTTCTTCGTGGGTCAACGGCGCGCGGATGGTCAATGAGCTGGTTTTGCGGTCAAAGTCCAGCTTGTCGCGGGTTGAACTGCGAATGTCTTTGGGCAGCGCCTTCAAGTCAGGCACTTCATGCAGCGTGACCACCACGGGGCGCAGTTCGACCCGGCTGCCAATACCCTCCAGGTCAAAGATTTGCTGCTCTTGCCGCGCGGCGATCACAAATTCAGACACATCTTTGCGGTCAAAGCCAGAGCCTTCTACCAAACGGTCACGCAAGGCGCTTGCCGTCTCGAAAAAGCTGCGTGACACCACCAGCGCATACGATTGGTTCAGCTCTTTGGCGGCGCGATGCTGCGCACCGGGCTGGCGCAACACGCGCCCCAGCAATTGCTCCACCGATGTAGCCGACTGCAGCGAGGCCATGCTCACCAAAATATAGGCAAACGGGCAGTCCCACCCTTCGGCCAAGGCCTTTTGCGTGATGACGAATTTCACCGGGCAGCTGGGGTCGCTAATGCCCAGCTTGTATTTGGCTTCAACCTGTTCCAGCCCTTTTTCTTCGCCGGTGGCCACAATGATCTCGTCAGCCGGAATGCTGTGATTGGTGATTAACTCTTGGCGCACACGCTCAAAGTCCAAGGTGTCTTGCCCCGCGCGACGCGGCTCCGACTGAATCAACACAATGGGGCGCAAATACGCCGCCCCGGCGCGCGCTTCAGCGTCGGCCAGCGCTTGCAGGGCGCTGCGCCGGGCAATCGCGTCACTCAAGCACTGTTGCCAATTGGGCTCGGTTTCCAGCACCACCGGCAGTTTGATCATTTGCTCGGCTTTGAGCTGCGAAGCGCTCACGCTGTGCAACACATTGCTGGGCGTGCGCGCCATATCGGGCGTGGCGGTCAGCTCCATGATGCCGCTGGGGTTAAAGCGCGCCAGCGTGTCAAACGCCAGCTCGGTGCGGCTGTTGTGGGCTTCGTCCACCACCACAAACGGGCGGCGCAGGCGCAGCACATTGGCCAGTGAACAGGGCACCGTGTCACCGTCTTGGAGCAAACCCGCGCGCTGCTCGGGCCGCAAGTTCTCAAAGTGGTGCATCAGCGCCCCGCTGGACTCATAGACCTTGCGGCTTTCCTCGTCCTCCACCTGAAACGCCTGCCGCGTGGCCACGATGACAACGGTCGAGGTGTCCAGCGTGGCGCGGGTCACGGCCTTGGCCTCATTCAAATCCAGCACCGTCACCGGTCCGGCCTCGCGCAGTGCCGCGTGCAGCGGATGTTGGGTGTCTTTCAGGCCGCGCAGGGTTTGCTCGCGAATGGGCTTGCTGGGCACCAGCCACAGCACCACGCAATGGGGCATGCGCAACAAGTGGGTGTTAACCAGTGCCACGCTCTTGGCCGCCAGCCAGGTCTTGCCGCCCCCGGTGGGGACGCGCAGGCAAAAGTAAGGCATGTCGGTTGCAAACCCGCTCAGCGGCGTATAGCGCAGGCCTTGGCCCCACAGCGCTTCGGTCACGGAATTGAAGGCCCGCGAGGCGCGACCATCGGTGTGACAGGCTTTGAAATAGGCTTCCACACTGTCAAGCACGCCGCCTTGGTTGGCGGGGTCTTGCTGGTATTTTTTGGGGGAGAAGTGGGCCAAATCAGGTGCCCTGCCAGTTTTCGATTTGCAGGTCTGGAACGCGATTGAACTCTGACACGTTGTGGGTGACGAGGCACAGTCCGGTTGCGCGTGCGATGGCTGCAATTTGTAAATCATAGGGGCCGATGGGCCGCCCTTGGCTGGCCAGCAAGGCCCGAATTTCCCCACACACTTCAGCCGCTTTGTCATCAAAAGGCAGGCTGGCTACTTGCGACGCCAGGTCGCGAACCTTTGCCTGATTGTGCGCAACGCGCTGGCTCTTGCAAGCGCCAAACCACAGCTCAAACCAAACCGGGGAACACAGGTAAAGGGCCTGCACGCCGACACGCTGCACCCCCGCCGTCACGCCACCGTTGCCTTTCATCAAAGCAATCCAAGCATTGGTATCAAGCAAATAGCCGGTCATTCCAGGGTCTCTCTGGCATGGTCGAGGCCCAAGTCGGACTCATCAATGTCGTTGGGGAAGTCATCGCCCAGCGTGCCGGCAAAGCGGCTGATAAATGCCGCCGTTTCCATACTGCTGGTGCGGCCCGCGTCTGACTGGTACCTGTGACTGAGGTAGTCGATGAAATTCAGCGCTTCGCGCTGCAAATTGACGGGCAGCACCTTGGCATGCGCGTAAATGGTGTCTGATAGGTTCATGGCGGGGTCCCTCAATGTCAAATCGTCTTGTCAAGGCCGTTCGTTGCGCGAGAACTTTACACCGCCAGCGCGTAAGGGGTCTGTTTGAAAACGATTTGCTCACGCTGCAAGCGCGGCGCGCCCAGACGGCAGGCGGCGGCGTAAATGGTTTTGGGGCCCTCAAAGGCGGGCAACACGTCAAACACCAGCCCGGTCAACACATTGCCACCGGCCACCGACTTGTCTTTCAAAATGCCGTTGTACAGCAGGTAAATGGCGCGGCCTTCAAACACCCCCAGCAGCGGCGAGGTGTGGCGAATCGCGGTGGGGCCGCCGCTGGCAGCGGGCAGACCTGTGCCGGTTTCGGCAAACCAAACAAAGTCGGCCAGTTGTGCATACGTCACGTCATCGCGAATCTGGCCTTGCGGGGTGAACAGCGGCTCGGCAGACAGGGTGCAGAACTGAAAACCACTGCCCAAGCCGGGCACCGCTTCGCCCTTGGCGTTGGTGTAGCCCTGGCTCACGCGTTTGACACGCTCAGCCGTGACGGTCGAGGCGATTTGACTGTCCATTTCGACCAAGATGAATTGGCGTGTGCCACCGTCTTCGGCGTTTTGCTTAAGCACCGCGTGGCCGGTGGTGCCGGACCCAGCGAAGCTGTCGAGGATGAGGCTGTCTTTGTCGGTGGCGATTTGGAGGATGCGTTGGATCAACTGGGTGGGCTTGGGCGTGGAGAAATCTGGCGCAGATTCATCCGTTCCAAAAATGCTACGCAATTCACGTCGCGATTCTTGGTTGTCACCCGCAAATTCACGCGTCCACCATGTGGTTGGCACGATGCCGTTTGCCACTTCAAATATGTATTTTTTGATGCGAGGTCGGGTTTTACCGTTACTACCCCACCAAATACGGCCCTCGGTCATGTTTCGCAAATGGGCGTCCTGTTCATATGCCCACACCCGAGTGCGTGAAGGCCAAATTTCTTCCTTACTGTTCGGGTTAGTGATTGGGTAGTAAAGATTGGGCCGTTCAGCAGCACTTTTGTTGCACGTGTAGTCTGTCGAAGACCATGGCCCACGTGGGTCGTTGTCCAAATTGTCAAAACGCGCATCTTGAACGTCGCCACGGGGAAGCAGGTTCCTACCCCAGCCGTATGAATCTTGGCGGCTTTGCTTGGCACGCATAGCGTAGGCAATCACATAGTCGTGCATATCTGACAAGTTAATAGCATCACTTTGAGGGGACTGTTTTTTCTGCCAAATCACTGTCGCAATGAAATTCCCCGCCCCAAACACCTCATCCATCAACAAGCGCAGCGTCGCCACCTCGTTGTCGTCAATCGACACAAAAATCGCCCCATCCTCGCGCAGAAACTGCCGCAGCAGCACCAGCCGGGGGTACATCATGCACAGCCAGCGGTCATGTCGGTCTAGCGTTTCGCCTTCTTTGCCCACGACTTCGCCCAGCCACTTGCGAATTTCCGGGCTGTTGACGTTGTCGTTGTAGGCCCAGCCCTCATTGCCGGTGTTGTAGGGCGGGTCGATGTAAATGCATTTCACTTGCCCCGCGTAGCGCGGCAGCAAGGCCTTGAGCGCGTGCAGGTTGTCGCCTTGCACAATCAGGTTGCCACGGGTCATGCCGTTGTGGTCTGGGCCGCATGACAGCGCGGGCACTGGCTCCAGCAGGCGAAAGGGCACGTCTTTGTGGTGTTTGACGACGGCGTCTTTGCCGATCCAGTTCAAGGTGGGCATGCAGGTTTCCGGTTGAATAGGACTTGGAAGAGGGGGAAAGAACAGGGGCACGATGGTAGCAAGCCAGAAGAGCGGCCGGCCAAAAATGCAAAACGGCACCCAAAGGTGCCGTTTTTCATGAAGTTATAAGCCAAATAGGCCTGTAACCCCCGTCCATTCTGCGCAAGCAGCTACTGAATCAATAGCGGTTGTGCCAGCTTGTCAGATCACGCCGCCGCTGCCGCCGCCTTCACCTTCAGTCGCCACGCGTGCAGCAACGGCTCGGTGTAGCCGCTGGGTTGTTCCATGCCTTTGAAGACCAGGTCACACGCGGCTTGGTAGGCCATGCTGGTGTCAAAGTGGCCGGCCATGGGTTGGTACAGCGGGTCGCCAGCGTTTTGGCCGTCCACCACGGCGGCCATGCGCTCGAAGGTTTCGGTGACCTGGGCCTTGGTGACGACGCCGTGGTGCAACCAGTTGGCCATGTGTTGGCTGCTGATGCGCAG
>JAGODZ010000168.1 GCA_017997975.1 Rhodoferax sp.
GAAGACCGATCTGCAAGCGGCCCAGGAGATGCAAAAGGCCAAGGCTGATTTGTTTGAGTTGTTCAATAAGCCCAAGCGCAAATTGCAGGTTTGAATCGACGTCGATTCAACGCAGAGCAAAACAAAAGTGTGTGTAAAAACCAGCGCGCCGGGGGGGCCTCCGGCGGCCTGGCAGGGGCCTGCATGAAAGTAATTCAGAAGGCACGAACCCAAGCCCTTAAACTTCCAGTTTTAACCCGGTCAAGCCAACCAGCAGAAGGGCACCGACTCAAGCCTGCTTCAGGCTCATACCTGAATTGGAAAATACTCCTGCTGTGAAGTCCCTCGCATGGACAACAGGGCTGCGATCAGCTTTGGCAACGGCAGCTTGCGCGAGCGGGTGAATGCGTTGGGATACAAGACGTGACGCGCATCGGCGGCAAATTCAGGGGAGCAGATTCGCTCTGTGAACTGGGAGAGAAAGGAGTTAAGGGTTAACCCTATATTTTGTTGCCATAGTAGTAGTCATTTTTTGGGGCAATTCTAAAAATATTTAACTAAATCAACAAGTTACAGTCTTTATTTTATCTTAAGTTCGCGGCATTGGGTCAAACGGGTATTGGGCGGGCTTTCTATTGTTTCTTGCTCGGAAAAAAAAGTGGTTGTGCTGCACGCCTTCATAAAGAAGTCGCAGCAGTCCCGCGATAGTGAATTGAAGATGGCGCGCAAGCGCCTGAAGGAGGTGAAAAATGGCTGATCTGAAGTACCAACCTGTTCGACACAATCACGCTGAGTTTTTGGCGGCTGCCCGGCTCCGCCCTGGTTTCAATGACGCGTATGACAGTCTTGAACTCGAATACACAGTAACAAGTCAAATGCTAAAGGCGCGTGCAAAAGCTGGACTCACGCAAGATGCAGTTGCTGAACGCATGGGGACGACGAAAAGCGCAATATCACGCTTGGAAGGTGCTGGCCGTCACGCTCCATCGTTGGCAACACTGAAGAAGTACGCTGCCGCTGTCGGTTGCGATTTGCAGGTAAGGCTCGTGCCGCACAAAGCTGCATGACGTCGAACTGGTCATTCCATCGGATGGCTTCGCCACCCGCTGAGTTTCACGGTTAAATCGGGGCCCGTCTCTGGCAATCGAACGGCTGCTTTCCCTTTTTGGCGACGTCGGCTATCACAGCATTGCAGTCATCGCCATTGGGGCAATAAGTACCCGTCAAAGACCCACTGCGTTCGGCGGGGACGCTCCACAGTCCCAATGCTTTGACGAATTCAAAACCCTGCATCATTGATTTGGCATGGCCCCATCCCGGATGAATGCGGGATGGCTGATACAACTTCAACTTTTCAGATTTATGAAAAAAAGGCCGCTAGCCCAAGTGGATCCTGCGCAAGCAGCTATCAAATAAATAGTGAATTGAACTGAGGCGAGCAGATTTCACTTCGCCGCCTCCACCTTGATTTTCGCGTTGGGTGACTCGCCAAACATCTCTGGCGCGTACAACGCTTCCACGCGGGACGGTGGCACAGAGAACTGGCCGACGTTGTTCAGGCGAATGGTGTATTCCATCTTGACCACGCCTTTGGGCAGGTATTCGTAATAGCTGCGAAAGGACTCAAAGCTGCGCTCTTCAAACGCGGGCCAAGCCGAGCCTTCCTTCTTCTCGCCTTGCGTGGCGATTTCGCTGTCACGACCCAGGCCGCTGCCCAGAATGGTGGCGCCGCCCGGCACGGGGTCGGTGATCACGGCCCAGGTCATGTCGGCGCTGGCGTTCACCTCCAGCGTGATGCGCAGCACGTCGCCTCGGGTGTAGCTGCCCGCAGGCAGGCTCTTGTTGGCCTGCTCTAGGGGCGTGACCGTTTTCTTGATCTGGTAACCGGCGTTGAACGGTGCTTTCAACTGCACCGCCGCGACCGACTGCAGCGTGAGCCAAGGTTTGCCAGCGCCCGCATGCGTGACGTTCAAACTGTCCTTGGTTGGGGGCACGCCCCACGGCAAAAACATCGTGTTGTGGCGCAGCGTGCCAGGGGCTGCAGGCGCGCCAAAGAAGCTGCTTTGGTGCGCAGCGCCCAAGGTGTCCGTGGTTTTGATGCGCTCCACCTTGCTCCAATCGACGCTGGCCTTGCCGGTGCTCGTGCGTGCGCTGGTGAAGCCCGTCACCGGCACGGTTTCAAATTTGGCACTGAATTTCTCTAGCGCCAAGCCACCCCACAGGTTGGCGGTGGTGGTGTGCCAAGCGCCGTTTTGCTGGCGTGCGATAAAGCCATTGGCCAGTCGACCCATGTCGTCTTTCCAAGCCGGGTCGTCCATGACGGCGAGCATCAGACGCGCCGTATTCACGTCGCCGTTTTGCATGAGCCACCACCAGTAGTCGTCTCGCTCGGTGCTGAAGACCATTTTGGTGCCCTGGTAGCTGATGCGGCTGCGCAGGATTTGGCTGGCCTCTGCCAGGCGTTTGTCGCGCTCGGGCACCTCTTTGACGCGGGTCAAAATGTTGTACCAGTCAATCACCGCATGCGTCGGCCACTGGTTAGGGGCCTGGGTGATGCTGGTCAGCATGCGGGCCTTGGCTTGCCCGTAGCGGGACAGGGCCTCAATGGCGGCCAGCTTGCGAATGTCCAGGTCGCCACCTTTCCCTTGTCTTGGGCTCCAGAAGTCGCGCTGAATGCGCCCTTCTACAAACGCAATCAAACCACGCTCCATAGGCGCGCGCACCTCGTCGCTCAGTGCAAAGGCGGGGTCCAGGGTGGCGGCTTCATGGGTGCTGGCCAGCAGGTAGGCGGTCAGCGTGTCGCTGCCCCGGTTGGACTCGCCGTCGCGCGGGGGAAAGTAGCTGGCCAAGCCGTCACGGTCCAAATACCCGGGGATTTGGCCCATCACGGTTTGCCACCTCTTGGCGTCGCGCAGTCCCACCGCCTTGCTGGTTTTTTGCTCCAAGCAGGTGAACGGGTAGTTGGCAAACCAATCTTTCACACCGGGCAAGCCCTCAGCCAGCTTGGGTTGCAGCGACATTTTCAGCCCGCCGCGACCGGGTAGCGCGTCGGTTGGGGGCGCAATGTCCAGCGCAACAGCGCCATCAATCTGCACCAGCGTGGCTTGCTGCACGGTCAGTGGCACAGCGGGGATGATGCGCTGGCGCACCTTGAGCGCGTCGCGCGCGCCGCTGGTGGTGTCTTTGGCCTCAATTTCCCACAGAATTGACTCGAACCGGGACAGGGCCAATTGCGCTGGTGCGGTCACGTTCCAAGCCACTTCGCGGGCGTCACCAGCGGGTATTTCCACCGTTTGGGCGGGCAACGCCAGCAGCGTGGCGCGGGGCGATACCTCGACCTTCATGCCCTGCTTGGTGGTGTTGCGCAAGGTAATTTGGGCGCGGAACTGGTCGTCTTCGCGCACCAGTGGCGCCAAGCCGCTGATGATTTGCAAGTCTTGCGTGGCGCGAATGCTGGTGCTGCCGGTACCAAACAATCCGGTCGACGCATCGGCCACCGCCACAATTTTGAAGGTGGTCAGCGCGTCGTTGAGCGGCACGGTGACGACCGCCTGGCCGTTGGCGTCCAGCACCACGCGCGGGTTCCACAGCAGTAGCGTGTCCAGCAACTCACGGGTGCCACTGCGACCACCCCCCCCACCGGCGGCCACGGCCTTGCGCCCGTAGTGGCGCCTGCCAATGATTTCCATTTGCGCGGTGGACGTGCTCACGCCCCACGCGCGACGTTGCAACATGGCGTCCAGCACGTCCCAACTGGTGTTGGGCATCAGTTCCAGCAGGGCTTGGTCCACAGCGGCCAACGCCACCTCGGCACCAGCGGCCGGTTGGCCGTTGGGCAGCTTGACGGCAATAGTGACCTGGGCCTTGCCGCGAACCGGGTAGCTTTCTTTGTCTGCTTTTACGGTGACGGCGAGTTGATGCGACTGCGTGCCGACGCGAATCTCCGCCATGCCCAAACGGAACGCGGGCTTGCTTAAATCGACCAACGCGGTTGGGGCCACGTATTCTTTGCCCTCAAACCAAAACGAGGTCCACCACTCGCGCGGGGCCTTGTAGCCCCAGGTGAAAAAACTGTACCAAGGCACTTCACGCAAGCGCCCACGCAAAGCCAGCACGCTCACGTACACATTGGGCCCCCATCCCTCTTCAATTTTGAGGTGAATGGTGGGGTCTTGGCCGTTGAGTTGCACCACCTCGGTGTGCAGAATGCCCTCGCGTTCCACCGCCACCAAAGCCGTGGCAAAGCGAAACGGCATGCGCACCTGAAACTGCGCAGTTTCACCCGGTTGGTAACTCTTTTTCTCAGGCAACAGGTCCATGCGGTCGTGGTTTTCACCCCCAAACCACAACTCACCTTGTTGGGTGACATACACGCTGGAGGCCGCCTGAATGGCGTTGCCCTCGCTGTCTTTGGCCGTCACGATCAACTCCACCTCACCCGCCTCCTTCAGGCGGGTGTCACACAGCAAGAGCCCGCGTGCGTCGCTCTTGCCACTGCACACGGTGCCCAAGTCTTTCACTTCGGTCTTGTTGTCGTAGGTGTAAAAACCGCCCACCATGCGCTTGCGGCTGGTGGTCACAATGCGGGCTACGGCCTGCACCTGCAAGGCCACGCCACTTTTGGCTTTGCCATTCAAATCCAACGCCAGCGCTTGAAACTTGATTTTTTGCCCGCTGGAGACCCAGCCCTCGGTTTTGATACCGGCCACCACACTGGCCGGCCAAAGCGTGTTCACGCTGCGCAGGGTTTGTACTTCGCCATTGGGGTCGGCGTAGGTGGCTTCTAGCAGCAGCTCTTGGGGCTGGCTTCGGGTGGGCACGTCGGACACGGTGAGTTTGCCGCCCCCGTTTTTGTCCAGAGTGAGGGGCAGTTTGTCGGCAATCACGCGGGTGTCTGCGCCGGTGTTGGCGTCTTCTTCATCTTCACTGCTGCGACCCTGATCCCCAAGCGGCGCAGAAAAACTGAACGCGTCAAAGTCGGGGTAACTCAAGGACTTGGATCGCACCAAGGCCGAGACGCGCACGGGCAGGTGGGTGGCACCACCCCCGGCGACGTAATTGATTTGCACATCAACAGGCACGGCGCTGGCGCGCACCAATGGTTTTTTGTCAGTCGGGGTGACACGTCCTTCCAGCACGGGCAAGCGGAACTCTTCCACCCGAAATTGACCAGTGGTGAAGCTGCGCTCTTGCTCACCAGAACGCAACTCGACTTGATAAACCCCGAGTTTGGCAGCGGTGGGAATGGCAAAGGTGCTCTCGGCACTCTGGCCACCGGTGCCTGTTTTGCGCCAAGTCAAGTCTTGGGTGTACTGCTGGCCACTGCCCACGTGGGTGATGACCAAGGTGGTGGGTTGCGTGTCGGCCAAGCCGAAACCTTTGCCCGTTTGGCTGCGCAACAGGTGTTTCATGGACACGGTTTCACCGGCGCGAAACAGGGTGCGGTCCAACACCGTGTGGGCCAATTCGTCACGTTGGGCGCTGCTGCTGGTGGGCACGTTGAAACGCCAAGGCTCAATGCCACGGTTCCAGTCACTCCAAGTGAAGGCCATGTCCTGTACCCCGGCGTTGGTGGCGCGGGCGCTGACAAAGTAGGCGTCGCTGTAAAAATTTTCAGACTGGCAGGTCGGCGCTTCGGGGCTGATGTCCGTGAACGTGGCCACGCCTTGGGCGTTGGTGGTCGCGCTGGCCACGGGTTTGCCCCGGCAGTCCGAGACTTGCACCTTGGCGTTGGGCACGGCTTGGCCCTTGTCCAGGCTGGTCACCCAGGCCAGCGAGTTTTCCCGGCCCAGCTTGAAGTGAACCCCCAAGTTCGTCACCAAAGCGGAGGTGCGCACGTACATGGTGCGCGTGTTGCCCAGCCGCTGATCCAGCAAAGACTGACCCAAGCGCTGAGACGCAATTTCAACCACATGAAAACCGGGCGACAAGGGAATACCCACCACCTCAAAGGGGCGTGGGTCGTTGGAAACTGGCTTGGGCAACTCTAACGTTTTGACGCCGGGTTGGCCGTGCAGCAAAGACAGCATTCGCGTTTGCACCTCATTTTTGTCGCCCGCATCGAGCACCGGCGGCAACGCACCTTTCACTTGCTCGGCGGCTAAACGGCGTGACACGGTGGTCTCATCGAAGCGGCGCACCGTGCTGTACCAGGCAATGATGTCAGCGTCGGTCTTGGGTTGCAGGTCACTCACCTGCCCATGGCTGGCGTCCAACCCTTTGATGTTGAGGGCCGCTTCCACATTGCGCAGGGTGACGGGCAGCAGGGCCACGCCACTGGGTTCTGCAAAGCGCTCGACAATGCCAAACGGGGAAGCGGCAAACTTGGCCAGCGGCGGCATCGCGCTGGTGGCCACTTTCATAGGAAAACTGTCCGCGTTGCGCAAGGCCCGCCCCGAAGTGTCTTTGAACCCGCTGGGCAGGCTCAAGGTCAACGCGGCTTGCTCTGGGAAAAGCGGGTCAAAACTCAGGCCAGTCACTTCGGCGTCATCGCTGTTGTCGGCGTCACCTAAGTTCGGCTTGAAGGTGGCTTGGGCCGACTTCAATTGAATCGCTTCTGCCAGCTTTCTGGCCACAGGCGCGTTGAATTGCAGCTGGATGGGACGCAAAGGCAGGCAGGCGGACTGAGCGTTTTCGCGCTCGCAACTGAAGCGGACCGAAAACGGTTCACGCACCTGAAAATCAAACCGTTTCTCGACCGAGTTCGCCACGCCACTGGGGGTGGCCACGCCTTTGCCAAACACCAGTTGCACCTGGGTGGACGGCGTGAGGCGTCGGTTGCACGCCAAAGTGACGATGCTCAAGGGCGCTTTTTTGGCCGCATCGGTCAGGTACTGCGACTTCAACAGCGCGGCACGGTCTGCGCCGTCAATCAGACGCACGGCCACCCGCTCGCCCAGACCTTCGGCGGCGCACCATACGTTGGCTTGCACGCTGGCCAGCGTGGCATCGCCATTGAGCTGCAGTGTAAAAAACTGCTCCTCGTCAATGCGGCTGTCGCTGTACGGCTGGGTACTTTGCACCAACGGCCCGCCGGTGTTGAATTTGAAGCGCGTGGTGCCGCTCAGTGCAGCCCCTTTGGCAGACTTGAACTCCGGTCGCGCTTGCGCGGTGCACGACACGCCAGGCGGTAAATCACGCTCAAACTCAAACGCCCACTGCCGCTCATTGATCCAACGGCCCGAACCCGCACTGGCCTGCGCATCCGAGCAAGTCAGATTCACCGGCGCAGGCGCTTTGGGGTCGCCAAAGTTGACGGCACTCTCGTCAAACTTAACCACCAACTGCCGCACCTGCGCTACTTCACCTTGCGGTGAGAGGCTGCTGATCTGAAACGCTTGGGCAGCGAAGGCTGTCATCAGCACGCCAAAGGCAAGACCCATTTTTTTGATATTCACGAACAACCCCTGAAATAACTCTGTGCGC
>JAGODZ010000169.1 GCA_017997975.1 Rhodoferax sp.
ATGCGCTCGACCTGGTGGCCAAGCGCCATCCGGGTGTGCTGCTGAAATTTGGCGGCCACGCCATGGCGGCCGGCTGCACGGTGGCCGAAGAAGCGTTTGACGTGTTCGAGCAGGCCCTGGCCCAGGTTGCGCGCGAATGGCTTGATGCGGCCGCGCTCACGCGCCGCATCGAAACCGACGGCCCGCTGGCCCCCGAATACTGCCGCGCCGACATGGTGGACACCCTGCACCACGAGGTCTGGGGCCAGGGCTTTTTGCCGCCCACCTTCAGCGAAGAAGTCCAGGTGCTGAGCCAGCGCCTGGTGGGCGAGGCCAAGAACCACCTGTCCATCAAACTGCTGCACCAGGGCAACCCGGTAGACGCGATCTGGTTCGGCCACACCGAGCAGTTGCCTGCGCGGGTGCTGCTGGCCTTCCGGCTGGATGTGAACGAGTGGAAGGGCGAGCGGAAGGTGCAGTTTTTGGTGGAGGGTGCGCAGCTGTAGGTCGGAGTCGCCGCCGAAATCAGGGGCCAAGCCGCCTGATCGCGACCTGTCGCAGATGCCTCCTCCCGTCCGTTCGGACTGAGCCTGTCGAAGCCAGGGCACTTTGCACGAACAGCCCCTTCTACAGACTCCAGGCAAACTTCCAGCCCCCCAGCCGCCACCTATCAAGCCAAATTGGCCTCTAGCGATTGATAGTCAAGCGCAAGCAGCTACGCTTTCAGTAGCAAAAGCAGATGCTTGCTCAAACGCCCTCACCCCTGCGGCGACAAAAACTGAATAGGCCGCAGCGGCAACCGCCGCCGCGCTTGGTCCGTCAGCTTGCCGTAGTGCTCCACCCACAGGTCAAACAAGCTCCTTCGCCACTACCGTGTCATACAAGCCGTATTGAGTCAGGCCATCGTGGCTCAGGATGCCGGTGTAGCGCAACGAGGCATCTTCATACCGCCGAAACGCAAACACCGCCGCATTCATCTGCTCGGTGTTGAAGACCTTGAGCCGCACCAGCAGGTGAAAGTCCTGCACGGTCAGTCCGGTCACCGTCAAAAACAGTTCAGGCTCCAGCTTGGTGATCACATCTTGCAGCGTGTTCTCCCGAAAATCGGTCAGGTACATGAACGCCGGGATGCGCGTCGCAAACTTGATCAGCTTTTCTTGCACCAGCTTGCGCTTGGACTTGTATTCCTTTTCCTCAGCGGAAAGCTCTTTTTTTTCTTTGGCTGACAGCTCGCCTTCTTTCGCCTTGGTTTTGAGGTCTTTGACCTTCTCACTCTTGTTGATGATGGTCTCGATGACGTTGTCACCCAACGAGCGCCATCCCTCAATGCGACCCACCGCGTCCATCGCCTCGGGGCTGTCCAGAATGCGGCGCAGCGTGCCGTTATCTACATTCACCAGCAGCGCACTCTCCCACTTGCGCGCCAGCAAAGTGGCCGATATGCCAGCCATAGCCGTGTCCAAAATGCTGCCCGCGTCAATCTGCCTCATGTTGGCGCCGTCAAAAGCCAGCACCGGCAAAAAGGCCACTAAATCCCGCACCGCATTTTCGGGGTTGGTCTCGTTGGGCGACAGGCCGATGCCGTATTCAGACAACTGGCGCAGCGCCCGCGTGGGCGCAAAGTCGAACACAAAGCACACGGGTTTAAGAATTTCCTCCTCATTCGGGTTGTCCCCGTTGGGGTTCTTGATGGACCATGGCGACTGCACCCGAAACGCCGCCTGAAAATAGCTCTCTGGCGACTTCAGATTACGCAGCATCAAAATTGCAGACCACTGCGCCACAGTCACGCCCGTGGTCAGCTTGCCGCACGACAGCGTGATGGTCTTGGTATCAAACCCGCTGCCAATGGCCTTGCGCACCGGTGGCAGTGCCTCCAGCCCAATACCTGCGGCCGCCCCTGCAGCCATGATGACCTGGTAGCCCTGCCAAAAGGTGTTGTGCCGCTCAGCCAGCAAATTCGCCATCGCCTGGCAAGCCGCCACGTTGGGCAAATACCAGAACGAATGTTGCAAATACGGCAACAGGCGCACGTCTGAGTACGGAAACGGTGGCCGCGTACCCGTCTTCAGCAACTCCGCCGACTGGGCGGCATAGCCACCGCGAATGATGTCCAGCCACTTCTGCACATCGCTCTTGTGCTTGAACTCTGCTGCGGCCCCTGTGCCGGTGGCTTCAAAAAACGCGTTCAGATCAAACTCATCAAACTCCCCACCGCTGGCAATGGCCAACAGCTCGTCGGGCATCTGGTAGGTCAGCAGGCGCATCTGCGGCAAGGCGGCATAGGGGTTGCGCTTGGCAGGGTGCGCGGCAGCAAACGCTGCTTTGGCGCGCTGCTCGTCGGTGTAGGTCCAATTGAAGATTTGTTCCTCAATGAACTCGCCCGTGGCCAGCGCCTTGAACGGTGTGCCCGACAGGTACAAGTAGGCCCGGGTGGTGATGGGCAGAAAGTCCGCCTCGCGCCCCGCCAGCTCGTTCAAGGCTTCGTTCACGTCGGCAAGAGCATCTTCGAACTTCTTGGCAGAGCGAGTCTCGACCTCTTCCTCGCCTTCGAATAACTCTTTAGCCGAATCACGCCAAGCGCCGAAGTGGTATTCGTCAAACACCACCAAATCCCAGTTTTGCGTGTGAATCCACTCGTTGTGCGCTTTGAGCTGACCGTTCGTTTGGCGCCCCAGCAAATCCTGAAACGAGCAAAAGTACACCACCGGCTTGGTCTTGTCGATCTGCGTCGGATCACTGCCAGATGAACGTGACAGGTATTGCCAGCCATCAAAGTCCACATGGTTTTCCAAATCCGTCTGCCATGCGTCTTCCACCGCCGGTTTGAAGGTCAGCACCAGCACGCGTTTGGTCTGGAGCTTTTTGGCCAACTGGTAGGTGGTGAAGGTCTTGCCAAAGCGCATCTTGGCGTTCCACAAAAAGCGCGGCGCGGCGTTGGCATCCTCAGCCCAGATCGATTGGTAGTAGTCCCGCGTTTTGTTGACCGCATCAAGCTGCTCGTTACGCAGACCAAAGGTTTCGTGGTGTGTGCCGCCCAAGCGCTGACCGGTGCGCAACTCGGCCAGCACGGTAGCCACATCCGCCACCGTGCAGTGCACCCATTCCAGCGTGTTGTTATTGAACCCCTTTTTAACCAGCGCGGCCCGCACTTCGTGGTCGGTAAAGATGCTGCCATCGTCGCGCTCAGCGGCTTCGTCCAGTTCGATGGTGAAGTTCTGGATGGCTGCTGTTTTGAGCTGCTCGGCCACACGCCGCTTCACGTCCCGCGTCGTCTGTCCCACCTTGAGTTGGCCTTGGTGTGCGGCATCGGCAATGGCGTAGGCGTAAATGCGCGGGCGGGCTTCGGGTTTGGGGGTGAGGATGTCCTCGATGGGCTTACTCATCGTCACTATCGTCCACGGTGACATCGTCCAACAGGTCACTGGTCAGATCCATGGGGCGAACCACCTTTTCGATGAAATCGATCTCGCTCGCTGTAATTCCATATTTGGCATATAGGTCTTCGTCCGTCCAACGCTTTGTCCACTCTTGCTTCGGTACGAAGGTGTAAACCTTGCGCGTGGTGTCTTGGGATGGCTTGTGCAGGAGAATCAGCAGGCGCGTCAGACGACAAGTGAGATAAGACAAGGCGCTCTCTGCCTCGGCCTTGGTGTCAAATGGGCCAATGCACAAATAGGTCTCCGAACAAATGCTGCCCGCCTCGCCAATGAAGGGCGTGCTGAGGATGCGGTGCGGGTAGGTGTCGCGGTTGCCTGTGCCTGGCGCAGCACGGCCCACATAAATCTTCCATTTATCGATTAGTTCGGTGCCAGTCTCAACCTCGTCTCGTGATACGTAAGCCGTTCCGCCATTCTGATAAATCGTCACATCCCCTTTGCGCATCTTTGTACGCCCCCGAAAGTAGGTGCGAAATCCGAATGGCCTGAGGGAGCTGACGAGTTGGTCAAATTTCTTCGGTGCGCTTGGTACGAAACCGTCTGCAACATCACTTTCTAAGGTCATCACCTTTTTGAGAATTGACAAGCCTTCGTTGAAGCGGATGAAGATGTCTGCTCCGTTTTCCATGAGCGGTCGGGTGGCGGTGGAGATCGGCCAATCCTTGAAATGGGTGCTTACGTCACAGAGGCCAGGATGGTCGCGGTTCCACAGGAAATAGCAAACACCGCCCTTGAGGCCCACCCCAGGAAAAACATCTGCCGCGCTGAGGTAGTCAGCAATCGAGCGCAGGCGGTTGTCGGCGAGCATGGCCTCCCTGAATTCATCGAGACCTTTGCCACCGGCAAACCAGCGGGCCGGAATCACCATAGACAGGTAGCGCGGTTCCAGCGCTTTGGCCTGCTCCACAAACAAGTGGTAAATCGGCGCCGCGCTGGTGCCGTAGCCACCGTCGTTCAGTTGATACGGTGGGTTGCCAATAATGACATCAAACTGCATAGCTTTTCCAAATAACTCAGGTATCAGAGTCTTGATGTTGTCTGTGTGAATGAATGCGTAAGCGTGGGTTTCTAAATCCGCGCCACGGTCCATGGCAGCCTGACTGGCACCACAAAACGTGCATTTACCATCGGCCCAACTGTGCTCGGTACGCTCGAACCAGATATTGCCCGCATCACTATCAAAGCTCTTGGCAATGGAGTGCGCGCCATTGGCGTACTTCGAGCAATACACGCTGCGCCGCGCCAGCAAGCTGGTCAAGCGGGTAATGCCAATGCCGAAAACCTGTTTCGTCAATATGTGGTTCACGCGCTCTTGCAGGTCTGGCATCTGCTGCGCCAGGCCCTCGGTCAATCGGCTGGTGATCTCGCGCAGAAAGACGCCTGACTTGGTGAACGGGTCCAAAAACCGTACGGCCTTGTCCGACCACAGATTGGCACCGCCATGGTCTTTGGCCCAGGCCTCGGCCAGCATGTCCAACATACGGCCCGCCAGCTCGGGCGGCGTAAAAACCTCGTCATTCGATAGGTTGGCAATGCAGGTCAGCACATCGGGGTTGCGCCCGCGCAGGGTGAAAGAAACTTGTTCAACCATCAAGCGATCCAGGATTTTTGAGTGACTTTTTATCTTCAGCTGTCAATCTGCGCTCCACCTTTTTGACGTCTTCGGCTGCGGGCAATGCCTCGGGCCGAATACCACGGCTTAGCAGCGTGTTGCGCACTGCCTCGTTGTTGGTGATGTGTTCAGTCGAGATGGTCCGCTCTGTGCCCAATTGGTGCGCACGGGTGTTGAAGATGGTGATCTCGGTGGCGAAGTCTTTGGCTTTCAGGATGATGGTGGGCGCAAAGTCGGCCAGAGGGCGGTTGTCTGGCACGTTCCAGGTTGACTTCATGGCCTGTGTGGATTTGCCAAATAGCGCATGGTCGCCCTTGCTGCGGATGAGTGCAAAGTCTTGGTTACCGCCGGTTTGCTCAAAAATAACTTGCGAGAGCTCTTTTTCAGTCTCTGAAAGTTTCTTGCGGGCGGAAACGCGCTCGGCTTCCAACAGGCGCTGTTCTATCAGCTCTGCCTTGCGGGTCTGGACAGCAAAGTAGGTTTGGGCGAAGGCGATTTGCTGCTTGCGTGGGTCGCCGTTTTGGGCGATCAGGTAGCAGGCGTAGCGGGTAAGCATGATGTCATCAATGTCGCGCTGGCTACCGGAGCCCAGGTCGACCATTTTCCTGACATCAGGAAAATGGTCTGGCACAGGATGACCAGACACGTCACAGGCAGTTTTGGCCCGGCTTACGACGTTCAAAAAGTTTTCCCATTTGGCATAGCCCAAGAGGTGCTGAATGTCGCGAGCCAGCCAAAATTCAACACCGTTGTCGGCCCGCTGCGCGTGGGCTTCAAAGGTGCTGGTGAGCGAGTGAACAAGTTCGGTTTTCATAGGCATTCGGAGTGTGCAGGATGGTGACCGTTTGGGGTCAGTTGCAGCATGAAGCCAACTCGCGCACCGTCATGGGCGGGTGAGTTTTGATGGGGGCAAAGATTTCGTGCTTGCCCAGATCGGCAAAGAGTGAACCCTCAGCGCTAAAGGCAGACGAACCGGTAAGCACGTCAAACTGGAAGTCACGCCGTTGAAACTTGCCTTTGCCCAGGTAGCCCCACTCCGCAAAGTGGATCGGCTGGCCGTCTGTTCCACGCATGCTTAGCGCGTCGCCGTGTACCAAGTTTGTGGACAGCACATGCGTTGCAGCCCGGTACAGGTCGTCGGTTTCATCCAGGTTGAGGTACCCAGAGAACACATCCAGTACGTTGGCGCGGCATTCGGTAATGTTGTCTGCCAGCAGTTCGATGCCATAAATGCACATCAGCCCCAGCAATGCGTAGTGCTGCCGCTCGAAGTCAGACTTGCCGAATTTGAGTTCCACCGCTGCAAGCTTACGTTTGAGTATTTGCACGATGAAGTTACCACTGCCGCACGCAGGCTCTAGAAAGCGAGAGTCAATGCGTTCGGTTTCCGGCTTCACCAGATCGAGCATGGCTTCCACCATCCATGCGGGGGTAAATACCTCGCCGTGGTCAGCAACGCGTTGTTTGGATTTGACGAGGTTCATTTTGAACGTTGATTTAAGTGACTAGGCAGAAGCGGTATGGCCTAGGTTACCGCTTGCCCAGCGATGGAAAACGACCGATTTTGTGGTGTTCATCGACCAACTGGGGCGGCGCAGAAAACCCTTCAAACGCTTCCCCCGCATTCCAGTCCCCCACCGCATACACCCGCGCATCTCGCAGGCCCTGCACGCCTTCGGCCCAGGCCATCAGCATGCGTCTGCCGATGTCTTCAAACCCTGGGTGCTGGGCTATGGCCTGGCGCACCTGGGGCGCTACGTCGGCCACGGCATCGCTGATGGCTTGCACCATGTGCTGTTGTTCCCGGGGCTGGATGCCAAACGTGGCAGCAATGAACTTCTGCAGGTTTTTGCCTGGCACCCAGGTGCGTTTGCCCATGAAGTCGATGGCGGGTGGGTTGTGCTGAAAGCCTGCGTACACGCTGGTGGTGAGCATGTCGTAGGCGGGCGATAGGTGGGCGTTGGCCCGGCTGGTGTAGAGCAGGGCCAGGTTTTTGGCGTGGCAGTCGGCGTTGCGCAGGGCATACGTCAGCAGCAAGGTGCTGGCCAGTTGGCGATAGGTGGCCAGCCGCTGGGCGCCGGGCACGTGGTCGCGCACAGCTTTGGCAATGCGCTCCCAGGTGGTGTCGTATTTGGCGGCGGGACGCAGGCCGAGCAGGCTGCAAAAGTCTTCCATGCCCCACAGGGGCTGGCCGTGCTCGTCCACATCAAAGCGGTGTACCACCAGGGCCTGGCCATCGTCAGACACCTCTGTCTTGGCGGCGGGCATCACACGGCGGGCCACCTGCATGCACAGGTGTTCGTTCAACGCGACGAAGGGCAACTGGGTGCTGGAGCCTTTGATGATGTGGCGG
>JAGODZ010000025.1 GCA_017997975.1 Rhodoferax sp.
CAACCCAGTGAAATTTTGAAAATTGCCATGCCGCTGATGCTGGCCTGGTGGTTTCAAAAGCGAGAGGGTCAGTTGCGCCCGCTGGACTTTATGGTGGCGGGCCTGTTGTTGATGGTGCCGGTGGGTTTGATCATGAAACAGCCTGACTTGGGCACGTCCCTGCTGGTGTTGGGGACCGGTATTTCAGTCATCTTTTTTGCCGGTTTGAGCTGGCGCTTGGTGCTGCCCCCCTTGGTGATTGCGCTGATTGGCATCAGTTTGGTGATTTATTTTGAGCCTGAACTGTGCGCCGAAGGCGTGCGATGGTCGGTGCTGCGGGACTACCAGCAGCAGCGCATCTGCACTTTGCTGGACCCCGGAAAAGACCCCTTGGGCAAGGGTTTTCACATTATTCAGGGAATGATTGCGATCGGATCAGGGGGCTTTTGGGGCAAGGGCTTCATGCAAGGCACGCAAACCCACCTTGAATTCATTCCTGAGCGCACCACCGATTTCATTTTTGCCGCGTTTTCAGAAGAGTTTGGCCTGTTGGGTAATTTGCTTTTGATCGTGGCATTCCTCTTTTTGATCTTGCGCGCCATGATGATTTCGCTGGCCGCGCCGACGATGTTCTCGCGCTTGCTGGCCGGTGCGGTGGCGATGATGTTCTTCTCCTACGCCTTTGTGAACATGGGCATGGTCAGCGGCATCTTGCCCGTGGTGGGGGTGCCCTTGCCCTTTATCAGCTATGGCGGCACGGCCATGGTGATCATCGGCTTGGGCTTGGGCATTTTGATGTCGATTTCCAAGTCCAAGCGGCTGGTTCAGTCGTGAGCACCGTCTGAGCAGGGTGTTTTCGCTCGCCATGACCGAGCGCATCGAAGACCCTCGATGACTCGCGTCTCAAGGGGTTAAACCACGACGCCTAAAATGGCTTCATGATCTCTCGCGAACCCACCCTTGAACGCTTGGCCATTGCCAAGTCCCTGCTGCTGACCCCTTTTGGCTTGGATGAGTCCCATCTGGCCCGTGCCTTGGCTGAAATCAAGGCGCACCAAGTGGACGAAGCCGACCTGTACTTTCAGTACACCCGCTCCGAGGGCTGGAGCTTGGAAGAGGGCATTGTCAAAACCGGCTCGTTCAGCATTGACCAAGGCGTGGGCGTGCGAGCGGTGAGTGGTGAAAAAACCGCCTTCGCCTACTCGGACGACATCTCTGAAGCCTCCCTGTTGGACGCGGCCCGCACGGTGCGCACCATCTCCAGCGCGGCGCAAGCAGGGCGCAAAAAAGTACCCTCGAAAAAAATAGCACCAGCGCGTGCCCTGTACCAAGGCTTGGACCCGATTGCCACGCTGGACAGCACGGCCAAAGTGAAGCTGTTGGAGCGCGTTGAGCAAGCCGCCCGCGCCAAAGACCCGCGCGTGGCGCAGGTGATGGCCGGCTTGGCTGCTGAATACGATGTGGTGATGGTGGCGCGCGCTGATGGCACCTTGGCCGCTGATGTGCGCCCGCTGGTGCGTTTGAGTGTGACGGTGATTGCCGAGCAAAAAGGCCGCCGTGAAGTGGGCTCGGCGGGTGGCGGTGGTCGCTTTGGATTGGCTTATTTTGACGACGCCTTGATTGCTCAATACGTGGGTGAGGCCGTCCATGCGGCCTTGACCAACTTGGAAGCCCGCCCCGCACCGGCAGGCGAGATGACCGTGGTGCTCGGTTCGGGCTGGCCCGGCATTTTGTTGCATGAGGCGATTGGCCACGGCTTGGAGGGCGACTTCAACCGCAAGGGCTCCAGCGCGTTCAGCGGCCGCATTGGCCAGCGCGTGGCTGCCAAAGGCGTGACCGTGTTGGACGATGGCACCCTTCCTGATCGCCGGGGCTCGCTCAACGTGGACGATGAAGGCAACGCCAGCCAGCGCAATGTGTTGATTGAAGACGGCATTTTGAAAGGCTACATTCAAGACGCCATGAACGCCCGCCTGATGGGTGTAGCGCCCACCGGCAACGGTCGGCGCGAAAGCTACGCCCATGTGCCCATGCCGCGCATGACCAACACCTACATGTTGGGTGGCGACAAGGCACCGGAAGAAATTGTGGCCAGCATCAAAAAAGGCCTGTACGCCACCAACTTTGGCGGTGGGCAGGTGGACATCACCTCGGGCAAGTTTGTGTTTTCTGCCAGTGAAGCCTATTGGGTCGAAAACGGCAAGATTCTGTACCCGGTCAAAGGGGCCACATTGGTCGGCAGCGGCCCGGATTGCCTGAAACGCGTCAGCATGATCGGCAACGACATGAAGCTCGACAGTGGCGTGGGCACCTGTGGCAAAGAGGGCCAGAGCGTGCCGGTGGGCGTGGGCCAGCCGACTTTGCGCATCGACGGGTTGACCGTGGGGGGCACGGCATAGTTCAGTTTCGCGCTATTTCAGTGTGCTACATTCCAACCCATGAATTCGGTTTGTTTCTTCTTTAGCTACTTTTGGTTCTCAAGCGCCGGCGGCGGTAGAGAGATTTGAACGTACCTGAAGAAGACGTCCTGAACTCACAAAAACCGCCGGCTCACCCGGCGGTTTTTTTTTGCTTTTTTTGTTTTTATCACCTTCCATTGTCTGAATTAGGAGCCTCACCATGACTGCCAAAGCCACCGTCGCCAGCACTGATGCCTGGTATGCGAATCCTGTCAACCGCCCCGCCGACCGCACCAGCCAGACAGACGACGCCCGCATCAAGGACATCACCGTGTTGCCACCTCCAGAGCATTTGATCCGCTTCTTCCCCATTCAGGGCTCCCCTGTCGAGTCGCTGATCAGCAGCACTCGCCAGAATATTCACCACATCATGGCCGGCCAAGACGACCGGCTGTTGGTGGTCATTGGGCCCTGCTCCATCCATGACCCGGCCGCCGCGCTGGACTACGCGCGCCAACTCAAGGTGCAGCGCGAGAAATACGCCGACACGCTGGAAATCGTGATGCGGGTGTACTTTGAGAAGCCTCGCACCACGGTGGGCTGGAAAGGACTGATCAACGACCCGTACTTGGATGAGAGCTTTCGCATTGACGAGGGCCTGCGCATTGCGCGCCAGCTGCTGATCGAGATCAACCGCATTGGGCTGCCCGCCGGGAGTGAGTTCTTGGACGTGATCTCGCCCCAGTATTTGGGTGATTTGATCTCGTGGGGCGCCATTGGTGCCCGCACCACTGAGAGCCAGGTTCACCGCGAACTGGCCTCAGGCCTGTCGGCACCGATCGGCTTCAAAAACGGCACCGATGGCAATATCAAAATTGCCACCGACGCTATTCAGGCGGCAGCGGGCGGCCACCACTTTTTGTCAGTGCACAAAAACGGCCAAGTCGCGATCGTGCAAACCAATGGCAACCCCGATTGCCATGTGATTTTGCGCGGCGGCAAAGCCCCCAATTACGACGCTGCCAGCGTTGCCGTCGCTTGCCAAGACTTGGAAAAAGCCAAGCTGCCCGCGACCCTGATGGTGGATTGCAGCCACGCCAACAGCAGCAAGCAGCACGAAAAACAGCTTGAAGTGGCGCGAGACATTGCGGCGCAGATTGCGGGTGGCTCAACGTGCGTATTTGGTGTGATGGTGGAGAGCCATTTGAAGGCGGGGACACAGAAGTTCACGCCAGGCAAAGACGATTCGAGCGCATTGAACTATGGCCAAAGCATCACCGACGCCTGTTTGGGCTGGGACGATTCTCTGGCGTCGCTGGAGGTGTTGTCTGAGGCGGTGAAGGCGCGTCGCGCGCGTTAAGGGGCTGACCTTGGGGTGGGACTGGTTTTATAAGGCTTTTAGGCCTGTAACCCTTGTCCCACCTGTGCGGGGTGCTCTCTATTTTGTAGCGTCTGAAGCAGCTTTTGGTGAATGCCACCAAAGCCGCCGTTGCTCATGCAAACGATGTGATCCCCGGCTCGCGCTTCGGCCGCAACCCAAGCGACCAACGCGTCGAGCTGGTCAGAGACCACCGCGCGCGCGCCCATGGGTCCAAGCGCCTCGACCGCGTCCCAATCCAGTCCCGCACTGTGGCAAAAGGCCAAGTCCGCTTGCTCTAGGCTCCACGGCAACTGGGCTTTCATCGCGCCCAGTTTCATGGTGTTGGAGCGAGGTTCAAACACCGCCAAAATCCGCTCGTTGGCGTGAAGCCGGCGTTTCAGGCCGTCCAACGTGGTGCGAATGGCAGTGGGGTGGTGGGCAAAGTCGTCAATCACCGTGATCAGCCCGCCCTCAGCAGCCACCGTGCCACGCACTTCCATGCGCCGCTTCACGTTCTCAAACGATCCCAAGGCCTGGCCTGCCCCCTCGGGCGACACCCCCACGTGTTCTGCCGCAGCAATGGCGGCCAAGGCGTTGAGTTGGTTGTGAACCCCGCTCAATCCCCAGTGCACATGGCCCGCCTTTTTGCCGTGCATCAGCACCTCAAAATCGTGCGGTTCGCCAACCGATGTGAAGTCGCTCACGGTGGCTCCAAAACTGCGCACTTCACTCCAGCAGCCTGCGTGCAGAACGCGGGCCAGACTTTCCTCTAAGCCGTTCACCACCACGCGACCCGTCCCGGGCACGGTGCGCACCAAGTGGTGAAACTGGCGTTCGATAGCGGCCAAGTCATCAAAAATGTCAGCGTGGTCAAACTCCAGGTTGTTCAGAACGGCGGTGCGGGGTCGGTAATGCACAAACTTGCTGCGTTTGTCGAAAAAAGCGGTGTCGTACTCGTCCGCTTCGATAACAAAGGTCTTGCCTCGGCCTAAGCGCGCTGAAACCCCAAAGTTCATGGGGACGCCGCCCACCAGAAAACCCGGTTGCAGTCCGGCTTGCTCCAAAATCCACGCCGTCATGGCGGTGGTGGTGGTTTTGCCGTGGGTGCCCGCGATGGCAATCACATGGCGGCCTTGCAAAACATGGTCAGCCAGCCATTGAGGGCCGCTGGTGTAGGGCAGGCCCGCATCCAAAATGGCCTCCATGAGGGGGAATTTGGCACTGCCATCGGGCAGACGGGTGCGGCTGACGACATTACCGACCACGAACAGATCGGGTTGCAAGGAGAGTTGATCGACGCTGAAGCCTTCCATCAAGTCGATGCCCAGGGCGCGAAGTTGGTCGCTCATCGGCGGGTAAACACCGGTGTCGCAGCCGGTGACTGTGTGGCCGGCTTCGCGCGCCAGTGCCGCGAGGCCCCCCATGAAGGTGCCGCAAATACCGAGTATGTGAATATGCATGGCCCGATTTTAGGCTGCAGCAATCAAGGCAAAATAGGACGCTATGGAGAGTTTGAAATCTGAAATTGCCGCTGTGGCGGCCCGCATGGTCGTAGAAGAGGGGCTTGACTTTGGCGCTGCCAAACGACGTGCCGTGAAGCAAATGGGCCTGTCGGGTCGGACTGCGTTGCCTGCCAATGAGGAGATTGAGGACGAAGTCATGGCCTACATCGCCTTGTTTTGCGCCGATACCCAGCCGGGTGAACTGAGCGCCTTGCGCCGCTTGGCTTTGGTCTGGATGGAGCGTCTGTCGGCCTTTAAACCCTATTTGGGGGGGGCAGTGTGGCATGGCTCCGCTACCCGTTTATCAGATATTTACTTGCAGTTGTTTTGTGATGACTGTAAATCGGCGGAGATCGCGTTAATTGACCATCGTGTTGACTATATTCCACGTACCGTGACCGGGTTTCATGGCGAGTCGGTTGAGGCTTTGAGCGTTCATGCGCCGTGCCAGGAGTTGGGTGAGGAGGTGGGGGTTCATTTGCTGATCTATGACTGGGATGATTTGCGAGGCGCACTTCGGCCAGACGCCAAGGGACGCACCCCACGTGGAGATTCCGCTTCAGTGAAAGCTTTGTTGGCGCAAGAGGAGCAAAGAGAAATATGACAGAGAAAGACCCTCTTAATAAACAAGATGAAGGGGCCAGTGCCCGTCGCTCTTGGTTACTGGGTGCCGTCGCCGGTGCGGCCGCGCTTAGCGGAGCAAGTGTTGCATGGTGGGTTTACTCCCCTCGTGAGGTCGCAACGAGTGCCGAGGAGGCCTTGTGGCTGCTAGACTTCGCCCTCCCAAAAGAGGGGCCTCCTTTGGACATGGCACGTTTTCGAGGCCGGCCGCTGTTGTTGAATTTTTGGGCCACTTGGTGCCCCCCCTGCGTGGAAGAGCTTCCCTTGTTGAGTCGTTTCTATTCTGAAAATGCGGCGAAGGGGTGGCAGGTACTGGGTCTGGCGGTGGACCAAGCGACGCCGGTTAATCGATTTCTGGCAAAGACGCCCGTGACGTTCCCAGTGGCCTTGGCGGGGGTGCCCGGCATCGAGATAGGAAAATTGCTCGGCAACCAACGTGGCGGCTTGCCGTTCACGGTCGTGTTGGGATCTGACGGCAAAGTCGCGCACCGTAAAATCGGGCAAGTTTCACCCGAAGATTTGGGTCGGTGGGCTGCGTTGACTTAGGATTTGGGTCCGTGAGGCGATGGATTCAACGTTGATTTTTTGTAAAATAACCGAAGATAACCGCATTTATTAACAATTTAGAGTAAATTAGGCAGTTGTTGCATAAAATTTATTGGAGACCTCATGGATTTGAGAAAGTTAAAGACGTTGATCGACTTGGTGTCTGAATCCAACGTGTCAGAGCTGGAAATCACCGAGGCTGAAGGCAAGGTCCGCATCGTTAAAGGGGGGGTGCCCATAGTTCAGCACTACGCGCCGAACATGGCCATGATGGCTCCTTCCCCCGCCATGCCGAGTCATGCGCCTGCGGCGGTGGCAGAAGTCGCGGAACCTGTTGCCAGCGGTCATGTGGTTAAGTCGCCTATGGTGGGCACGTTCTACCGGTCGTCGTCGCCAGGCGCGAAGGCGTTTGTTGAGATCGGTGACGAGATTAAGGCGGGTGAGACCATTTGTATTATTGAAGCCATGAAGATCCTCAATGAAATCGAAGCCGACAAATCCGGCACGGTCACTAAGGTGATGTGCGATAACGGGCAAGCTGTTGAATACGGACAAGCTTTGTTCGTGATTGAGTGAGGTTGAACCGCAACGCCTATGTTCAAAAAAATTCTGATTGCCAACCGGGGCGAAATTGCCCTCAGGATTCAACGCGCTTGCAATGAGATGGGAATCAAGGCCGTCATGGTCTATTCCGAGGCAGACCGCGATGCGAAGTACGTCAAACTGGCCGAAGAGGCTGTGTGTATCGGTCCCGCGCCTTCGGGTTTGAGCTACTTGCACATGCCGGCGCTGATTTCGGCAGCAGAAGTGACGGACGCCGAAGCGATTCATCCGGGTTATGGATTCCTGGCTGAAAACGCAGACTTCGCGGAGCGTGTTGAAAAGAGTGGCTTCCAATTCATTGGGCCCACGCCCGAGTCGATCCGAATCATGGGTGACAAGGTCTCCGCCAAGCAAGCCATGATCAAGGCCGGTGTGCCTTGCGTTCCGGGTTCAGAAGGCGAATTGCCAGACGATCCCGCCGTGATTCGTCGGGTGGCCAAATCGGTCGGCTACCCCATCATCATCAAAGCCGCAGGCGGCGGTGGCGGGCGCGGCATGCGGGTGGTTCACACTGAAGCGGCGCTCATCAACGCCGTGGCCATGACCAAAGCGGAAGCGGGTTCGGCTTTTGGCAATCCAGCGGTGTACATGGAGAAGTACCTCCAGAATCCCCGTCACATTGAGATTCAAATTCTGGCTGACAAACACAAGAACGCGGTTTACTTGGGTGAGCGCGATTGCTCCATGCAGCGTCGGCACCAAAAAGTGTTGGAAGAGGCACCCGCACCGGGTATTCCCCGCAAATTGATCGACCGGGTGGGTGAGCGGTGTGTGGCAGCCTGTAAAAAAATTGGTTACCGGGGTGCTGGCACCTTTGAGTTTCTCTACGAAGATGGCGAGTTTTATTTCATTGAGATGAACACCCGCGTTCAGGTGGAGCACCCGGTGACCGAAATGGTGACGGGCATTGACATTGTTAAAACCCAGATCATGGTGGCCGCAGGGGAGCGACTTCCTTTCACGCAGCGTCAAATTGAAATTCGTGGCCATGCAATTGAATGCCGGGTGAATGCGGAAGACCCGTTCAAGTTCACCCCATCACCAGGACGGATCACCATGTGGCACCCACCCGGTGGTCCTGGTGTACGCGTGGACTCCCACATTTACACCAACTATTTTGTGCCGCCGAATTACGATTCAATGATCGGCAAGATCATCACCCATGGCGATACCCGCGAGCAAGCCTTGGCGCGGATGAGAACCGCCTTGGGCGAAACGGTGATTGAGGGAATCAACACCAATATTCCTCTGCACCGCGAGTTGGTGGTTGATGCCAAGTTTGTGCAGGGTGGCACCAATATTCATTACCTTGAGCATTGGCTGGAACAACACAAGCGCTAAAGCAGAGTCTGCATGTTTGAACTGAAATTGATGTGCCCGGAAAGTCGGGTCGAAATCGTGAGTGACGCCTTGGATGCGCTGGATGCCCTGAGCGTCAGCGTCGAAGATGCCGATGCTCAGACCGACGCCGAGCGAGCCTTGTTTGGTGAGCCGGGCATGCCACCGCCCAAAGAGGGTTGGCAGCGTTCGCGCCTGTTGGCCTTGTACCCGACCGAAGCGGCTGCACGAGAGGCGCTGGCGCTTTTGCGTGCGCAAGATTTTTTTTCCGACTGTGAGGTGTTGGGCGTTCAAGAGGTGCCGGATCAAGATTGGGTGCGCTTGACGCAATCTCAATTTACGCCGGTGAACATCACGCCGACGTTTTGGATTGTTCCCACTTGGCATGAGCCGCCTCCGCAGGCGCGCATCGTGATTCGGCTGGATCCCGGTTTGGCGTTTGGCACCGGGACGCACCCCACCACCCGCATGTGCCTTCGTTGGCTGGCACAACGCGGTGACAGGGGACTCCCGTTGGGACGCGTGTTGGACTTTGGGTGTGGCTCCGGCATTTTGGCCATTGGTGCCGCTAAACATGGCGCTGTTGAGATTGATGCTGTTGACATTGACGATGCAGCGGTTGAATCGACGGTGCTCAACGCGCAGGCCAATGGCGTCACCCTCAACGCCGGATTGCCAGCGGCCGTGTCAGGTCAGTACGACACGGTGCTGGCCAATATTTTGGCGACCCCTTTGAAGATGCTGGCCCCTCTTTTGTGGTCGTGTGTGGCACCGGGGGGGCACTTGGTTTTGTCGGGCATTTTGGCGCAACAGGCCGAAGAGTTGATTGAGGCTTATGCCCCTTATGGCGAACTGAGCGTCACTGACCAAGAAGACGGCTGGATATTGATGACCTCTCAGGCTTGAGGCACTTTTCAAGTTACTGGCGATGAGCATGATCACCCGCTGCCCTGCTTGCGAGACGATGTTCAGGGTGGTCCCCGATCAACTCCGAATTTCTGCGGGTTGGGTTCGCTGTGGTCAGTGCGATGAAATATTCGATGCGTCAGCGCATTTGGTGAACGACACACCTGTTACAGGCCCAACCGAGCTGGCTCCGGTAGCTGCCCCGTCGGTGGTCGAGGCATCAGAAAATGTACCTCCTGTACCTCCTGTACCTCCTGTACCTCCTGTACCTCCTGTACCTCCAACACCACCAGCACCACCAGCACCACCAGTACTGCCAGCATCACCATCACCCGTTCTCCCTCTGCCTGTTGCCGCTGAAACAGTTCTTTCATCAGAGACAGCGCCACCTGCCCAACCGACCTCATCTGACTTTCAATCGATTGATTTCAATTTGGACGATGTTTCTGCCAAATGGCGGCCTCCCGTTGAGCCAGTGACCAAAGATGATGGCATTGTTCTGAACACGCATGGTTTGATTGGCCCCTCTGGCGTTGACGAGTCCGTGGTGAGCGCCAAGACGCCGGTGCTGACTGGTGATTTTTGCGAAACGGACCGGACTGATCTAGCGGTATTCGACCCACCCGCTGAACCGATTTCCTTTCTCTCAAACGACACTCAAACCCCAGTGCGAAGCACACTCCTGTGGCGATGGTTTTTGGGGGCTCTTGGTTTTTTTCTCTTGTTCAGCCTCGTGGCACAGGGGGTATATCGGGAGCGAGCGCGATTGGCAGGGTGGGAGCCCCGATTGAGCCCTTGGCTGGAGCGGGCCTGCAATGCAGTGGGCTGCACTGTGGGTTCTGTGCTGAAAATTGATTCCATCAGCGTGGAGAGCTCCACTTTTGCAAAGCTGCGTGCCGACACCTATCGACTAAGTTTTTCGCTGAAAAACAGCGCGTCTATTGCGGTGGCATTTCCTGCCATTGAACTGACTTTGACCGATGCCCTCGATCGTCCCGTTTTAAGGCGCGTTTTGCAGGCGTCAGACCTTGGCTCGGCAGACACGGTGATGGCTGCGAGTACCGAATGGCCGGCGTCCATTGAGATAGTTGTCCAATCGTCCACGCTGCCTGATCGTGTCGCCGGGTACAGGTTGGTGGTTTTTTATCCTTAAGCCTGACCCGGTTGCTGCATTGGCAACTTGTCCATGGCCATAAAAAAAGCCCGAGTGGCCTGAGCATCGGGCTTGTCGCAAGAGCACCTGATTAAGTTCAGGGCTTGCTGCCTGTCGGAAAAGGCCATGCTGCTTGTGGATTCAGAGTCGTTTGTGCGCCAGAGTCTGACTTTGCAACTGCTGTTTTTCTGGGTGCCGCTTTTGTGGCGGGCGCTGCTGCTTTCACAGCGACCTTCTTGGCGGGCGCCGCTTTTGTAACCGCAACGGCCTTTTTGGCGGGCGCTGCTGCTTTAACCGTTGCCGTCTTGGCAGGGGCTGATTTTTTTGCAACCACTACTTTTTTGGCTGGCGCTGCGGGCGCTGCCTTGGAGACGACTTTGGGAGTTGGTGCTGCTTTTTTAACTGCAACGACTTTTTTGGCGGGAACTGCTGCTTTAGCCTTTGCTTTCTCGGCGGGTGCAGATTGTTGAGTCGCCGTTTTTTTGACAGGGGCTGCGGCTACTTTAACGGCAGTCTTCTTGGCGGGTACTGCTTTTTTGGCAGGAGCCGAAGCTTTGACAGCTACTTTCTGGGTTGATTCAGGTGTTTTCACAGGGGCCGCCTTTTTGGGCGCAGTTTTTTTTGCAGTTGCCATTGATGTATCTCCTTGATTAGTTTGCAAAGAGCGCTTCTTGCGCGGTGGATCGCAAGAAACGATGCATGGTGTTGGACTTTTGTCCAGCACCATGAATTGTAGGCACGAACCTTCTCAAACAGCACAAACTGTTGGAATGGATCATGAACAAAACGTCAATCATGCGTGACTTAATCCCAAGACAGGGCACCACCCGATTGGTACTCAATCACGCGCGTTTCAAAGAAGTTTCTTTCCTTCTTCAAGTCAATCATTTCACTCATCCAGGGAAACGGATTTTCTTCATTGGGGTACAGCGCCTCCATGCCAATTTGCGTGGCGCGACGGTTGGCAATGTAGCGCAAGTAACCTTTGAACATGGATGCGTTCATTCCCAGCACGCCCCGAGGCATGGTGTCTTCTGCGTACCGGTACTCTAATTCCACCGCCTGCTCAAACAAAGCCCGAATTTCTGCTTTGAACTCGGTGGTCCAAAGCTCCGGATTTTCGAGTTTGAGCTGGTTGATCAAGTCAATACCGAAGTTGCAATGCATCGACTCGTCACGCAAGATGTACTGGTACTGCTCTGCGGCACCCGTCATTTTGTTTTGACGTCCTAACGCCAAGATTTGGGTGAAGCCGACATAAAAGAACAGACCCTCCATCAAACAGGCAAACACAATCAGTGATTTCAAAAGCGTTTGATCGGTTTCATGAGTTCCCGTTTTGAAGTTGGGATCCATGATCGCTTCAATGTAGGGAATCAAAAACTGGTCTTTGTCGCGAATGGATTGAACCTCGTTGTAGGCATTGAAAATCTCACTCTCGTCTAAACCGAGCGATTCCACAATGTACTGGTACGCGTGGGTGTGAATCGCCTCTTCAAATGCTTGGCGAAGCAAGAATTGCCGGCATTCAGGCGCAGTGATGTGACGGTAAGTTCCCAGCACAATGTTGTTTGCAGCCAGTGAATCGGCTGTCACAAAAAATCCCAAATTGCGTTTGATGATGCGACGTTCGTCTTCTGTCAGGCCATTGGGGTCTTTCCACAAAGCGATGTCACGCGTCATATTGACCTCTTGGGGCATCCAATGGTTGGCGCAACTTGACAGGTATTTTTCCCAAGCCCACTTGTACTTGAAAGGGACCAACTGATTGACATCGGTCTTGCCATTGATGATGCGTTTGTCTGCAGCATTCACACGGCGGGGGCTGGGAGGCGCTTCGGTCGTTGTGGGACTTGTTGGTTGAGACGGCGACGAGGCCGCCGAGCGGCTCATGTTCGAATCGCTGGACTCAGGGGTTTGCAATGAGGGAGTGACTTCTTCGTCCCAGGTCAACATAGGTAATTCCAATCAACAGATTATGAGAGCAGCGTGGTGAATTGAAAAGACTTCATCCACCTCGCTGCCCGATTGAGGTGGGGAGTGTGGTGCGTGAACATCGACCTGATGAGGGGCAATGTTCATGGCTTTATTGGCAAGACTCGCAGGTGGGGTCATCCACTCCGCAAAACTTAACATCGGTTGCAGGACTTGCGGCCAACTGTTCCCGCGCAGCGGCAGCAGCAGCGTCTAATGCGCTCGTGCCAGACTGGCCAGAGGACGACGATTCACCACCGGATGACACGGCATTCATGCGTCCCGCGGTCACGGTCGATTTCTCCACGTGGGTGGCAGACATCGTGCGCAAATAGTAAGTGGTTTTCAGGCCTCTGATCCATGCCAGCTTGTACGTGTCGTCTAGTTTTTTACCGGATGCACCTGCCATGTAGATGTTCAGAGATTGAGCCTGATCAATCCACTTTTGACGGCGCGATGCCGCTTCGACCAGCCAGCGGGTTTCCACTTCAAATGCAGTGGCATACAGCAACTTGATATCGGCAGGAACTCGGTCGATGGGCTTGAGTGAGCCATCAAAGTGCTTCAAGTCCATCACCATCACGTCATCCCACAGGCCCAAGCGCTTGAGGTCTTGAACCAAGTAGTTGTTAATGATGGTGAACTCACCCGACAAATTAGATTTGACGGACAGGTTGCCAAAGCAAGGTTCAATCGACGCATCAACCCCAATGATGTTGGAGATGGTGGCCGTGGGTGCAATGGCAGTGCAGTTGGAGTTGCGCATGCCGTCGGTTGCAATTTTCTTGCGCAGCAAGTCCCAGTCCATGGTGGAAGAGCGATCAACTTCGACATAGCCGCCGCGCTCGCGGGCCAGCATGTCCAATGTGTCGATGGGCAAAATACCTTGGTCCCACAGGGAGCCTTTGTAGCTGGAATACTGACCGCGTTCTTTGGCCAGCTCGGTGGAGGCCCAGTAAGCGTAATAGCAGATCGCCTCCATGGACGTGTCGGCAAAGGCGACCGCTGCATCACTGGCGTAAGGGATGCGAAGCTCGTAAAGACTGTCTTGGAATGCCATCAGGCCCAAGCCCACTGGACGATGACGCAGATTGGAGTCACGGGCTTTCTGGACAGCGTAGTAATTGATATCAATCACGTTGTCCAACATTCGCATGGCAGTGGTGATGGTCTTCTGCAGTTTCACGTGGTCCAAAGCGCCATTCTTCAAATGCTGCAAAAGATTGACGGAACCCAAATTGCAGACGGCTGTTTCGGTATCGCTGGTATTGAGGGTAATTTCGGTGCACAGATTGCTCGAATGAACCACGCCGGCGTGTTGCTGCGGTGAGCGCACATTGCAGGCGTCCTTGAACGTGATCCAAGGGTGGCCAGTTTCGAACAGCATCGTCAGCATTTTTCGCCACAGATCGGCAGCAGGCAGCGTGCGGGCTGGCTTGAGTTCACCGCGCGCAGCTTGGGCTTCGTAGGCCACATAGGCCTTTTCGAATTCGGCCCCAAACTTGTCATGCAGGTCAGGCACGTTATTGGGCGAGAAAAGTGTCCACTGGCCTTTTTCCATCACACGGCGCATGAACAGGTCTGGAATCCAGTTGGCCGTATTCATGTCGTGGGTACGGCGACGGTCATCGCCTGTGTTCTTGCGAAGTTCCAGAAACTCTTCAATGTCGAGGTGCCAAGTTTCCAAATAAGTGCACACCGCGCCTTTGCGCTTGCCACCCTGATTCACCGCCACGGCGGTGTCGTTAACAACTTTCAGAAAGGGAACCACCCCTTGCGACTCCCCATTGGTGCCCTTGATGTGAGAGCCCAAGGCGCGCACGCGTGTCCAGTCGTTGCCCAAACCACCGGCGAACTTGGACAGCAGCGCGTTTTCCTTGATGGCGTCGTAAATGCCGCCCAGATCGTCCGGCACGGTGGTCAGGTAGCAGCTTGACAGTTGTGAGCGCAGGGTGCCGCTGTTGAACAGGGTCGGCGTGCTGGACATGAAGTCAAAAGACGACAGGATTTCGTAAAACTCGATGGCCCGCGCTTCGCGATCTGACTCCTTGAGGGACAGCCCCATGGCCACTCGCATAAAGAAGGCCTGTGGCAACTCAATTCGCGTTTTTCCAATGTGCAGAAAATAACGGTCGTACAGGGTTTGGATTCCCAGGTAATCAAAGTTCAGGTCACGGTCCGCCTTGAGGGCTGCGCCTAGACGAACCAAGTCAAACTTGAGCAACTCGGCGTCCAACAACTCGTTGTCCACACCTTTTTGAATGAATTGAGGGAAGTAGTCAATGTAGGCTTGCGCCATGTCGGCTTGCACCACATCTTTGCCCAGTGCTTCTCTGGCCATGGTGTGAAACAACAAGCGGGCCGTGGCATAGGTGTAGTCGGGGTCTTTTTCGATCAACGTGCGCGCCGCCAGTACGGATGCTTTGTAGACCTCGTCCATCGGGACATCGTCATACAGATTGCGCATGGTCTCCGTCATGATGGGTTCGGGTTTGACATCCACGCCCAAGCCTGCACAGGCGGACTCAATTAAGCCTCTGAGTCGGTCGAGGTCAAGCACGATGCGCTGGCCGTTGTCTATCGCATGCAATTGCGCAGCCTTTGGGGCTGACTGAATGACTTGCTGTGCGCGCTCTTGCGCGTGTTTTTCACGGTACAGCACATAAGCGCGGGCCACTTCGTGATGACCGCCCCGCATCAGGCCCAGCTCCACTTGGTCTTGAACGTCTTCAATATGAAAGGTGCCACCGCCGGGGCGAGAACGCATCAAAGCGCGGACCACGCCTTGTGTCAGCTCATCGACTGTTTCGCGAACACTGGCGGAGGCAGCCCCTTGTGCGCCAGTCACGGCCAGGAAAGCCTTCATCATGGCCACCGCAATTTTGGTTGGCTCGAACGGCACAACGGCCCCATTGCGGCGAATAATTTGGTAACGGTCCACGCTTTGGGGTGTGGTTTGGATCGAATCGTCTCCCCGGGCGGAGGGGGAGGGGTGGGACAGGCGCTCTGAAGGCGTGTGTATAGCAGTTGGCATGAGGCTCCTCGTCTATTGCTGCGTGAAATAGTGTGTGAATGGCACCGTGCACAAGCCTTGAATCCAAGAGTGAAAGGACTCTGTGAAAAGGCTGGGCACACTACATATGGGGTGTTTGGCTGTCTTTAGCCACTACCTGTAGTGTAGGTTAGTGTTTTGGTCTTCGCTGCGCCAACGTGAAAATTGGGCAATAAAGTTTAGCTTGAGATGGTTTCACCCGTGTTCGGTGAAGGGGTGGAAATGCTGAGAACCGCTTGATAAACAGACAACCGTAGCACGAGTGCTAAGGTTAACGGGGGTTTCAAGCGAGTCGCCTGAAATAGGAATTATTTTTTAAAATGTTGCATTGTGAAAAGTGCGGCTGAATGTTGACTTTGTAGAGTCGCCACCCGCGCATCAAACTTGACAAAGTCAAATGGGTATTGGGCGCTGCGGCAGCTGCTGACTGGTCAGGGCCAGCGCGCGTTGTAGGTAGGGCCAGTCAAAGCCTGCACCAGGATCGGTCTTGCGACCCGGTGCAATGTGTTCATGCCCTGCGAGGTGGGCAATCGGAAAGCGGCCTAACAGGGCCGCACCGAGGCCCGTGAGGGTTTCGTATTGCGCCGGTTCAAACAGGCCGCCTTCGAGGCCCTCCAGCTCAATGCCAATGGAGTCGTCGTTGCAGTTGGGTCGCCCGCGGTAATGCGAAACGCCAGCATGCCAGGCGCGATCGAGGCAGCTAACGAACTGCCACAGGTCGCCATTGCGTCGAATGTAGAAGTGCGAGGACACTTGAGCGCCCTCGATGGTTTTGAAATAGGGGTGCGCACTCCAGTCCAGCTGGTTGGTAAAGAGCCGCTGTACCTGATCGCCACCAAATTCTCCGGGCGGAAGGCTAATGGAGTGCAACACCAGCAAATCAACTCGGGCGTTAGGCGGGCGCGGACCGAAATTGGGTGAGGCCAGGTGGGCAGCAAACCGGTACCAGCCGCCTTGCCACAGCGGGTGGGGCAAGGTGAGGTCAGCCGAGTTCATCAGGCGTCTCACTGTCTTGGGGGGCGTCAATATGGAGTCGGGCAATACGGTAGCGCATTTGACGCAGACTGAGGCCGAGTCGGGCCGCTGCCGCTGTTCGATTGAATCCGGTCTCATGCAGGGCTTGAATCAAAATATCTCGTTCTTGTTTGTCCAAGTGGCTCTGCAGGTCACGCGGAATCGCAGAGGGTTCACCACCCAAGGTGTCGATGCGGCTGATCGAAAACGCGGGTTGCAGCGCCAGGGGTGCGGGGACCGTCGTTTCAATCTGCAAGTCTCCTTCATCACTGAGCGCCACCGCCCGGTGCAGCAAATTTTCCAGCTCCCGTACGTTGCCCAGCAAGGGGTCCAGCGCCAATTGACTGACGAGGGAATCGGGTAATTCCGGCGTGGGGATGCCTGACTCCCGGGCAATTCGGTCTAGCAATGCCAAGCATAAAGCGGGCAGGTCTTCGCGGCGTTCTCGCAAGGGGGGAATGGCGATTTCAATCACGTTCAGGCGGTAAAACAGGTCTTGTCGAAACCGACCAGCGCGCACTTCTTCAACCAGATTTTTGTGTGTTGCGCTGACAATCCGAACATCCACCGGCAGCTCTATGGTGGCACCAAGGGGCCGCACTCGACGCTCCTGAATGGCGCGCAGCAGCTTGGATTGCATGGCCAAAGGCAAATCGCCAATTTCATCGAGGAACAAGGTTCCCCCAGCCGCCGCCTGAAAAAAACCATCCCGGTCCTGCGTGGCCCCTGTGAAGGCCCCTTTCTTGGTGCCAAAAAACTCAGCTTCCAATAGGGCATCGGGGATGGCGCTGCAGTTCACGGCGACCCAGGGCCCCTCGGCACGGTGGCTGTTGGCGTGAATGGCTTGAGCGACCAATTCTTTACCCGTGCCCGATTCCCCATTCACCAGGACCGGTGCCATGCTGCGCGCCACTTTGATCACGCGTTCTTTCACCAAACGCAAAGCAACGGATTCACCGACCAGCCGCTCAATCGACTGTCTTGCAAGCGTGTTGGAAACGAGGGGGGGGCCGGAGGATGGCGCATTATTTGACTGACGGTGTGCTGGATCCAGCAAGGGAATGTCGCGAACAGCCGAGGAGACGACGCTGCGGAATTGTTTTAAATCGACAGGTTTGGTCAGGTAGTCGAAAGCCCCTGCTTTGAGGGACTCCACGGCGTTCTCTGCCGAGCCATAGGCGGTGATGACAATGCAGCGTTCTTTGCGTTTTTCGGCCTTGAGGTGTTGAATCACCGTGAGCCCCAAACCGTCGGGCAGTCGCATGTCGGTGATCACCACATCAAATGACTGCGCTTGCAGTTGCGCCAAGGCCTGCGTCACGGTGGCCGCCGTGTCCACTTGATAGCCCGCGCGCAGCAAGGTCAGCTCGTACAGCGTTCTCAAGTCGGGCTCATCGTCCACGACCAGTATGCGGGTCGTGTTGGGCAGGGGGTGTGAAGTCATTGGATCGGGAGGGGGTTGTGGACGAGGGCAGGGCCACCCTCGCGCGTCACGGCGTCGTGAAAAGACACCAAAAATTCGTTACCTTCGACGGATCTATTACCGCGAGGGCGGGTGCTGCGCTGATGAACGATGGTCGCACCGTGTCGCTCGCACAACTCCCGGCAAATATAAAGACCCAGGCCACTGGAGCGGCTCTCAGACGAGAAGAAAGGCTCAAACAGATGACGCTCAACGGATTGATCCATGGGTTGGCCATCACTCCAAACGCTGACAAAAGCCCGTCTGCCCGCCTGTTGGCCGGTGGAGACTTGGATTGAGTCCGCCGCCTGACTGGCATAACGTTGCGCATTGTCCAGCAGATTGATCAGCACACGACGCAAGTGCTCTGACTCGAACCTCACGTGGGTCATGCCTTGACCCTGAGTCTGGCAGATCACGGGCTGGGTTCCCGTCTGTAGGGCCCAGTCATGGCAGGTCTGCATGACCTTCTCGTTGAGGTTCAATGCATATTTTGCAGAGGTGTCGTCATGGTGAAGGCGAGCGAGGTCAAGCACTTCATCGACGATGCGTTCCAACCGACGCGCATTTTGGCGCACCATCTGGGTCAGTTGCTTGTGACCCGGGTCGGTCAGGTCTTCGTCAAGCAAGGCGTTGGCCTGCGCAATCGCGGCCAGAGGGTTTCGAATTTCATGGGCCACCGCGGCAGACATGCGCCCCATGCTGGCCAATTTTTCAGTGCGTACCCGCGCTTCCATCTCCCGTTGGTCCTGCAGAAACAGGACACACAGACCCTCGCCTTCGCCCTCATTGGCGGCCGCCAATTGGGTCTGGGCACGGAGTCGGCGAGGCCCTTCTCCAACGTGGTGAAGCGTGACTTCGGCTTGCTGGGCAGTCACGGTTGAGAAGCTCAAGTGCACCAACTCAACGAGGCTGCGCCATCCGGGTCGGGACCGCAGGTTGAATGACTCGGCGCTTAAGAACCGCTCCGGCCCCAAAAGACGACGTGCCGCCGGGTTGGCGGAGCGCACCGTGCCTGTTGTGTCGATGACCATGATGCCGTCACTCAACGATTCGACCACCAAGGCGTTCACTTGGCGCTGCATTTTGACCGCCAATTGATGGCGCTCGGCTCGCAGTTCAATGTGCGCCATTCGCGTCGCGAATTGGTTCGCCAAAAAGGACAGGACAAAGCAACCCGCTCCAGTCAAGGCCGCTTGCAAGAAATAAGGCGCGGCCTCAACGGTGCCATGCACCACCACCCACGCTGCATAGGCAAAGAGAAACAGCGTCACGGAGGCTGCCGCCGCCATCGCCAACAACATGGACCCCAGAATGGACGTCATCAAGACGGGCAGCGCAAACAAGGGGGCGTAGTTGATGCTGGTGTCCTGCGTCATTTGCAACAGGGCAAAGGCCAGCACATCGACGCCCACCGTGCCGAACCACTGCGCATCGAATGTTTTTCCCATGGGGCGCGGCCGAACCGCCAGACGAACCACCAGCGCCGCAACAAAGTAGGTGATGCAGATCACAAGGGGCAGCGTGTCACGGATCGAAGACAAGGCGTAGAACACGCTTTGCAACAGAACCAACACCAGACCCAAGGTCACGCGCGCGGTCATGAACCCGAGCCAGACCCGGTTGAACTCGTCAGGTCGATCGGCTTGTTCTATTCCTGGCTCACGCAGGTGGGGTCCAAACCAGGAGGGTGCAGCGTCGCTGGGCTGCGTCATTCACGGTTCCGCGTCTTGGCGATGGTCCGCGCAGCAATAGGGGCCGTTTTTCCCCTGAACGGCGTCGGCTGCCGGCACATGCACTGAACACAGGGTGCAGCGCACCATGTCCAAGGGCGCAGGGTCGGGTTGATTGGTGCTCTTTTCGGTGGGACGCTCTGTCGGTTGGCGGTTGCGCCACAGCAACACCCCGATGAAGACCAATAAGACGAGCAACACAAACTTCACAGCGACACCCCGAGGATGATTTCCATCACAAAGCGTGACCCCACGTAAGCCAACAGCAGCAAGCCAGAGCCCACATACAGAATGCGCATGGCACGCTTGCCACGCCAGCCGAAGCGGGCGCGCCCAATCAACAGAAGCGCAAAACACAACCAAGCCAACAAAGAGAACACCGTTTTGTGGTCCCAGTGAATGGGGGCGGCGGGACCATACAGCGCTTTGCCAAAAAACAGACCCACCAAGAGGGTGGCGGACAAAAGAACGAAACCAGCGCTCACAAACCGAAAGGTCAGGCGCTCCATGGTGAGCAGTGGCATGCCGCTGTGCGACTCGGTGGCATGGCGAATCTGGTTCTCAGCGCGGTTCACGAACCAAGCGTGAACCACGGCCACACCAAACAAGCCGTAAGAGGCAATGCCCAGCGCCCAATGCAGAGGCAGCCAAGGCGAGGCGGTGGCGTGAAGCCGGTTGCCCGGGAAAACCAGCGCCAACAGCAGAGCCGCCGCACCCAAAGCCGACAACGGCCAGCGGGTTTTCAAGGCGGGGTAAAGGTGGCTTTCCACGGCATAGACGGCAGCGATCAGCCAGGCGGTGACGGACAAGGCAGGTGCAAAACCAAAGCGGGGTTCATGCCCGAGCAGACTCCAAGCCAGCCAACTGCCGTGTAAAAACCACGCCAGCCACACCACAGCGCGAGTCAGCCTGTCACCCAGTCGCGAGGCACACAGCGCTGATCCTGCATAGGCCGCAGCGGCACCCAATGCCAAAGCGAGACTGAGGGGGGTAGCACTGGCTAAAATCATGGCTACAGTTTAGCGTTTTGCTTCGTCTCCACTGCCTGTTGGCACCAACCTGGGTTCCGTTCACCGGAATACTCCCTATGGCCTCCGCCCTTACTGACAAACTCTCCCGCCTCGTCAAGGAAATTCGTGGCCAGGCCCGTATCACCGAAACCAACGTCACCGAGATGTTGCGCGAGGTGCGCATGGCCCTGCTTGAGGCCGACGTGGCCCTGCCGGTGGTGCGCGACTTCATTGCGCGTGTCAAAGAAAAGGCCATGGGCCAAGAAGTGCTGGGCTCCCTGACGCCCGGCCAGGCGCTGGTGAGCATCGTCAACAAGGAATTGGCCGCGACCATGGGCCAAGGGGTCAGTGACATCAACCTGGCCGCACAACCCCCGGCCGTCATTCTGATGGCCGGTTTGCAAGGGGCGGGCAAAACCACCACCACGGCGAAGCTGGCCAAACATCTGATCGAGAAACGCAAGAAGAAGGTGTTAACTGTTTCTGCCGACGTTTACCGCCCGGCCGCCATTGAGCAGTTGAAAACCGTGACGGCCCAGGCGGGTGCCGAGTGGTTTGCCAGCACACCCGAACAGAAACCCGTCGATATTGGCCTGGCCGCGCTGGACTATGCGCGCAAGCACTTTTTTGACGTGTTGTTGGTGGATACGGCGGGTCGGCTGGCCATTGACGAAGCCCTGATGCTGGAAATCAAGGGCCTGCACGCCGCGCTCAAGCCCATTGAGACCCTGTTCGTGGTGGACGCCATGCAGGGGCAGGACGCCATCAACACGGCCAAAGCCTTCAAGGAAGCACTGCCCCTGACCGGCATCATCTTGACCAAGACCGATGGCGACTCCCGTGGGGGCGCGGCCTTGTCGGTGCGCCAGGTCACCGGTGCGCCGATCAAGTTTGCGGGCACCAGCGAAAAAATTGACGGCTTGGAGGTGTTTGACGCCGAGCGTCATGCGGGCCGTGTGCTGGGCATGGGGGACATTTTGGCGCTGGTCGAGCAGGTGACCGCCGGGGTGGACATGGCTGCGGCGCAAAAGCTGGCGGCCAAGGTCAAGAGCGGCGCGTCGTTTGATTTGAACGACTTCTTGGCCCAAATTCAGCAGATGAAACAAATGGGCGGCCTGTCCAGCTTAATGGACAAGTTGCCCGCAGCGATGTCTGCCAAAGCCGGCCAGATGGACATGGGCAAGGTGGAGAAAGACATCAAGCGCAAAGAAGGCATTATTCACAGCATGACGCCGCTGGAGCGGCGCAAACCCGAACTCATCAAAGCCACCCGCAAACGCCGCATTGCGGCCGGCTCCGGCGTTCAGGTGCAAGAAGTGAACCGCATGCTCAAGGAGTTTGAGCAAATGCAAGACATGATGAAGAAGATGAAGGGCGGCGGCATGATGAAGATGATGAAGCGCATGGGCGGCATGAAAGGCATGCCCAAAATGCCGTTTTGACCGCCTTCAAAATTTAGTGGTGTTTTAGGCCTATAACGCCCGTCACTATTGGGCGAGCAGCTATTAATTTAATAGTAATTCGTGGCTGGCTGTGGGTGATTGGATCGCGGTCTCACTACAGCAGTTCGGGCGATTGAACCGTCACCACCACGGTTTGTGAGGCCTCATCCCGCTGGCGATGGCGCAGCCACCAAACCGCGCCTTTTTTCACCGAACAGTCAGCAGCTTTCACATTCAACACCTTTGCAATCACTTGTCCCAACGTGGGTTGGTGCCCCACCACCAGCACCACCCCTTTGGCGTCAGGCCATTGGACCAGTGCCAGCAATTGGGCAGCGCTCGCGTTCGGGGCAAGCTCTGGTTTGATTTGGTAGTGTCGACCCAAGGCATTGGCCGTCTGCAACGTGCGCCGGGCCGGGCTGGCCAAAATGCTGACCCCTTCGGGCAGCTGGCGATCCAGCCAAGCAGACATACGCGCTGCCTGCTTCTCGCCACGGGCGGTCAGCATTCGTGCCAGATCGTCGCACCCATCTTCCCATTCTTGGGCTTCGGCGTGACGCCACAAAATCAAGTC
>JAGODZ010000170.1 GCA_017997975.1 Rhodoferax sp.
CTGAGCATTGGGTTTCGCACCAACGTTTGCGAGTTACCCATCGCCGCTCAGCCGGTGACATCGGCTTACGCCCTTGCAATTGGGATGTCGCTCCATTTTGTGGTGTATTGCGGGGTGAGTCTCTCCTGCCTCATGAACCACTCACCGGGCACACGCGGCCGGGATGCACTGCCCACATGTACCGTGCCACGGCCATATCGACTGTTCAGAGCATCCATCACCATCATCAGTTTGGTCCGGTCCCTGACCTCGCCAGACTCAAGGTCCAATTCAGCTTGTTCCGCCACACCGTGTGTCAAGTCCATCAGCATGACCCCCGCTTTTGACAGCCGATAGCCTGGTTGGTAGATCTGGCTGACCCCAGCAACAGCCGATTGGACGATTAACCGACTGTCTGCTGTGGGCCACCGAAGGGGGACAACGACGCTCTGGGAGAAACGGGGACCCGGCCGGAACGGCGAGGTATGTGCAAAGACGAGTAATTGGCTCGCCAACCCGGATTGACGACGAAGTTTTTCAGCGGCGCGGCTGGCGAACTCGCTGATGGCCTCGATGAGACCGGACAGCTCGGTGATCGGGCGGCCAAAACTTCGGGTGCAGGCGATTTGTTGCTTGGCAGGTGGGGCCTCCTCCAACTCGATACAAGGCTGGCCTTGCAGCTCGCGCACGGTTCGCTCCAACACCACACCCCAGCGGCTGCGCACCATGGCCGGACTCAATCTGGCCAGGTCAAGAACGGTATTCACCCCAGCCTCCTGTAGTTGCTTGCCAATGCGGCGACCCACACCCCATACCTCACCCACCTCGGTGGCTGTCATCAACGCGTCCAGATCAGATGTGGGCAACACCGCCAGATTGCAGACCGTTGCCATGCTGCGTGGGTAACTGCCAGGTTTGCGGTCTGCCGTTTTGGCGATGTGATTTGCCAGCTTGGCCAGGGTCTTGGTCGTGCCAATGCCGACCCCGCAAGGAATACCCGTCCATTGGAGAATCCGTGACCGGATGGCCCATGACCGCGTGGTGAGGTCACCCCGAACACCCTCAAGACCGATGAAGGACTCGTCTATGGAGTAGATCTCTTGCGTCGGCCCAAGCCCTGCCGTAATGCTCATCATCCGGTTTGACATGTCTGCGTAAAGGGCAAAGTTGGCCGACAGCGCGATCAACCCGGCCTCCTTTTCCAGGTGCCGTATCTCATGCCAGGGCTGTCCCATCTTGATCCCCAGGGCTTTGGCTTCGTTGCTGCGTGCGATGGCGCAGCCGTCGTTGTTAGAGAGCGAAACGACAGGGCATCCATTCAAGCTGGGGCGGAATACACGTTCGCAGCTGACATAAAAGTTCGACGCATCAATCAGGGCCAACATGCCATCACCTCGCAGGCAAAGTCGCTGGCCCCAAGGTAACCACCTTGCCTTTTGACACCTCTTCGTCAACGGCAAGTTTCGTCAAAAGGGTGAGGTTGATGGATGCCAGTCTCGCCATGTCCTGCCGCAAGCGCTCGACTTCTGCTCGCAGTTCACGATTTCGCTCCCTTTCTTTTGCCAGAGCTTCATGCTTGGCGTCCCGCTGCAAACGTGTGGACTTCCCGATGACACCACGGATGCGTTCCGCGATGTCAGGGTAGGTGTTGTGGATCAACGCAGGGGTCACGTCTGCGGCCTTGGCGACGGCCGAAATACTGACCTTGCCTCCCAACGCCTGGAGCTGATTGAGGGCAGCCGTGAGCCGCTTTTCGGTTTCTCGACGGCTTCGTAGAGCAGCAGATCCGTTCGGGGCCAGAGGATTCATCTTGGGTTGCCCTCGGTCGAGGGTATGAAGGCCGGGCGGCTGTCGAGCTGAACACCGAAGTCTGCAATCACCTTGGCAGACAGCGCCAGATCCCGGCGAATGCGTGCGTTGGCGACAGGCCCCAAATCGTCCAACGCCAGCATCTCGCGGTGCTGGTCATGGATGCCTTGCCACACGACGAAATGCTCTGCGTCGATAACTGAGTTCTTGCAGTCCACGCAGCGGGTGTTTTCATAAAGACCGGCACCACCACAGCCTGTGTCTTGTGCGATGCACCAACCATGCCCCGTGGCGCGGATGTTGATCTGCATGGCTGTGCTGACCACCAGGCGTTCACGGTCAGGGACTGCGCTCGCCCTCATTTCAAGGATTTTCCGGCCAGCGCCGCCACTCAGATACTGATCAGGACGGCTCCAACTCTCCAGCAAGTCCCTCTTGATGTCGAAATATTCGGCGAGCATGTCTTCGTACAAGGCAGGGTCCTGGGCTGGATTCGCCGCATAAAGCTGGGACATGCTGATGCTGGAATGCTTGAATTGCCATTTGAGAAACACCAGTGCCTGGCGTCCCATCCTCGACTCAACGAAGGTTCTGGCATAGGTGCGACGACATTGATGGGGACTGAGCTTCCAACCCTGACCAGCCTTGCGCGACAACCGCAGCATGGCCACGCGTGCGGCCACACTGCTCAAAGCGGTGATTTGGTTGTATTTTCCGTAGATCACCCCCAGAAAGAGCCGCTGGCAATCTCCCCTGGCCTGGTTCAATCGCTTGACAAGTCCTTTGCGGTCGGCAGGATTCTCGATGTCAGCCACCGAAACCTCAAGCGCTTGAATTTCCCCGTGAAGGGCTGCGCGCAATGGTGCGCAGTAGCGCTCCAGAACCTCGATGACCTTGAGCGTCATGGGCGGAACCATGTAGTCAACCCGGCCCTTGCCAGTTTTGTGCTCAATCGAGCTCACCCAGCAATACTCCACCCCGTCACGCAGCTCGCGCCGACCGGCACCCACCTCGACACCGATGACCTCTTCGTTGCGCATGCCTGATGTGATGGAAAGCAAGTAGAGACAGGCATCGCGCAAATCGCGCATGGGCTCAGTGGATGGCCCCAGGCTGCCTGCATCTCGCAGACGGAACAGGTTTTCCGCTTGGTCGAATATGCGCTCGCAGTGAAGAAACAGTGCACTTTGGACTTCGCGTGGAATCACGGGTGTTTTGCCCACCCCCAGTGCGGGTGACGATCGCAGCTCATGCCCCATCAGGCCACAGTAGGCAGCGAAAGGCTTCTCACCCCACGGATATTGACCCGGTGGACTGTGCAGGTGATCCCGAAACACCCACGCCAGATCAACGATTTCAAGCCTTGACTTGATGCCGCGCGGTCGAAGGTTTTCTTCTCTGCACAGCTGGCGATACACAGACAGGTGCAAGGGCTTGATATCAGCGAAGGAGCCAACACCTTGCCGAGCCAACCAGCGAAGAAGCGGGCCAGCGTTCACTGCCGCGATGCAGATGGTTCTGGCAATCGCCGCCTGGTATCCCGGTCGTCCCTCTTTGAACCAGACATACAGTGCGGTTTTCGTATCCAGGAGCAGTGATGAGGGCAAGTTTTGCGGCCAGACAATGGTCTTCATGGACTCTGGAACGTTGGACTGTTCAAAGTGGGGGGTCAGGTCCCATCTGGCATCGCCAAAGCGGCTGAGCACATGTTTGTGCCCATGGTCATCGGTCACTTCGCTGAGCACAACAGGTGTCAGATCGGGCAGCCTGATTGGCTGCGCGGCTGCCAAGGGGGCAACGTCAGCCAGCATTGAGACCCCCATTCAGACGCGATCCCGCGCTCATTCGTGCCGCCCAGAACGGGTGTGGCGTTTTGATCGCCAGGGCCTTGGCCTCCTCCACCACAGAATGGGCGAACCTCGCGGCGGTGAACTGATCAATCAGACCGATCAGTTCACGTTTATGGTCACGCCACGATGCCAGCTCAGGTGCGGCCATGTATTCAATTTCAGACTCCAGGAACAGCTGGAAACTGAACAGCCGATGCAAATCCTTGACGCTTCCGATCACCACATAGGTCGGGCAGGTCAGGCACTCGGTAAAGCGGTCGCAATGGTCTTTACCGTTGTGGGGCGCGTGTTTTCCGGTCAGGGAATTCGCGCACTTCCCGACAGGGGTGTTCTGAACAGTCGTCCTGATCGACACCGGCATGGGCGCCTGCACCGTTTTTTTGCCACGCAAGACTTCAGGCAAAGCAAGCCCAACAAAGCGTGCTGCATCCGCTTTCATGTCCTCGGTCAGGCTCAAATAGTGTTGATCCGCCACATCAGGCGTATGGCCAATGGCAGCAGCCACTGTCATCAGGTCGCCACCGCTGAGTGCCCAAAGCTTCGCCTCCATGGTTTTGCGCAGGCGAGTGGGTGTCGGTATCAGGAGTTTCCCGTCGTCACCCAGCAAGCCGTGCCTCCTGGCAAATCTTTGAATGCCAACATCCAACCCGCTCTGCGACAAGGCAAAAAGCGCTCCAGGGGTGTGCCTTGAACGTGATCGGTACAGCCAAATGCGATTGCGAATTTTTGGGGGCGCTTCGGTGCTCAGTTGTTCTGTCCTGGCCAGAACACCACGCAACACGGCAACGCCATCCATGGGTACAACGGACGTGCCGTGGTTGCCATCAAATTGACGCATCGGGTTTGATTGATGGCCTTTACCTCGGCGCTTGAAGGTTCTCATCACCATCATGTTGGGCATCAACGGATTCGGCCACAGACAATCCCGCGTGGCCTCAAGCAGCGGGGTGGTGTTGATCCCTGTGCGCAGGGCAACCACGAGGAACGACACCACCAATGCCTCGGAGTCGGGCCCCGTGAATGTCCCCCGGTGAATGGCAACCAAGTCCTTTTTCAACGCTTGGGCCAAACGCAAGACCTCGGCACCCGACAATGCTTTGGGGCTTTGCCGGTTTTCAGTACTTTTGCTGAATGCCTTGATCGGGAACATCCTTTGGACATCGGCTGGACCCAGTCCCAGGTTTGACATGGCGACGAGCATGGGTTTGACCTGGGCGTAAGTCGTTCGGGCGCTTGTGCCGAATGGGTGTCTGCGTGCAAGCCACGCCATAAAACCTCTGATGTGTTCCGGTCGCAAGTCCTTGGGATCGGTCGGTCCTTGTGATGCAATCAAAAATTCGAGCCATCTGGGCCAGCCGGCACCTGCGTAGTTGAGGAGGGTTTTCTGGGCAACCGAACCAGAACCAGCAACCGACCGCAAGGCTTCAAGACCAGCCCACACCCACGCATCAAAGCCTTTGCCCATGTGGGCTTGGTAATCCACTCGCCTGCGGGATGCCGCATCGACTTCCAGCTCGAAGACTGGACTGCCTGTGACCAGGGGCACCGATTGCCTGAAGGGTGGTGGAGAGTGGTCAGCCAAGGTCGGGGACACGTTGTAGGACTTGGGTTTTCTCACGCGGGAGTCCTTTCGCCGAAGATGCCATCGACAAAGTCCTCGTGCGCCAATACGAGCTGTGCTTCCAGCTGATTGATGAGGTGCAGATATTCGGCGGTGGTCTGGACGTTCGAGTGACCCAGGCGATCTCGCACGTACAGCAGCGGTTCGCCCATGAACGATGGATGTTTTCGAAGCGCGGCCAGCGTGTACGTGGCATAGGTGTGGCGCAGCATGTGGGCAGTGACAGGGAACCCCACCCGTTTGGACAATTCGCCAAACAGGCCTACGACGCTGGTTCTGGCCATTTCCGTGCCGTAAGCTGTCAAGACCAAGGCATCTGGATCACCTCCACCATGGCTTTTTCTCAACTCACGCTCCAGGTTCTTGTAGGCATTCAGCTCCTCCATCAGTCGCCACGGAACGTCCACTGAACGGGGCCGTTCAAACTTGATCACCATATCTTGCGGGCTCAAATCCACGCGTATCACCTGCCCGGCAATCAGATCCTTTCGACCCGCTGGGTCAAAAGCGTACTTCGCAGGAAATGTGCGGGCTTCGCACGACCGCAGGCCAGATCGGAGCATCAACTCAAACAAAAGCCGATGGCTTGGGTTGTGCAGGTGTTGACGGCACACCTGAACCTGATGTTTGGTGAGAAATTTGATGGGTGGACGGTATTCGCGAAGCAGTACCGATGCACGCTCACCCGATGTCTCGCCTGCTTTCACATGCGCGAGCATCCCGTGTTTGCCACGTATGTGGAGCTGTCGATATGCAAAAGGCAGGCTATTGATGAGATCCCTGCGGTGGGCCCACTCATAGAAACGAACCACCAGGGCCAGTCGCTTGTTGATGGTGCTGGGAGCCAAGCGCAGTTCGGCTGCAGACCAGTCGCGGTACCGGCTCAGCGGCATGGCATTTGGTGGGGCATCAGTTTGATCCCACGACAGCCCGTTGGCACTCAGGAAGGCAAAGTAGTCGTACAGGCGGCGCCCCACGGCTTCCCATGTCAATTTGCTGCGCGCAGAGCCGCTCTCCAGCAATGCGTACAAGAGGAAGTCTTGGACTGGCTGCAAGGGCATGCAGTCGTCATCAATCAGCAGTGGAAAGCCTTCTACCGGTCGGCCACCGATCTCCAGGTCACGGGTTGAGAACAACAGCTTCATAGATTGCGTTCAGCAAGCAAGCGGGCCGCCTTCTTGAAGTTGATGCCAAACAGGTGCATCGCCAAATCCAGCGCACCTCCGCCCCCACAGTTTGCTCGGCTGTCCCAAAACTTGGGACCGGTGCACAGAATTTCGTGGTCATGCCCCCCGACAGTGACATACCACCGGGACGAACGTGTGTTGATTCGTGGCACGTACGACGCATCTTCCTTCGCATAATCTGCAAGTGCGTTCAGCACGGCAGACGCATCAAGCGCCTGCCAGCGGGCCAAATCAGACTTATCAACAGGCATCGTCCTCCCCCAGACCCCCACCCGCTACTCGTCTCAAAGAGACGAGAAAGCCGCATTCAATAAGGCAGGAAGACATCACAGAATGCTACTAACAAGCTGATCAAGTCAGATCACGAGACATAGAAGTTGTTGCCATCGACCAGTGCGTACATGCCTTGGGGCGGTCAAGACTGGAACTGCTTGATGGCGGCCACCACCACGCCCCAGATTTCGACGGTCTGGCTGTCGGTGGGGATGATGTCGGGATAGATGGGGTTGGCCGCTTTGAGCTTGATGCGTCCGGCCCGCAGTTGCAGGGTCTTGCAGGTGAATTCCCCATCGACCACGGCCACGACCACCTGCCCGCTGCGCGGGGTGATGGCTTTGTCCACCAGCACCACATCGCCATCGAAGATGCCGACATCGCGCATGGAGTCGCCCCGGATGCGCAGCAGGTAGCTGGCCTGGGGGTGCTTGATGAGTTCGGCCATCAGGTCGATGCGCTGAACCTGAAAATCCTCGGCGGGCGACGGAAACCCCGCCCGTACCTGTGCGGGCCGCAGGTCGGCAATGCACAGGGGATGCTCAGCGTCCAGCACCAACGCCTGTGGCGCATCCAGGCCCCATCCCGCTGTGACGGGCATCCGTTGGTCGAGATCAAGAATAAGCATGGGTGATTTGA
>JAGODZ010000171.1 GCA_017997975.1 Rhodoferax sp.
CTGGCCACCCTCACCTGCCCCTACATCCGCCGCATTGACCGACACGTCGGCCCTGAGCAAACGCAGGTGCGCCACCTGCTAAGCCAAGCGGCTCAGACGCTGTCCATGGTGCGTGACATCGGCTAAAACGCTCGCCTGCGTTTGCGCCGCTGGGGCAGACCCCCCGGGTTGGCGGCCCGCTGCTGTGGCGCTATTTGCTAGCAAATCAGTAGCTTATTGCGCATAACCAATAAGGGCCAGAGCCACTTTTCTTGCTGAAGACATTCGCCGTCGTACTTGATCCTAGCAGCCTGTCGGGCTTAGGTCGTCGAAAGCGAAAATCGGCCCCAGCGCCGACTAGTTTTTGACGATTTCGCAGCCCAATATCTGGATATTGGGTAAGAAAGCGGCGAAAAATAGCCCGCTGCGGTCGATTTGCAGCCGACGATTCCTAAGTCCGACAGGCTGCTAGGCACCCCTACATCAAAGCCACGATCGTTCTTTGCGTGCTCTGGCAACCGGGCACACGCAGATGCCAAAGGGCGCTCCCGGGTGCTGCAGTGGGTCAGGGGTGGCCTTGGACGGCTTGCCGCATTTGAAACGCTGGCGCGACCAGCTGCGCGCTCGCCCCGCCGTACAGCGGGGCATTGAGCAACCGGCGGCAAAAATAGACCTCGCCCGTGACGGCGAGGCGGCTGCGCAGCGCTTTGCGCAAGAAGCCCGGGGCCTCGTCGAAAGGGGCCAGTCAGGCATATCCGCTTCCGCCAACGCAACGAAAGGACCAACGACATGAAACTCTTCACCTCCCCTGGTGCGCCCAACCCCCGCCGCGTGGCGATGTTCATGGCAGAGAAAGCCATCAGCGGCATTGAATTGGTGCCGGTGGACCTCAACGCCCTCGAACACAAATCCGCCTCCTTTCTCGCCAAGAGTCCCATGGCGCGGGTGCCCGCGCTGGAGCTGGACGATGGCCGCGTGTTGACGGAAACCCGTGCCATCTGCACCTACTTGGAGGGCCTGCACCCCAGCCCCAGTTTGATGGGTGAAGACGCCGAAGAGCGCGCTTTCATCGAAATGGCGGACCGCCGCGTGGAGTGGTATTTCATGCTGCCAGTAGCCAGTTGTGTGCGCCACACCCATCCCGGTCTGGCACCGTTGGAACACCCGCAGTTTCCTGATTTTGGGCAGGCGCAAGCGCCCAAGGTGCTGGCGTTTGCCACTTGGCTGGATGGTGAGTTGCAGCGCCAGCCCTGGGTGGCGGGTGAGTGCTTCACGGTGGCGGACATCACCGCCTTTTGCACCCTGGAGTTCGCCCGCCTGATGCGCTTCAAGGCCGACCGGGTCGGTTTGATGGCCCTGCAGGCTTGGCGTGACCGCATGGCGGCGCGGCCCAGCGCCGCAAGTTGAGTCGGCCCACCGCTTTCCCACGGGGGTGGGCAGTACACTGCGTCGGCCCTTTACCGCAACCCTGACCCGGACGGTGCTGCGCCTGTATTGACCCGCCGCCCCTCCCACCTTGAGGGGACTGGCTCTTGACTGCCTTGCATGAATGACGTTGTGACCTCCCCCGATGTTCTTTTGGGGCCCTTGCTCCCTGACTTGATTCGCATTGAAGTGCTGGCTGACCTGCTGGAGGCCACGGCCGAGCGGCTGCCCCATCAAACGGCGCTGATTTTTGGTGACCAGCACCTGAGTTACGCCGAATTGAACGAGGCGGCTGACCGGGTGGCCTCAGCGCTCATCCACCGTGGCGTGCGGCCCGGCCACGTGGTGGGCTTGTGCCTGCCGCGCGGCATTGACCTCTTGATCATGCAAGCCGGCATTGCCAAAACCGGTGCCGCGTGGTTGCCGCTGGAGGCCGACACGCCGGTGGACCGCATCGCAGTCTGCCTAGAAGATGCCCAAGCCCCCGGCCTGGTCAGCTGCGCCGGCTTAGTACCCCGTCTGTCCGGTCTGCCCTGCCCGCTCTGGACGGCTGAGGTGCTGATGGCCCCTACGGACGCACTCTTACGACAGCGCCACGGCGTGCTGCCGAGTCACCCGGCCTACGTGATTTACACCTCGGGCTCGACGGGCAAACCCAAGGGCATTGCCATCAACCAAGGCAGTATTTGCCACTTTTTGCGCAGTGAAAATGCGCGGCTGGAAGTGAACGAGCGCGACCGGGTGTACCAAGGCTTCTCCGTCGCCTTTGACATGTCGTTTGAAGAAATCTGGATCAGCTATCTGGTGGGTGCCACGCTGTGGATTGCCCCCAAAGACGTCGCCTCTGACCCCGAAGCGCTGCCGGTGGCGCTGCAGGCGAACGGCATCACCGTGTTGCACGCGGTGCCGACCTTGCTGGCGCTGTTCACCCAAGAGGTGCCCAGCCTGCGCTTGATCAACTTGGGCGGCGAGATGTGCCCGCCCTCTTTGGTGGCGCGCTGGGCGCGGCCCGGGCGGCAGCTGTTCAACACCTACGGCCCCACCGAGACCACCGTGTCCGCCAGCTTGGCCGAGCTGCACGCGGGCGAACCGGTCACGATTGGCCGCCCGCTGCCCAACTATGGGATGCTGGTGATCAACGCCGAGTCCACGGGTGAGCTGACTTTGGTGCCCCGAGGCGAGGTGGGTGAACTGTGCATCACCGGGCCCGGCGTGTCTGACGGTTACCTGGGGCGGCCCGACCTGACCCTTGAGAAGTTCTTGCCCAACCCATGGGCCAGTCAGCCCAACCAAGCGCGCCTGTACCGCACCGGCGACTTGGCGCGGATCGACGCCGACGGCCAGGTTCAATGCCTGGGCCGCACCGACGATCAAGTCAAAATCAGGGGCTTTAGGGTCGAGTTAGGCGAAATTGAGGCGGTTTTGGCCCGCCAAGTTGGCGTGGGCACCGTGGCCGTGGTGCTGCGTCAGGAAGATGGACTCGACCAGCTGGTGGCCTTTTTGGTCAGCGACACCGAAGTGGCGCTGGAGGCCAGCACGCTGCGCAGCGCGCTGAGCCAGGCACTGCCGCCCTACATGGTGCCCGGCTATTTTGAAGTTTTGCATGAGATGCCGCGCCTCACCTCGGGCAAGATTGACCGCAAGGCCCTGAAAGCCCAGCCCCTGACGCTCAAGGTGGTTGACCCGTCTGAGTCGGACACGCCGGACACCCCGGCGCAAGCCGCCTTGTTTGCCGCGCTGGCCACGCTGTTTCCCGGTCAACCCCTGCGCCTCAGCGCTGATTTTTTCACCGATCTGGGCGGGCACTCGCTGTTGGCGGCGCGGCTGGCCTCGGCTCTGCGCGCGGACGCCCGCTTTGCCCATGTGACGGTCCGCGATATTTACCAAAACCGCCAGATTGGTCGCATTGCCAGCACCCTGGCGCAGGCACCAGTGGACATCCCGCCGGTCAACACGGACTGGGAAGCCCCCTCCGCCTGGCGGCGCTGGCGCTGCGGCATCGCCCAGGCGGCGGTCATTCCGGCGCTGGTGACCCTTCGCATGGGGCAGTGGTTGGCACCGTTCTTCATGTACCACTTCTTCACCGGCGACCCGGACGACTCACTGGCGCTGGCCATTGCCGCTGCCACCGCTGCCTTTTTGGGGATGACGCTGCTGGAATTCGGTCTGGCCATTGCCGGCAAGTGGTTGATTGCCGGTCGACTGAAAGCGGGGCGCTACCCGCTGTGGGGCATGACGTACTACCGCTGGTGGCTGGCGGACCGCCTGATTGAGGCGGCACCCACCTATTTGCTCAACGGTTCGTCCTTGTACTGCTGGTGGTTGCGCGCTTTGGGGGCTCGTATTGGGCGCGAGGTGGTGATTGGCTCCCTGACACTGCGCGCGCCTGATCTGCTGACGGTGGGGGATGGCGTGAGCATTGGCAACGCCGCCAATTTTGAGAATGCGCGGGTGGAACACGGCTGGCTGCTGCTGGGGGCGATTGACCTTGGGCCTGATGCGGCGGTGGGGTCGTACGCCATTCTGGAAGGCAACACCCGCATGGGCGCGCAGGGTCACCTGGAGGGGCAATCGGCGCTGAGTGATGGCGTGACCCTGCCGCCTGGGCGAATCTGGCGCGGCGCTCCGGCACGCGATGTGGGGGCGTTCGATGCCGCCCGCACCCTGCCCCGGCCCAAGGTGTCACGACGCCGCCTCACGCTGGAGTCGATCTACTTTGTGTGGGGCGCGCTGGCCATCACCACCGTTTTCTTTCTGCCCGTGTTTCCGACGTTCATGCTGATGGACCGGCTGGACAACACCGACCTGTACCCCTGGCTGCAGAGCTCAGACGTCACCTTTCAACTGGCCAAGTACTTTGTGATGGCATTCCCCGCCACCGGCGTGATGATTGTCTGCACCGTGCTGCTGTCGGCCCTCATTCGGTGGACGGTGTTGCCGCGCCTGAAGCCCGGCAGCTGGCCAGTGCACAGCAATTTGTACTGCGCCAAGTGGCTGGTGAATCAGATTCAGGAGTCCAGTCTGAGCGTGTTGCACGGCGTCTATGCCACGGTCTATGCGCCGTTTTGGTACCGCTTGCTGGGCGCCAAAGTGGGCAAAGGGGCCGAGATTTCAACCGCGCTGGGGCTGGTGCCGGACATGCTGACCCTGGGAGACGACACCTTCATTGCCGACGCGGTGATGCTGGGCGACGAAAAAATCGAGGGCGGCTGGATGACCATGCAGCCGACCGTGATCTCCCGGCGCAGCTTTGTCGGCAACGGGGCCTACATTCCCGACGGCACCGTGCTGCCCGAGAACGTGTTGATCGGCGTGCATTCCACCGTGCCCGACAACGCCGCCATGCACGATGGCGACACGTGGCTGGGGTCACCCCCGCTGAACCTGCCCGCGCGCGAAGTGGTGCGCGGGTTTGCGGAGCACTTGACGTTTCGCCCGTCACTGTGGCGTCGGCTGGGCCGGGGTGCGGTGGAGGCGGCGCGCATCATCACGCCGCATGCCATCGTGATTGCCGTGGGCTACACCGTGGTGCTGAACCTCATGCCTGAGGCGGGTGACGGTCAGTGGGGCCTCGTGTTGGGCTATTTGGCCATCACCGGCTTGCTGTACGGCGTGGGCAGCTTTGCCTTTGTAGTGGCGTTGAAATGGGGACTGCTGGGGCGTTACACCACCCGCAGCGTGCCCATGTGGACACCGTTTGTGTGGCTGTCAGAGGCGGTGACGAATTTGTACGAGGGCATTGCCGTGCCCAACTTTCTGCGCTACCTGCGCGGCACCCCGTGGCTGCCACTGGCCTTTAACTTGCTGGGCAGTCGCATCGGCCCAGGCGTGTACTTGGACACTACCGACATCACCGAGTTTGACTGCGTCAGCATCGGCGAGCACAGCGAAATCAACGCGCTGGCCTGCCCCCAAACCCATTTGTTTGAGGACCGCATCATGAAGATTGACCACGTCACCCTTGGCCGGCGCGTCTACATGGGGCCGCGCAGTAGCGTGCTCTACAGCGCCGTGGTGGGCGACCACGCCAAGCTGGGCCCGCTCACCTTGGTGATGAAAGGCGAGCACATTCCGAGCGCCACCAGCTGGCTGGGTTGCCCGGCCGCACCGGCCAAAGTGTGATGCCGATCGCGGTAGGGGCGGTGCCCGTGATTTGGGTGGCGCCCGGGGCAGCCGTGCCGTCTTGGCGGTCCGCCCTGCCGCCCTCGGCGCCGCTGTTCCTCATCGCGGTGGACACCACCGACACGAGTCGCCCGGTGGCTCGCCAACACATTCGCACCGCCCTGCAAAGCGTGCTGGGCGAACTGTGGCAGTGCCACCCCGCCGACGTGACGCTGACCACGGCGCCCGGTGAACCGCTGCGGGCCCAGGGCCCGCAGGCACTGAACTGGGGCGTGTCGGTGAGCCATGACACGGGCCTTTCCGTGGCGGCGGTGAACCGCCACGGGCCGGTGGGCGTGGACATTGTGCGAGTATCCACCGCGTTCGATTGGCGAGCCACGGCGCACGACTACTTGGGGCCCGACGTGGCGAGTGACATCGCTGCGCTGCCCTTGAGTGCGCAAAACGAGACCTTCCTCAAGGCCTGGACGCAACATGAAGCGCGCCTCAAATGCCTGTCCTTAGGCTTGATGGAGTGGTCCCCCGCGCTGCACGCTCACTTCAGTGTTCTGCAAACGGCCCCTCTCGACCTGCCCGCTGAATGGTTGGGGACGGTGGCCTACCGGTGATCAATCCACCGCGGCATCCCACATTGCAAGCGCTCCCCTGCGCTGCGCAATCGGGGTCCGCTGTGGTGGGCCTCCACGTCAAGACAGCTCGCCAACAGCGAACCCAATCGATCAACACACAGATACAACTCTCAATTCTCCCCGGAGTCCGCTGGGGTAGCATCCAGGGTTGAGCACAATTGTGAAATTCTCACAGGGATTGAAGATGAAAAAAACTTTTTATGAGTTCTTCGCGGGTGGGGGAATGGCACATGCAGGTCTTGGACAGGATTGGGAATGCCTGTTTGCCAACGACTTTTCAGAGAAAAAAGCAGCGTCTTACGCAGCGAACTGGGGCAGCGACACCCTCCATGTGGGCGACGTTGCTTTGATTGATTCGGCTCAGTTGCCCAATCAAGCCGATCTGGCTTGGGCATCATTTCCCTGTCAAGATTTGTCATTGGCCGGAAATGGGGCAGGATTGGACGGTGCAAGAAGCGGAACTTTTTGGGCCTTCATGAAGTTGGTCGGTGACTTGAAAGCGCAAGGGCGCAAGCCTCGCATGATTGCGCTTGAGAATGTTTACGGAGCCATCACCAGCCATGATGGAAAGGACTTTGAGGCGATGATCCAAACAGTTGCAGCTCAAGGCTACCGCCTTGGTGCAATGGTCATTGATGCCATACATTTTTTACCGCAATCCAGGCCGCGACTTTTTATTGTGGCGGTCAATGCCGCATTGCAAATACCAGATGTTTGTTTCGAAGAAACCCCCAATCCCGCATGGCACCCGGCGGCGATCATCAGAGCCTACAACCAACTCCCTAAAGAACTCAAAGACAAGTGGCTATGGTGGAACCCACCGATGCCAAAGGTAAGTCACAAAACCCTTGATGACATCATTGAAACCGTCCCACAAGGGGTCGATTGGCATTCGCAGGAAGAGACTGAGCGACTCATGAACATGATGTCACCTGTGAACCGTCGAAAAATTCTCCAAGCGCAGAAGGCTGGACGACTCAAAGTAGGTGCGTTGTATCGGCGGACAAGGGAGGGCGAGCAGAGAGCCGAAGTGCGCTTCGATGGGGTATCTGGATGCCTTAGAACTCCGGGAGGCGGCTCCAGTCGTCAAACAATCATGATCGTCGATGGAAATACGGTCCGTTCCAGGCTTTTGTCGGCACGAG
>JAGODZ010000172.1 GCA_017997975.1 Rhodoferax sp.
ACAGCACTCAACAGCGAAGAAAATCCGCCCACTGGTGCATCGCCTGCATCGCCGGACTTCCCTTTGGTGGCACGGTTGTCTTGCGCTGTTGACGTTTTGGGACTGACGGCAGGCCCTGCTTGCTCAATACTCATGGTGTTCTCCAATTTATTCCAGATTCAGCATTCGCCAGCTTTGCAAAGCCGCAAACTCATCCATTTGCTTCTGCTCCCGGCGTCCCTGTAGCAAGGCCAGATCGGCTTGCTTTTTTTTCAGTGCCAGTCGCAAACTCGCCAGGCGAAGCTCACAGTCCATGGTCAATCGGCGTGAAACCTCCACTTTTTGCGCGGATCCACTCACCACTTCTTTTTGAAGGTGGATGGCTTGGTGGAGCCTGGCCATGAACTGGTAGTGATGCCCCATCAGTTCAGGCGTCGAGCCTGCTTGCGCTGCAGTGGCCCACTTGGCCTCCGTCTCGGCGGCATACCCCTCCAGTTGCGCCATTTGATCTTGGCTGGCCTCGTGGGTCTTTTGGAGATGCTGAAGCACCACCACGGACTGATCTCGCTTGCGGGTTGCCAAGTCAATGGCCAATGACAAACTGTTCAGAATGGACACACTCATCTCCTTTCATCTTCCGTCATCGAGCCGCCGACCTGGCACCGTCGATGGCGCGATTCATACCCGCCACACTCTCGCTCATAGACACGGCGGTGAACATATCTTGCTGCAAAAAACTCTCCATGCCATCGTGGCGCTTGATCGCCTCGTCAAGGGCGGGGTCCGAACCACTGGCGTAGGCCCCAATTTGAATCAAGTCGCGCCCCTTCTCGTAGCGTGAGTGGATGGCCTTGAAACGCCGTGCTGTCTCAAAGTGCTCACGTGACACCACATTGCTCATCACACGTGACGCTGACTGCTCAATATCTATCGCAGGAAAGTGCCCCGCTTCCGCGAGGGTGCGAGAGAGAACAATGTGGCCATCCAAAATGGCTCGCGCAGCATCGGCAATCGGGTCTTGCTGATCATCCCCCTCTGACAACACGGTGTAAAACGCCGTGATGGAACCAATCCCATGCAAACCATTGCCACTGCGCTCGACCAACTGTGGCAATTTGGCAAAGCACGAGGGGGGGTACCCCTTTGTCGCCGGTGGCTCGCCAATCGCCAGCGCAATTTCTCGTTGCGCCATGGCATAACGCGTCAAAGAATCCATCAACAGCAAGACGTGCTGGCCTTTATCGCGGAACGACTCCGCAATCGCGGTGGCATAGGCAGCGCCCTGCATGCGAAGCAAAGGCGGGGCATCGGCAGGTGCTGCGACCACAACCGAGCGCGCCCGCCCCTCCTCTCCCAAAATATCCTCGATGAACTCTTTGACCTCTCGCCCCCGCTCTCCAATCAACCCCACGACGATGACATCGGCCTGGGTGTAGCGGGCCATCATGCCCAACAACACGCTCTTGCCCACCCCCGATCCAGCAAACAATCCAATGCGCTGTCCCCGTCCAACGGTCAGCAAAGCGTTGATCGCACACACACCCGTGTCAAGAATTTCACGCACAGGGGCACGGTCCATGGCGTTGATTGGGGTTCGATCCAATGGGCGCGCGTTGACGCCGTCAATCGGTCCTTTGCGATCCATCGGCGCGCCATGGGCATCGACCACACGTCCCAACAAGCCGTCACCCAATGGCAAACGCAAAACGCCATAGCCCGCGTTGCGGTCAGTTTGCCGACGCTCGCCCAGTCGAGGAATGGGAATATAAGGCGGCGCAGGAACGACGCTGGCACCGCTGGACAGCCCATGGACATCCCCGGCCGGCATTAAAAAGGCGCGATCATTAGAAAAACCCACAACCTCCGCCAACACCGGCGGTTGAAAGGGCATGGAGATCAAGCATTGCGACCCCACAGGCTCTCGCACCCCAACGGCCTCCAGCACCAAACCCGTCAGCCGGGTTAAGGTTCCACGCACTTCTAAAGCGCGTCCGTTGACAACGCGCCGTGATGCGTCATCAAAAAAGTGCTGCCATTTGGCCGCGCCTTCAAGCGTGTCCATCAGGCTCGCCCCACGCTTGGTTTAACCCCAGTGACGCCACGACCTGGCTCCATCGCTTTTCGACGCGCCCATCAATCACGGTGCCTGCCGACTCAATCAAGCACCCCCCCTTGGTTAAAGTCGGATCGGACACCAAAGTCAATGAAAGTGCTGCGAACTCAGCACGTGAGGGTTCCTCCAACACATCGAAATCTTCAGGACTGAGTCGAACCACAGCGCTCTTGGTTTCAGCACCCAGTAGACCCATAGCCTCGCGAATCACGGGCTTCAGAACGCCTGGATTCACTGAAAGCTCTTGACGCAGCACTTGTCGCGCCAACGCGCACGCCAGTTCAAGAACACCTTGTGCCATCACTTGTTCAGACTCACCCCATTGCGCCTGTGCATTGGCAAACAACGCCAAAAAATTCTGGCTCGCTTCTTGCCCTTGTAACGCCACAAAATCACTAATTTGCCGCTGCGTTTCCACCCTGAGCTGTGCTTGCCCTTGAATAAACCCTTCCGCATAGCCTTGGGCATAACCCTGGGCATAACCCTGCTGGGTCAAAGCGTCGTCTTTGGACTGTTCAGCCACCTCTTCAGCGACACGGACCTTGGCTGCCAACAGCAAGGCGGCAGAATCCACATCGCCAAAGCGCCACTGCTCGACGGATTCGATCTCTTCACCTGGAATAAAGCGGGAGTAGTTAGCCATTGTTAGACCATCGCATCATCACCGCCACCACCGATCACAATCGTGCCCTCATCGGCGAGGCGGCGTACAGTTTTCAGAATTTCTTTCTGCTGCGCCTCCACCTCAGACAAGCGCATAGGGCCTCTGGACTCCAAATCCTCCCGCAAAGTTTCAGCAGCACGCGAAGACATATTGGCCAAAAACTTTTCTTTCAATTCTGGCTGGGCACCTTTCAGCGCCACGATCAGCACATCGGAGGAAACCTCCTTCAAAACGGTTTGAATCGCCTTATCGTCCAGCTTCATGACGTCATCAAACACGAACATCTTGTCCATGATCTTCTGTGCCAAATCAGGATCGTGGTTGCGAATCGACTCAATAACCGTGCCTTCAATCCCCGTGCCCATCAGGTTAATCATCTCGGCAGCTGTCTTGACACCGCCCAGCGACGACTTTCTCACCTTGTCACCACCGGCCAGCACGTTAAACAGCACCTCGTTCAGGTCTTTCAAGGCCGACGGTTGGATGCCTTCCATGGTGGCGACTCGCAGCATGACTTCGTTTCTTTGGCGTTCGACGAAAAATTTCAGCACATCTGCCGCTTGGTCAAAATCAAGGTGGACCAAAATAGCCGCCACAATCTGAGGGTGCTCATTGCGAAGCAGCTCTGCGACTGAAGAAGGCTCCATCCATTTCAGGCTCTCAATCCCAGAAACGTCGCCGCCTTGCAAAATCCGGTCAATCAACAAGGCCGCCTTGTCATCGCCCAACGCCCGCTTCAACACCGAACGCACGTAATCACCGGAATTCGACACCAAAAGGCTTTGAGCAGCAGCCACGTTGGTGAATTTTTCGACCACACCGTCCAAGCGCTCACGGGTCACCGCCCTTGTTTTGGCAATGGCCTCTCCCAGTTTTTGTACCTCTTTGGGTGAGAGGTGCTTAAAAACCTCTGAGGCCTCCGCCTCCCCGAGGGACATCATCAAAATAGCGGCATCCTCCAGCCCATCTGTATCAGCCATGTGGCAACCCCTTTCTATGCCGTTTACGCAGGAGCTTCATTATTCATCCAAGCTTTAACAATGTTAGCCACCGCCGCAGGGTTGTCACGGGTCAATTTCCGGGCATCTTCTAGTGCCAGTTCAGCGGCCGTGGGGCCCAATGCCACAACCGCCGTCGCGGGCGCTGCCAACAATGGCCGCTCAGGCTCCTCCCCTTCGATGGCATCAATTTGGTTCGCCGCCACTGGCGTCACTTCGATGGGTTTGGCCAATGTTTTCATTGCGGGACGAATAAACCCAAGCAAAACCAATGCCGCCAATAACAAGGTGCCGACAGGCCACGCCAGGCTTCGCGCCAAGTCCAGCAACTCCGGTTGACGCCACAACGGGACCACAACCTCCACCGGCTTATCAATCACAAACGGGGCGTTCATCAGATTCACAGAATCGCCTCGGTCCTGACTGAAACCAATCGTTTCACGAACCAATGCTGTCATGCTGGTGATCTGCGCCTCCGTCAGGGGGGACGTTGTGGTCTTTCCTTTGGCATCGGTCAGGGTTTGGTGGTTGATCACCACCGCCGCACTGAGTCGCTTGACCGACCCGGTACTCCCACGAACCACGCGTACCGTTTTATCGACTTCATAGTTGATGATGGAGTCGCGCTTTGCCCCAGCCCCCCCTCCCGCAGCCCCCCCTCCTGCCAAGGTTTGAGCAGCGCCATTGATCGGCGCGGAGGCAGGGCCTGGCGGTTGATTGGACGCGGCACCCGGTACACCTGCCGGTGTTGTCGATGCCACTCCGGCGCCGCTTTCTGAAACTTGCTGACTCCGAATCACGGAGGAATTGAGCTCCTGATTGGGCTTGTGCGACTCAGAGGTGGACTCTGTCTGGCTGAAATCCAACTCTGCTGTGACTTGGGCTTTGACGTTGCCACGACCCACCACCGGCTCCAAAATATCCAGAATACGTTGGCTGTAAACCTGCTCCATTTGCTGCACGTATTGCAGCTGCTGGGCGTCGCCCGCCGAGCCAAGGCCACCGTCTGGCGGCGAAGACAGCAGTTTTCCGGTGTCATCCAGAACACTCACGGCCTCCGGATTCATCTCCGGCACACTGGATGAGACCAGATGAACAATGCCCGCCAGCTGCGACCGATCAAGCGTTCGCCCCGCATTCAGACTCAACAGCACCGACGCAGACGGCTTTTGCTGCTCTCTGAAAAATCCGTTTTGGTTGGGCAATGCCAAATGAACGCGGGCGCTTTGCACCGATGACAGCGCCTGAATGGACCGCGTCAACTCCCCCTCCAAGCCGCGCTGAAAAGTCAAACGCTCCTGAAACTGGGTCATTCCAAACCGGTTCGACTCCATCACCTCAAAGCCAGCCACCGCCCCTTTGGGCAAACCCTGCGACGCCAAACGCAACCGGGTGTCGTACACCTTGTCGGCAGGCACCAAAATCGCACCGCCGCCGTCTGCGTGCTTGTATGGAATATTCATCTGAGACAACTGGGCCACGATGGCCCCCCCGTCTTTGTCCGCCAAATTGGAATACAGCACGCGCCACTCCGCTTGCCGCCCCATCACAATCCCAATGATTCCAATCGCCAAGAACAACACCACGCCCAGCCCCATTTTCAAACGCTGCGACTGATCCAGCCCGGCAAGGCGATCAAAAAGCGAGGGGTTTAACGGTATTGCGGTGGCGGGAACCATCTCTTGAATCCAGTAAGGTGTGGCGCGGGTTCGGGCCACTGTTGCGAACGATTATTCTGCGCCCCTCCCAAAACATTAGGATGAAAAGAGCGGCTTTTCCCCCTCAATTCAAATTAATGTTTTCAGAAGTCCGGCGATAGCATCCATCACCCCCCCTTTTTCAGGGAAGAAAAGATATGGAACTCAGACTCAACCCCACCACCATGCCCACGTCAGTCCGCCCTTTGGCAGCGGCGGGGATTGCATCGCGTCCCGGCACGGGGGCAGTCGAGGGCGGCTTCGCAGGCGCATTCAAAAGCGCGTTAAGCAGTGTCAGTGCGGCCCAGAACGAGGCGACCCAACTCCAACGTGAGGTTCAAATGGAGAACCCCAAAGTCAGCTTGGAAGAAACCATGGTGTCAATGCAAAAGGCACAAGTGGGGTTCCAAGCCACCCTCCATGTCCGAAACCGCATGGTGCAGGCTTACACCGACATCATGAATATGCAGGTCTAGAGCCAGATTCTCAAAAATCCGCTGGGATGCAACACCCAGATCAAACGCGGCGATGGGGCCGCCATTCGACACACGGACTCAGATGAAGAGACAGCACAACGAAGACACTTCATTCCCAGGCCACCCAATCGCTATATTATTAATAGTGGCTTGCGCATGCTCCACTAGGGCTAGCGGTCGATTTTCCATATAAAACCAGATCAACGATGCCATCAAACACAAGCCACAAACGGGTCGATTGAAGGGGCTTGCAGCACAGGGCCCCATGAGTTGATGAAAAGAAAAATCGGGGTCAACCGTTCCGAAGGCGTAGGCGTGATTTTTGGACCGAGTTCGATCAAGCACTGAGGGTGAGCGTCATTCCGCAAGGGGTGAAAAAATCTATTTGAAGCCGATCTCGAACCCACGCGGCTGGCCAGCCGTCGTCGCCGTTTTCTTCAGCCAATGGTGCGCCACCGCATTCGGGCCAGTCAGTCAACTCAAACGGCCACTGAGCATTAGATAGCCGGGAACCCAAGCGGTCGCGATGGATTGCACAAGGGTCAGCCAGGCGACTGGCTTGGTCCAGCGGGGTCTCTTCAGCACGCCCATCACAAAAAAGCACGACCACAGCAGCGTCCAAGCCGCCCAGTTGCAGGCCATCCAATACTCACCTGTAGTTTTTGCATCCGCAAAGCTGTCCAGCGTGACCGCTGAAGCCGTGATGGCGACAAACAGGCTGAACCACCCCAAGCCACGGCCATCAAGGCCGCTCAGATTCACATAAGCCACCCACAAATAGGTGAATGAAAACAACAACCCGAATGCCGCAGCGCGAACCAGCGCCGGATCACCCGAGGCCACTTGGTGCAGGGACACGGCCAGCGACAGCCCACCGGTCAAGAGGTTCATGATCGCCGACTCTTTCGGCTCAATATGCCCCAATGCAGTCAAGGCATTGATGAACAGCACCGCGCCGACATACAGCAGAATCAAACCGAGCATTGGCACTCCTTAACCTTTGGGGGATGGTATGGGCCTACCAAACGCAAACGGTGTGGCCACATCAAACCAGTGCGCACTGGCCACTTTCTCGAAACCCATCTTGCCAAACGCCACGGCCACCACAATGCCCAGCAACCTGTCGGTCTTAGGAGTCGTCGGCTGCAAATCGACCGCAGCGGCTATTTTTGGCTTCGACGACCTAAGCCCGACAGACTGTTAGCCGCTGGGTTTTAAGCCAGCGCCACTATACTCCGCGGCGACCCATGAACTGTATACAATTTTCTTTGATTATTGTTCTAGGGTATTCCCGAAGAGGCGCCAACTGATCACCAACAGTGCGTCTCAAGAACCCCGGTACGTCGAATACGCCCAAGGA